>DQDL01000118.1:12250-51379 GCA_003533405.1 Clostridiales bacterium | reverse complement strand
GTCATCCTCTGC
Source organism: Clostridiales bacterium (assembly GCA_003533405.1). Lineage (GTDB taxonomy): Bacteria > Bacillota > Clostridia > Oscillospirales > Oscillospiraceae > F23-B02. Next base: position 51,367 of record DQDL01000118.1, on the reverse strand, counting down.
GAGCGGGGCATCCGCACCTTCGACGACTACACGAGAAACACTCTCGACCTTGCGGTCGTCCCCATGCTGCATGAGCTTACCCATCTGCCGGTCATCGTTGATCCGAGCCACGCAACGGGTGTTGCAAGACTTGTACGCCCCATGGCGCTGGCGGGCGTTGCAGCCGGCTGCGACGGTCTTATAGTTGAAGTCCACAACGACCCCATGCACGCACTGTGCGACGGTGCGCAGTCGCTGCGTCCCGAGGAGTACGACAGTCTTGCCAAGGCGGTAAACGCTATTCGTGAGGTCGTGACGAAATGACGGTCGGAATAGTTGGACTGGGACTTATAGGCGGCTCGTTTGCGAAAGCCTACCGCGAAGCGGGCGAAACGGTCCTCGCATGCAACAGGACGGAAGATACGCTCAAATTTGCAATGCTCAGCGGTGCAGTCGACGGCGAACTCACCGAGGAGAACATCGGGAGCTGCGATCTTGTTATCATCGCCGTGTTCCCCGAGGCTGCCGAGGCATTTTTAAGACGCATGGCTCCGCACATCGGCAAAAAGCCCGTCGTCATCGACGCATGCGGCACAAAGCGCAAGATCTGCTCCATGTGCTTCCCTATCGCCGAGGAATACGGCTTCACCTACATCGGCGGCCACCCAATGGCGGGCACGCACAAGTCGGGCTTCAAATACGCAAGGGCAAACCTTTTCCACAATGCGCCCATGGTGATCGTGCCGCCGTCTTTTGACGATATTGAGCTATTAGACCGGGTCAAGACTCTGCTTGCGCCGGTGGGCTTCGGCAGCATCTCCGTGACCACCGCCGAAAAGCACGACGAGCTTATCGCCTTCACCTCGCAGATGCCGCACATCATATCGAACGCCTACATTAAAAGCCCTACGGCGGCAGCTCACAAGGGCTTTTCCGCAGGCAGCTACAAGGATCTGACGAGGGTCGCATGGCTCAACCCCAAGCTTTGGGCGGAGCTGTTTTTGGAAAACCGTGACTGCATTTTAAACGAGCTCGACTGGTTCATTGCAGCACTCGAGCAGTACCGTGACGCCGTTAAAAACGACGACTTCGAGACGCTGGAAAAGCTTCTTGACGACGGCAGGCGGCGCAAGGAGGAGGTCGACGGCAGATGATATCCATCCCCGTTTCCGCTTCAACTGATTATAATGTACTCATCGAGCGTGGGCTTATCGCTCGTGTCGGCGAAGAAACGGCAAAGCTCACTAAGCCCGCAAAGGCCGTCATCGTCAGCGGTCCGAACACCTACCCGCTCTACGGTGAAGCCGTCACGGAGACGCTCAAAAGCGCAGGCTTTGAGGTGCTGCACTTTATCCACCAAGGCGGCGAGCCGGCAAAGAGCCTTGAGACATACGGTAAGCTTTTAAACTTCCTGTGCGACAGTCATGTCAGCCGCTCGGATATACTCGTCGCCCTCGGCGGCGGCGTAACGGGCGACCTTGCGGGCTTTGCCGCTGCAACATATCTTCGGGGCATAAGCTTTGTGCAGATACCCACAACGCTGCTTGCGGCGGTCGACTCCTCCGTCGGCGGCAAGACTGCGATAAACCTAAACTCCGGCAAAAATCAGGCGGGCTGCTTTTATCAGCCCATTGCCGTTTTCTGCGACCCTGACACGCTCAAGACCCTGCCCGATGCCGACTACCGCTGCGGCTGCGCAGAGATAGTAAAATACGGCGTTCTCGCCGGCGGCGAGCTGTTTGACACGGTGTTCTCCGGCGGCATAAAGCAGAACGAGGAAGCGGTCATAGCAAGCTGCGTGAGAATAAAAAGCCGCATTGTCAACGAGGATGAGTTTGACCGTGGCACGAGGATGCTTCTGAACCTCGGTCACAGCATCGGTCACGCCGTTGAAAAATGCAGCGGCTACGCCGTGCACCACGGCGACGCAGTTGCAGTCGGCATGGCTATGATAGTCCGAGCGGCAGCCGACAAGGGCTTTTGCAGCGAAAGCTTGCGTGATATAATTATAGATATACTTAAAAAATACGACCTGCCGACCGAGACGAGCTTCACGACCGATGAGCTTCTTGAAGCCTCAAAGGCGGACAAAAAAATTTCCGGCGGAAAAATGCATCTTATCGTGCCGGAGAAGATAGGCTCGTGCCGCATCGAGAGCGTTGACATTGACGCTCTGCGGGACTGGCTTTAAGGAGTTAGTATGAACATCACCCTCAAAAACGGACAGCGCTCCGGCGTGACCTCCGCACCCAGCTCAAAATCACACGCCCAAAGGCTTCTTATCTGCGCCGGACTGGGCGCAAGCGGCGTTACGCTCGACTGCGGCGATATATCCAAGGACATTGCCGCTGCGGCAAGCTGCGTGCAAACGCTGTGTGCCGATGTAACGGAGCTTCACGAGGGTGTTTTGCGTGTTGAGCCGTGCGCAAAGCCGAGCAAAGGGGTCAAGACCCTGCACTGCGGTGAAAGCGGCTCGACCCTGCGCTTTCTCATCCCCGTGTGCGGCGCATTGGGCGAAAGCGTCGTGTTCAAAATGGAGGGCAGGCTGTCCGAGCGCCCCCTCAGCCCGCTTGACGAGGTGCTGCATGAGCACGGCATGACGCTTGAGCGCATCGGCACGGAGCTTCACTGCTCCGGCAAGCTCACGGGCGGAGAATTTGAGATAGCAGGCAATGTGTCCTCGCAGTTTATCTCGGGGCTTCTGTTTGCGCTTCCGCTTTTAGACACCGACAGCGCACTCACCGTCACAGGTAAGCTTGAATCAAGCGCATACATCGCCATGACGGAAAACGCCCTGCGCCAGTCGGGCATCGAGTTTGCGAAAAATGGTAATGTCTACACCATACCCGGCAATCAGCGCTACCGCCTGAATGAGGCTTGCACGGTCGAGGGCGACCTGTCAAATGCGGCGTTTTTCCTGTGCATGGGCGCTTTGTCCGATGTGGGCGTGACGGTGAAAAACATTCCCGAGCACACAAGTCAGGGCGACAAGAAAATTATCGACATTCTGTGCCTTTTCGGTGCAGATGTCACGGTCAGCGGCGACAGCGTGACCGTCAAAAAGGGCAGGCTCACCGCCTGCACGGTTGACGCTTCCGAGATACCCGACCTCGTGCCGGTCGTGTCCGTTGTGGCGGCGGCAGCCGAGGGCGACACGCATATCATAAACGCCGCCAGAGTGAGGCTCAAGGAATCCGACAGGCTCATGACCACGGCGACCCTGCTTTGCAGCTTGGGCGCTTCCGTTGAGGAGCTTCCCGACGGGCTGATAGTCCACGGCGGAAGGCCGCTGCACGGAGGCACGATCGACAGCTTTAACGATCACCGCATCGCCATGTCGGCAGCGGTGGCGGCATGCATTTGCACCGGACCCGTCACGGTCACGGGCTGCGAGTGCGTGAACAAATCGTTCCCACGGTTTTGGGAAAAATTCAACGGATTGGAGTGCGGACAATGAGCAGCAGCTTTAACGGAAATATCAGATTCACCATCTTCGGTCAGTCGCACTCCCCCGCCATCGGCGTGACGGTTGAGGGACTGCCCGCCGGTTTTGAGCCGGATATGAGCGAGCTTGCACGATTTATGCAGCGCAGAGCCCCCGGCCGCAGCGAATTTTCGACCCCGAGAAGCGAGGCCGATGCTCCCGAGTTTATCTCGGGTCTGTTTGACGGCAGACTCTGCGGAACTCCGCTCACGGCGATAATTAAAAACACGAACACCCGCTCGGGCGACTACTCCGAGCTTAAATATAAGCCCCGCCCGGGGCACGCCGACTTCACTGCCGGCGAAAGATACAACAACTCGCAGGATTACACCGGCGGCGGACATTTTTCCGGTCGCCTCACCGCACCGCTTTGCATAGTCGGCGGCCTGTGCCTGCAATTGCTCCGTGCCGAGGGCATCAGCGTCGTGACCCGTATTGCCGAGCTCGGCGGCATTGCCGATGAGGGCGAAATTTGCGCCACTGCCGACAAGCCCTTCCCCGTTGTCAACGACGAGTGCGGCGAAAAAATGAAGGCCGCAATTCTGAGTGCCAAAGAAAAAGGCGACTCCGTCGGCGGCGTTATCGAATGTGCGGTATCAGGCTGCCCCGCCGGTATCGGCGACCCAGTCTTCGGTGGCATGGAAAACCGCATTTCCTCGCTGGTATTCGGCATACCGGCTGTTAAGGGCATCGAGTTTGGCGCAGGCTTCGGCGCAGCAAAAATGCTCGGCAGCGAAAACAACGACCCCTTCGCCGTGGAAAACGGCAGGATAATCACAAAAACCAACAACTGCGGCGGCATCCTCGGCGGTATAACAACGGGCATGCCCATCGTGTTCAGAGCGGTCGTGAAGCCCACGCCGTCTATCGCCATCGAGCAGGACACCGTTGACCTGCGCACGATGGAGAACACGAAGCTCACCGTGCACGGCAGACATGACCCCTGCATCGTGCCGAGAGCCGTGCCGTGCATCGAGGCAGCGGCCGCCATCGCAGTTTACAACGCATTGCTTGAAAAGAGAAAGGACGCAAAATGAATCTTGACGAGATAAGAACCGAGATAGACGCAGTTGACGACGAGCTGACCAAGCTTTTTGCCAAGCGCATGGAGCTTGCCGCCGAGGTCGCAGAGTATAAAAGAGAAAACGCAATGAACGTTTACGACTCTGCAAGGGAGCGCAAAAAGCTTGCCGACATTTCCGCAAAGCTACCCGACGACCTCAAGGAGTACGGCTTTTCGCTGTATTCGCTCATTTTCGAGCTCAGCCGCAGCAGACAAAACAGACTTTTGGGCACGCATTCGGCTATCTGCGACGAGATAGAAAGCGCCATCAAGAACACGCCGCAGCTTTTGCCGAACGCACCCTTGGTCGCCTGTCAGGGCGTTGAGGGCGCATATTCGCAGCTTGCCTGCGACAAGGTATTCACCAATCCGAACATTTTCTATTTCAAGAACTTTGAGGCCGTGTTCACCGCCATAGAAAAGGGGCTGTGCCGCTACGGCGTTATCCCCCTTGAAAACAGCACCGCAGGCTCGGTCAACAAGGTGTACGACCTCATGATGAAGCACCGCTTCAGCATCATAAAGAGTGTGCGCATCAAGATAGACCACAACCTGCTCGCCCTCCCAGGCACTAAGCTTTCCGACATTAAGGAAATCTACTCCCACGAGCAGGCCATAAGCCAGTGCAGCGCATATCTTCAGTCGCTTACCGGCGTTAAGGTCATTGCCTGCGAGAACACCGCCGAGGCAGCACGCATGGTCGCCGAGTCCGGCAGGCACGATATCGCCGCCATCTCCAGCTTCTCCTGTGTCAAGCTCTACGGTCTTGAGTGCCTTGCCTCGTCCGTTCAGGACAAGGGCAATAACTACACCCGCTTCATCTGCATTTCCAAGAACCTTGAAATTTACCCGGGCGCAAACCGCACCAGCCTCATGATGGTGCTGCCGCACACCCCCGGCTCGCTGTACAAGGCGCTGTCGAGATTTTACGCTCTCGGAATCAATCTCAACAAGCTTGAAAGCCGTCCCCTGCCCGACCGTGACTTCGAGTTCATGTTCTACTTTGACCTCGATGTCCCCGTCTATTCGCCCAACTTCGTTCAGCTCATGGGCGAAATTCAGGACATTTGCGAACAGTTCGAGTATCTGGGAAGCTACAGTGAGGTGATATGATGCTAAAGTGCGGGTTACTCGGCGAAAAGCTCGGCCACAGCTATTCGCCGCAGATACATTCCATGCTGGCCGATTATGAGTACGAGCTGTTTGAAAAATCGCCCGAGGAGCTTGAGGCGTTCCTCAAAAGCGGCGAATTTGACGGGCTGAATGTCACGATACCGTACAAAAAAGCGGTCATGCCCTACTGCACAGAGCTGTCGCCGACGGCGGCGCAGATAGGCAGCGTGAACACTATAGTCCGCCGCTCCGACGGAAGTCTCTACGGCGATAACACCGACGCTTTCGGCTTTGAAAACCTCATTGTGCACAACGGCATTGAGGTAAAGGGCAAAAAGGCGCTCGTTCTCGGCACGGGCGGTGCTTCCGTCACGGCTCAGGCGGTGCTGAAAAATCTCGGTGCAAGCGAGGTCGTTGTCATCTCCCGAAAGGGCGAGGACAATTACGAGAACATTGCAAAGCACGCCGATACCGAAATAATCGCAAACACCACGCCCGTGGGCATGTACCCCAACAATGGCAAAGCCGCCGTTGATCTTACGCAGTTTCCCAAGCTCAGCGGCGTGCTCGATGTAGTCTATAACCCCGCACGAACTGCCCTGCTTTTGCAGGCGGAGCGGCTCGGCATACCCTGCGCAGGCGGCCTGTATATGCTCGTTTCGCAGGCAAAGCGCAGCTGCGAGCTGTTCACGGGAAAGAGCATCCCCGACAGCGAGATAGACCGCATTGAGCGTGTTCTGTCGCATCAGATGCAGAACATCGTCATCATCGGCATGCCCGGCAGCGGCAAGACCACCGTCTCGACCATGCTCGCCGAAAAGCTCGGCAGAAAGATATTTGACACGGACACGATGGTCGCCGAAAATGCGGGCATGACCATTCCCGAAATTTTCGCAGCCCAAGGCGAAGCGGGCTTCCGCAGGCTCGAGACCGAGGCCACCGCCGAGGTCGGCAAGCTCAGCGGCAATATAATCTCTACCGGCGGCGGCGTTGTCACCGTTGCGGAAAACTATGAGCTTCTGCACCAAAACGGCGTCATCGTGTGGATAGAGCGTGACACGAATAAGCTTGCCCGTGACGGCAGACCCATTTCACTCAGCTCCGACCTAAACGAGCTTTACGCCGCAAGACTTCCGCTCTACGATCGGTTTGCGGATATAAAAGCCGACAACAACGGCGATATTAACGACACGGTTAACGCTATCATGGAGATGATAAAATGAAGTTTTTAGTTATCAACGGCCCGAACCTCAACATGCTCGGTATAAGGGAGCCGGATATCTACGGCAGGCAGACCTACTCGGATCTTGAGAAGTTCGTTTCGGACGCATGCCGTGATGCCGGTGTGGAGTGTGAAATTTTCCAGTCAAACCACGAGGGCAGCATAGTCGACCGCATCCAAGCCGCCTTCGGCAATATCGACGGCATCGTAATTAACCCAGCAGCCTACACCCACACGAGCGTCGCCATTTTGGATGCGCTCAAGGCGGTGGCGATACCCGCCGTCGAGGTGCATCTGTCGGATGTCAGTCAGCGTGAGGCGTTCCGACAGGTGTCGTATGCGGGCATGGCCTGCATCAAGACCTACATGGGGCTCGGCTTCGAGGGCTACAGGCAGGCGATAAACTATCTTAAAAACTATTTGGAGGGAAAAGCATGATACCGAAAAAGTATATCACTTGGGGCAGCTCCGGCGCTGTCATCCGTGAGCTTGCGGCCTACGGCGCTGAGCGTGCAAAGGTCGTCGGTCCCGAAAATGTCTATGATTTTACCATCGGCAGCCCGAGTATCGAGCCGCCCAAAAAGTTTTTTGATGTTCTCGACAGGCTCATGAAGACTGTCTCCCCCATTGAGCTTCACACCTACGCTCCGGCGGCAGGGCTTGAGAGCGTCAGAGCGGCGGTCGCAAAGTATCTGACCGAGACCTTCGGCGTTCAGTATTCCCCCAACGACATTTACATGACCCACGGCGCATCGTCGGCGCTGGCTATCATCCTTGCCGCTCTCATGTCCGAGGGTGAGGAAGCACTCGTGCTCGCACCGTACTTTCCCGAGTACAAGATCTATGTCGAGCAGGCCGGCGGCACGCTTATCGAAGTGCCCTGCGACGAGGATTTTCAGGTCGATCTTGCCGCATTGGAGGCAAAGCTCACCCCGAAAACGAGCGTAATCATCATAAATTCGCCGAACAACCCCTCCGGCGCCGTGCTCTCTCCCGACAGTGTGAAGGCTATAGCCGAGCTGCTTAATAAGAAGGCTGCCGAGTACGGTCACCCCATCTACATTGTCGCCGACGAGCCGTACCGTGAGCTGGTCTACGGCGATGTCGAGGTGCCGTTCATTCCGGCGTACTACGACAACACCGTGTATTGCTATTCGTTCAGCAAGTCGCTCTCGCTCCCCGGTGAGCGCATAGGTTTTCTCGCACTCTCGCCAAAGATGACCGAGCACGACAACGCTTGGGCAGCGGTGTGCGGTGCAGGCAGGGCGCTGGGCTATGTCTGCGTATCGACGATGTTCCAGCAGGCAGCTGCCGAGTGTCTCGGTGTGACGGCGGATATCTCGAAATATGACGATAATCGTCAGCTTGCCTACTCGGCGCTCAGCGACATGGGCTTTAACTGCGTCAAGCCCGACGGCGCATTTTATCTGTTCATCAAGGCTCCGGGCGGCGACTCGCAGGCATTCTGCCGCAAGGCGATGGAAAAGGACATTCTCGTTGTCCCGGGCGATGCCTTCGGCTGCCCCGGCTATGTCCGCCTTGCCTACTGCGTGCCGTTTGACCGCATCAAGCGCTCGCTCCCCGCATTCAAGGCACTTGCCGAGGAATATGGACTATAAACAGGCGCAAAAAATCCCCGATTTAAATCGGGGATTTTTTTATAGCTCGGTGAGCTTTGCAATGACCAACTGGCGGGCATTTTCAAAATCGTATGAGCAGGTCGACAGCAGCACAAAGCGGTCGTCGATTCCGAACTCGACATTCGTTTTGAATGCCGATTGCGTCGTTATCTTGTCCAAAAATGCCTTTTTCGCCTCGCTTGTATTTATCGGAGCGTAGATATCCGAGTCCGAGCGCAACAGGAAGCTTGACACGATATCGAGCCTGTAGCTTTTCTCGGGCGTGAGCAGGTACATCACCGGATGCTCATTGTAATAATCCTGCTCGAGGTAGCTCGGCAGCGTGCCGAACATGGCCTTTGACTTCATGCGGTGGCCGTAAATGACGGTGTTGAAGCCGCTGAGGTCGGCGGCATCACGGAAGTCCATGAACAGTGTGCCGTTAGTGTTGTAGCTGCCGTCGGTGAGTCTGCGCAGGTAATACTGGTTGTCATCGGACTGCACAACGGGGTAGTTTATCGGCGTGCCTTCGCTATACAGCCATGCAATGATGTCGGGATTTTCCGCCTGCAGCGCCGCAAAATCGACGCTTATCGGCGCTTTTTCGCCCTGCTCAATCTCGGTCACACCTATATCCTTGAGCTTATCGACCGTTTCCTCGCCCTTTTTCATTTCCGAATAGTAGTCATACAGCTTGTATGCCGCAATGCAAAACGCCGCAATGCACACAACGAGCACGATCGTTCTGATAACCTTCCGCATTTTTCTTCGCCCTCTGAAACTTGATGCACTCAGTATAATACAAAAACCCGCTGCATTGCAACGGGTTTTTGTAAAGCTTTTCACTATCTGCATTGTAGTCTTCGGTGGAGGCTAGTCATATTGTTTTGGATAGATAAGGCAGAAATTTAGCTTGAACTCAGCCTCTTTGTCATTTGCCCATACTTCAAAAACGGGCATTTCTTTTTCTCTTGCAATTTTCACCATCGTCTCCCGGTTTTGACTTGGCATTTTTGCTCCAAGAAACATCATACAAGGCTCAACAAGCATATACCTCGCTGGATTATTTGTTTCAAGCGTATCCTGTACTGAACACAATCTCCATTCTTTTTCATAACACCATTCACTCGTTTTATTATATAGAACCTGCTTATAAAATTTTGATGTATCGTGAATTGCTTTCTCCTTCATAATTTCAGGGAAAATATCATAAAACAACTGTCCACTATCAGGAGTAGTTTTTGCGTAATTCACTCTGTCCAATATCATCTTGTTCCCTATTTTCTCACCAATTTCGTTGTAAATCGGTGCAGTTAATAAATTGGATTTTGCATATCCAAGGGCAAACCCCTTATGATCATCTGCGTAGTGAGCCCACATAAGTGGGGATAAATAATCTTCTGAAAAACATACTACTTTTGAGTTAGCGTTGATTTGTTGCTTGAATTTATTTGAAGTATTATGCACATGTTCCATAAACCCCTGTATCAATTCTGAGCTCTGCGGTAAATCAAAAACGCTTTTATCACTGAGAGCTAGAACCTTTTTTAGTGCTTTACCTTTTGGATTAATATGCTTAATATCTAAATAACTATCTAAATTAGCCCTCAACGCATATTCAATTGAACCATACAGTTTTTGCTGATCTACATACACCACAGAATCAAACGGATCATTGAACTCGCTTGGTGTTGAAAAGAACAGCTTTCCCTCAGCAAGAGCTTGTATATTATATGGTTTAAACGCTCTGTATCTAAAAAGGAAATCCTTCATTGAGCCAACACTATTATCACTCACCAATTCTTCACATCCTTTATATGCAACACATACATATCCTTAGCTCATGCATTTTATATCTCTGGTTCAAAGAACTTTAGTTCCACCCGAACTCTAGCGCTATAACACCAAGGCACGCTAGGAACGCTTGCTGCTGATGGTACTCGTCTAAGTTTCTAACTGCTTCGCATAAATCACGGGTAGCTTTTTCTGCTTTCTGCACATTCAATGTCTGCTGTAATTGGCGGATATGTTCCCTCTGCTGAGCGTAATAATTTGGGTTTACATACTGCTGGTTGTAGAACATCTGGTCGAAATACATAGCACATTCTCCTTATCATTTATCTTTCGTGTGTTGGTTATACTTCTGAGGATATTATAAGTGTTATTTCGGCAAAATGGAAGGCGCAAACTGTGAAAATATTGTAAGCATTTGCGAATTTTGCATGAATTTTATCTAATTGTTTTACAATCTGTTGCCAAGCAGCTGCTTAAAAGAAAACTGACACCGCTTTTAACGGTGCCAGTTTTGCTTTATCGGTTTACTGCTCTTTCTTTTTCCTTGTTGCGATCAGGAACACTACCGCACCGGCACATACTGCGCAGATGGCTGCGTACAGTGCAACGGGGGTGTCGTCGCCGGTCTTGGGGCCGACCGGATCGGTAGGCTCAACGGGCAGCTCCTCGACTGCAAATTCCCAGTCAAGGCTGCCGACCTGCTCGGCAAAGTCGTTGCCCATCTCGACAGGAACATTGAGCGTCACATCGAGGGTGGTCTTTGCGCCGGAATAGAAGGTGCCGAGGCACACCCAATCGGTAAGCTGGGCGGTCTCATCGGCGGGAGCTGCGAACAGCTCGCTGCCGTCGGCAGCCTTGACGCCGAGCGTCATCTGCTTGAGGAACTCCTCCGAGCCCTCGTTTGCGCCGAGCGAACGCATGTAAAGCTTGATTTTGACATCATTTTTTACATCGTTTCTGACCTCGATCTGCTGAGTGAGGGTATCGCCGGGCATAACGCCCTTGAAGCTCTCAAACATGTCGGTCGGCGAATACTCGCTGCCGGGGGCAAACACGAATTTCTCCGCACTGCCCTTGTAGCTCACGGAAGCGTCTGCAAACGCTGCCGGAGCGATGCTCAGGCACAGCGCCAGAACCATAAGGATAGCTAAAAATCTTTTTTTCATCATTCAAGCCTCCTTACTTCGCAAGCGTTCCGTCGGAATTGACGGTCACGCCCCATTTGTCGTGAACCACGCTCGTGGGGCTTGCCTGTATGCTCTGTGCAAGCACTGTGACCTGCATATTGTCCTCAAGCTGCATCTTGCCGATGAGCAGGTTGTCGGTCACATCGCCTGCCGCAACGGGCTGCTTGTAGTAATAGTAGCCATCGTTGCCCACAAACCACTTATCGGAGTTGAGCGTAAAGTCGGGGACCGCAGCGCCGCCGGTGATATTGCCGTTTTCGTCGTAGTAGTTGGCAACGAGCGACACACGGACATACACGCCGGTATCGCCGGTGTTTTTGACTGCGATCTCGGTCTTGCAGTTCTCCTTGACCTCCTCCTCGATGGTGATGCCTGAGGAAGCGGGGGCGAACTTATTGGTGACGCTGTCGGTGCTGTCCATGAGGAGAGCGACCGTGCCGCCTATCGCCATGACGACCACGAGGATAATTGCAATTGCTGCGGCGGACAGCTTCTTTGCGCCGCCGTTATTTGCAGCGTGGGAGCTGCGTGAAGAAAATAATTTCATATTACAGCCCCTCCTTATCTACCGAGTATATACTCGATGGCCTGCCGGATGACGGTCGAAGTTACCTTCGTTATCGTCCTGCTTTCGCACTTGTTGATAACATAGGTCTCGTCGCCGAGATACTTGTTGTCATCCAGCTTGTTGGTGATAGTCACGCTGTCGTTATCCTTAGCGGAGCTCAGGACGGTCGACTTGGTGCTGCTGTCGCAGGTGTATCTCCAAGACCAGCCGATGTCCTCGGTGACGGTGTAGCTGCCGACGGGGAGGCCGGTGAGCGTTGCGGAGCCTGCGCCGTTTATGACGACCTTGGCCTCGTACTTGATGTTGCCCTCGCCGACGACATTGAAGATAAAGCTGTCGTTATCGCCGTAGAGCTTTGCAACTTCCTTGTTGATGGTCAGGGTGCAGAACTTGGGGTGAACGACATAGCTCGTGCTTGCCTTTTCCACGCCGCCGACCTTGGCGACCACAGCGATGGTCGTGTCGGTATTGGGAACGACAAACTGACCGTGGTCGTAGCTGTACTGAAGATCGTCCGTGCCGTAAGGTGCAGAGCCGATAACGGTGATGCCGCTTACATCATGGCTGTGCTCGTCTGCCCAAGTGACCGAGCCCGTGACGGTGCTGCCGTCGGGCGTATTGTAGTCCTCGCCGTAATACTTCCAAACATCGTTGGCAGTCACGGTGACGGTCGGCTTGAGAACATGGACTGTGGCGGTGCCATCGACGGTAACATCGTCGTTGATCTTGCCGTCGGCGTTCTTGCCGTCGTACTTCGGGCTGAAGGTGGCCTTCACGGTGTAGTCGGTGCAGTCTGCGGGGCTGACGCTGCCGCTGACTGCGGTATTGCCGTTTTTGACCTCATAGCTTACATTTACAAAGTCATACTTCCAAGATGAGGTGTCGGCCGCATTGTACAGGCCGCTCACATTGGCAGAGCCGCCCTCGTAAATGACCTTGTCGTTGACGGTGAGCTCGGGCTCGATGGGTACATTGACCTGCGGGACATCGAAGGTTGCGACCTCTTTGCCGTCCTTGTCATAGACGCCGGAGTCCGAACCGTTGGTGGGCACGCTGTTGCCGCCGACAAAGCCGTCCTTTGCGGTGACGGTGAACTCGATAACGAGCTTTCTGCCGTGGAAGTCGCCTTCCTTCTTGGGGTCGTTCTCATCACGACCCTTTTCGGTGACATAGTTTGCGTTAAAGTCAAAGCCCGTGACATTGACGGAGTTATCCTTCGGGTCGAGCGTAACGGCATTGTTTATAACGGTGCCGGTCTCGCTCCATGTGGGCTTGCCATCTGCAACGCCGGTGCAGTCGTAGCTCTTTACGCTGACCTTGCTTGCGTCGGTCGGCATATCAAAGTACTTCGTGACGGTGTCCTTGATAACGGTCTGACTGCCGAGGTCGATCTTGCTTTCGCTGATCTGATTGCTTATCTTCTGGAATATAGTGCTGAGGGTATCAGAATCGGAAGCAGACAGATAGTAGCTGGGATCCTGAGGAGTGCCGTTATTGCTGGACAGCTTCTGCATAAACCAATTGGACTTCTCTGCGTTTGTACCGTTTTGGTTGCCGGCAGAGGTTGCATCGGCATTTTCAAAAATACCGACGGTGTATACAGTTGCATTGTAGGTGTTCTTTGTAGTGTTAGCCTGATTGATGGCAGCATTTGCAATGCTGGAGTCATAGCCGCTGCGGCCGGGCTGACCGTCGGTGAACACGACCACAATACGGTTGCGTGAATTGTTTTCTACGGGATTGGTTGCAAATATACCATTTGCCATCTCAATACCAAGGTTGGTATATGTTGCACCTTCTGCGTCAAGCGCATTAATAGACTTACCGATATTATCAACGCCTGTCTTGGTGTCCATGCTCTGCATTGCATCCAAATAGTTCTGCGAAGTAAGTCTATTATACTGGTACTGATTTGCTCCGACAAAAATCTCCGAATTGTAATAAAGCCTATTCGACGGGTTGCCGGATGCAAATCCTACAACAGCGATACGATGGTTAACATCGTCATCTGTGCCAAGAACGCCATCAGCTCCCTTTGCCTTTTCGGCAACGGCATCGGCAAAGCTGGTAACCGCTTTTTTAAGTGCCGTCAGGCGCTTAACCTTGGTTTCAGAGCCACGGGAATAGAACTGAACATGGCCGCTTGCCGTGTCGGATGCTGAAGTTTTCGGCGTATACTTGGTGCCGGAATAGTGCTGCCAAAACCAGCCGTCAGTGCAGCCGTCAGTCCATGCTCTGCAATCGGAGCACCATGACACTCTGACATAGCTGTCCCTAGACTTTACATAGTACGAACCGTTATGGTTATTGCCGGGGTACGCCTCAGTGTAGGTGTAGCTTTTCATGTCCTCATCCATCGAGCCGGACTGGTCGAGGACGAGAACGATATCCGTGGGCTTGGTGGATTCGGTGGTGCTCACGGAGCCGGTGGTGTAGGCTTCGAGCTTGATGTTGTAAGTGCCGTCGTCGTTTGCCGTTGCGGTCTTATTAATGACAAGGCCGTCGACGGTCTTGCCCTTTTCGATGGGGCGTGCCGTCGAGCTTGCGCTCATAAGGCGTGCCCTTGCAGGCTGCGACACCTTATTTGCGGTCACGAGCGGAGCAACATTGGTGTAGTTGACAGCGGGGATGGGGTCGGTCTCCTTAGCGGTGTCCGTATCCTTCTGCTGGTCTGCATAAGCCGTCAAAGCTGCCTGCTGCTCGGCATCGAGTGTATCAAACAATGCCTGCGCATCGGCTTCGCTGCCCGCTGCCATAATGGCGGCATACTGATCTGCCACACTCAGTGCGGCAAAATCAGCGTCCTGCCCGACCGCTGCGCCGAGACCGGCGAAGCAGCCGACCGTCATCATGACGGCGAGGACGAGGGCTAATAGCTTTTTCTTCATGCGCTTGCCCCTTTCTTATGCCTCCGGCCAACCGGTTGCGGTCAGTGCGCTCGTGCCATTATTGGCCGACTGAGTTGCCTGTGCGGCAACACTGATGGTAGTGGTGCAGTTCTGATAGAGATTATCCATCGTGCCGTCAAAGGTGACGGTGGTGAACAGCGGTGCGGTGGTCTCACCGGGCTTGAGAACCCCGTTGTAGTAGTAATATCCGTCTGCCTCGGTCCACTTCTCGGTGTTGATGTTCAGCTTGACGAGGGACAGGTCGACCTTGCCCTCAAGGCCCTCGGCCAGGGTGATCGCCTTCTCGACGCTTACACGGACATAGGCATCGTTTTTGCCGGTATTCTTGACTTCAACGATCTTAGATACTACATCGCCGGGCATGACGCCGGAAATATCCTCGAACGGGACGAGCTCGCCGTCCTTTTCGGCGGTCTCGATCAGCTCGATATCAACGCCGCCTGTCGTGATGACATTCGTCGCTGTGCTGCGGTCGGTGAAGTAAGCCGCGGTACCCATTGCGCAAACGGCAACAAGGCAGACCGCCAAAGCCAGAACCAAAATTTTTGTCTTTGTATTTTTCAAGTTTAAACCTCCCATGCGCAGAATTGACTGCGTATTGCGGGCAAATATCGGTGGAGCGCCCATTGTTCTAAATCCACCGACACCCTGCGGTCAAAATACGGCCGCAGGGCTGGGTTTCTGTGTATTTTCAGTTACTTACTGACGCAAGCCAAAATTACTTGCCCCAGGAGTTGTTCCATGCATCAAGTGCGTCGGTGAAGCCTGCGGACTGGGTCAGGTATGCATTGAACACGATGTTGCCGCAGTCTTCTGCGACGGTATCACCGACAACGATCTGCTGGCCAGTAAGAACATTGATGTCGACCTGTGCGGGAGTTGCGCTGCCTTCGAGCTGCTTGTAGTACATGGTCCAAGCTACGCCTTGTGCGTCGGTGTAGGTGGTGTTGAGTGCAGTCCAATTGCCTCTGTCGATGGTTGCGGTCAGGCCGTCGCCGAGGTTGTCGTCAACTGCGAGGAAAACATATGCGCCGACATTTGCCTCAAGCGTTACATGTACGGTAGGATCCTTAGCAAGGTTCACCTTGGGAACGACAGAGTACTGGTTCTCCTGAACTCTAGTTGCAACATCAAGAGTGTAGGAGCCGTCGGGCTGCTGATTTGCCTTGCTTTCGTCAAGGCTGAAGCTTGATGCAAGACCGGCTGCGGTAAAGGTGTTTGTGACGGTGTCGGTTTGTGCAGTCAGGTAAGCATAGGTACCTGCCACGGACAGGGCGACGACCAAAACGATCGCCAATACGGTTGTGAGTTTTTTCTTCATTTGATTGTCTCCTTTCGATCAAACAAAATTCCTACATATTCTTCAAAAAGGGCTTAGCCCCATATTGAACTAATTTTTCTGCTTCTCCTTTTTGTCGCCGTCAAGCATGTCCGGCAAAAACGCAAGTGCCAGCAGCAGCACGCCTACACCAACGGCAATGTAGATGCCCGGGGGTGACTGCACATAGCTTGATATGTAGCCAAGGTACGGGATGGTGAACACGGGCTTGCCCAGAAGGTTGTTAAAATGCACGGGTGCGGCATCTGGGTCGTCGTTAGCGTCGCCCTTGGTGTAAAACGCACTGTTTTCCGCATCGATGCGCACGACACGGTGCGTTGCAACGGTAAGCTGCTCGTTCATGACGAAGGTTATCGGGTCGCCGACCTTTATCTCACTCGGGTCGACGGACTTGACATATATTATCGAACCCACATGATATGTCGGCTCCATGGAGCCGGACAGCACCGCATAGACCTGAAGTCCGAACACCCTTGCGCCGACAAGCAGCAGGGCGATGATGACCACGATCGCCACCAGCACAGTGGATATAACATTCCATGTTTTCTTTACAGATTTTCTCATAAGATTTCTCGCTATTTTCAGCACAGCCTGTTGAACCTATATTAACACATATCAATACACAGTGCAAGGTCAAAATGGGTTTATTTTTTTGTTAATTATGCTGTATATTTTGTCTGGTTTTGTCGAATGCTTCAACTAGTTTTAATAATTTTCTATAACTAATTCACTTTTTTAGGTAAATGCTCCCTTGTGCCAAAAATGTAAATACCTTGTATAGTTAAATTATTTAAAGTACCACAATCATGTTGACGGAGACAGGCTTTTTTATTATAATAAGTACTAAACGGAGGTGTTTTCCATGCGCAGGATCGACACATTTGAATACATATCCGTGCTGCGTGAGCTTGCCGAAAGCGGACACGAGGTCTGCGTCAAGGTAAGCGGACACAGCATGTATCCGTTCCTGCACAGCGGACGGGATACGGCTTTTTTTAAAAAGCCCGACCGTGAGCTGCGTGTCGGCGACATCGTGTTTTACCAGCGCTTTAACGGGCAGTACATTCTCCACCGCATCTGCAAAATCGACGACAGCGGCCTGTACATGCTCGGCGACAGCCAGCAGCGCATCGAGGGGCCAATCGCACCCGAGCAGGTGTTCGCCGTGGTGACGCATGTCGAGCGTGACGGCAAAGAGATTTGGCCGGACAATGCGCTATGGAGCTTCTACGCAGGTTCGTGGCGGCACCTTGTCTCCGTCAGGCCATGGCTCATAAAGCTGTACACCGTCCTGCACCGTGACAACTCATACTATAATAGATAAGTAATAAGCCTCCGGCTGAGCCGGAGGCTTCTGTTATATAACTGCGTTTATTTCCTTTAGCTTTGCGACAAACTCCTCGGCGTCGCTCCGTGCGGTCTGCTCGTCGGTCTCAAACTCGTCGAGTATCGCGGCGACAAGCTCGTCCATGGTCGCTCCGTTTTCGAGCGTTTTCCATATGAACGCACCGACCTCGTTGCAGGTCACGAGCCCGCCGAAGCTCTTCGCCGCCGTGCCGACCGGCACAAGCACCAGCTCGCCGGCAATGTCTCTGGCTATAAATTCAGGGTTGGTTTTCATTTTCTTTCTCCTCGGCAATGGCATTTTCGCTTTCTTTAATAAGTGCCCTTGTCCTGCGGCAAATATACTCGGGCGCCTTCTCAAAACCGCCGGTCTCGCAGTAGCAGGATGCGGCACACACCATGCAGACCTCACGGTCGGGACAGGCGGTGCACTTTGCCGGCACGAGTATTTTTGCTGTGTCCTCACGCACCCTTTGCCACGCCTCGGCAAAACCGGTGGTCTTAACATTTGCCGATGGGCGGGGTATCATGCCGCACAGCGATATCTCGCCGTTCCAGTTGACCCAAAATGCGGTGGTTCCGGCTCGGCAACGGATATGCTCCGTGGGTGCGTCTAAGCACTCCTCGTCGATGGTGCCGCCGCTGCGTGCGATGCGTGCCTTGCAGCGTTCTTTAAACTTCTCGGCCGGCAGGCGCAGCCTCTCGCTTTTTACAGTAAAGGCTGCATCCTCCTCGGCGGTCATGCGATCATTTTCGCCGATTTGTGAGCCGTCACGCCGAAGCGGCGGGAACATATAGCTTGCTATCTGCACATTGCAGTCGTTTTCCTTGGCAGTGTCGAGTATGCCGACCATGTCGCCACGGTTGTACCGTGTGACACTGTAATTTAGCTTGACCCTTATGCCCTCTCGGCGCATACCCTTGAGCGCATACATTGCTCGGTCGAACGCCTCGGGCACGCCGCACAGCTCGCTGTAGGTCTCACGACTTGCTCCGTACAGCGACATATTCACTCTGGCAGGTGGGTCGGATGCCAAAAAGTGCAGCATATCATCGTTGATGAGCGTGCCGTTGGTGTTTATCGACACCACAAAGCCCAGCTTCTTTGCGGCGGTGTAAATTTCACGAAACTGCGGGTGCGTCAGCGGCTCGCCGCCGGTCAACAGCAGGTACAGCATGCCGCTTTCACGGCATTTTTGCGCAAGCGTGATCCACTGCTCGGCGCTCATTAGTCCGCCCTCGGCCTCGACCTCCGCTCTCGGCTTGCGCACATAGCACATCTTGCATGCAAGATTGCAGCAGGGCGTAAGCTCAAATGTGCCGGACAGCGGAATGCCCACACGAGCCGCACGACTGTGCAGGTGGCGGCTTATTCTCGATTCGACATATTCGTTTTCCATTACTTGCTCTCTCCATAGAGGAAATCCGACAGTGTCTCGACCGCCGACACATCCGGCAGGCAGTCAAGCCTCAGAATTTCGGTGCTGTTTATGAGTTCGGATATCAGCCCGACGAGCCGCACCGGTTCGCCGTCAATGTTGCAGCAGGCGCTTTGACCGAAAAGCGAATGCAGCGCCTGCGAGCCCGTGCAGCGGTGCAGGCCGTTTTCCTTTGCCTGCCCGAGCACGATTATCGCACGCAGCGGTGCGGTGACATTTTCGCATATTCCGGATGTTCCGGCGAAATATATCCCACCTGCGGTGAAGCCGTCAGCGCTTTTGCGCACCAGCACCCTGTCGCCATTAATGACGGCGGCGCTGCGGTGCCTTCGCCACAGCTCAGCCTGCGTGGATTTGCCTGTGCCGCTAGGTGCGGAGAATACGATTGCCTCACCGTCTACGACAATGTACGCCCCGTGCAGCACAAATGCGTCAAATTTCAGCAGCATGTGACTAAGCGGCAGGTGACGCAGCACCGAGTCGACCGTGAAGTCGGCAGCGTATCTGTCGAGCACCTGCATTTCGCAGTGGTCTGCGTAAAACTCGGTGCAAGAAAACGGGCGCTGCGGCGTGTTTGCCTCGAGTATTGCCGTTTTAACAAAAAAATCGGCACAGTCTGAGGTATCGGGCACGGTGTCGGTAAAGTGCAGGGATATCGTGTAATCGGGCGTGCCGCTGTAACTAAACTTGCACAGCTCGGCATTGTCGGTAAGCGGTTCTTCGCTCTCGATACCGAGGTGAATACCCGAAAAATCGTAGGTTTTAATGTGCATATGTCACAAACATGAGCCGTGAGGCATCGGGGTCAAAGTGCTTTGCGCTCAAAGCGACTGACTTGCCCGGGGCAAGGTTCTCCTGCGTCCCCGCACGGTAGGTTATGCCGCCGATGTACATGCCATCGGTGTAGTTTTTGTAGTAGACATAGATGGGCGCAGTAATGGTCTGGCCGGAGATATTCTCAATGATTATGGCGTTATTGCGCTGGATAATTTTGAGCATATTGCTGTACATGGACGGGGCTTCATCGAACCATGCAATGTTCTCCTGCTTGAGCGTCACTTCGCCCTTTGACGATACAAACGCTTTCTTGTTCATCTCCATCGCACGGACGGTCGAACCGGCGGGAACGGTGGACAGCTCAAAGATATAGTCCTCCTCGCCGACGGTCAGGACGAGCTTTGCATATTGAAGATCGCTGTCTGAGTCGTTGCGGAAGGTCGCAGCGAAAATGCCGCTCATGACCTCGTCGCTGCCGTCCTCGACATACATGCCGGAGATGTTCTCCAGCGAGACGACGGATATGCCGCCTGCGGATGCGTCGATTTGGATATCTGCGACATTGACTGATTCGGGGTTTGACTCGGTTTCGTTTTTTCGGGTGAATATCAGCACCGCTGCGACGGCGGCGATGAGCACCAGCACGGCGGCGATTATCTGCTTTTTCTTTTTCATTTGCAACACCTCGCACGGCTATTATACATTATAATATTTTGTTTGTACAGAAAAAACCGGCAGCGTTTTGCTGCCGGTTTCTTGTTTTGAATTATGAGCTGAATGCTAGAGCTCCCTCGGTGGCTGTCACATAGCACAGCAAATCATCATCATAAGCAGGATGCTCTGTGCAGGCAGCATTTGCCTGAATGAATATGAATTCGTCAACATCTCTGTATGTGCAGGTCGTTATACTTGATGTATTCACATTGAACGCACTAAATTGTGCACCGCAGTTGCCTGCAATTGCAACAGACAGCTCATACTCTTCGTAGAACAGTTCGGGTTTAGTATATACTTTTTTCATTTTTTCCAACCTCCAAACAGTTTTTTGAAGAAGTCGCCGATCTTTTTCAAGATGTTCATAAGTGCATTATCCTGATCTTGATCGTCGTCATCGGGCTGAGGATCTTCGCTGGGCTGAGGCTCCTCGGTGGGTTCAACGGTCGGCTCGGGATCTTCGCTCGGTGTCGGGTCTTTGCTGGGCTGAGGCTCCTCGGTCGGCTCAACAGTCGGCTCAACAGTCGGCTCAACGGGCTCGGGATCGGGGGTCTTGACGGCTGCAAAGATCTGCTCTGCCGCAAGTTTGCCGAGCTCGGAGGTAACGGTGACATCAGCCTGAACCTGAGCATCGTTCTTGGTGGTCTTAAGAACGGTCAGTGAAATAATGGCATCGTCGGGATTTGCAATGATCACCGTGTCATTCGTCATGTACTTTTTGATGCTGTAGTACATATCGGTTGCAGAAGTGATATCGATATAATTACCGTTTATCATAACCTTGCCAGTCGCAGCGCCTGCGCACTTGATGCCAAGCTGGATATCTGTGAGCTGTGCTGCGTTATCGATCTTGAATGCAACGCCGTTGCCCTTGCCGAGGTAAACCTCGTTCTTCGGGCCATAGTTCTTGTAGTCCGAAACACTCGTGCCAAGTACATCCTTCGTCTCGGTTATATTGCCATCTTCGTCATAAACATTGCGCAATTTGCTTTCAATGTATACTGCACCGGGAGTTTCATCATCGAGGGCATCAAACACATCTTTGGCTATCAACAGGCTGCGGACGGTCTTGTACTCTGCGTTCGCTTCGCCCACCTCGCCATATGCTTTATTGGCATCGTCATTGCCCTTGAGCGGCTCGTAGATGCGGACTGCATCGAGATAGAATGTGTAACTACCCTTGTTGCCGACATCAAAGCTCTTATCATATGCGACCGTGATAGTCACTTCGTAGGTGCCATAGTCCAAACCAAGCGCCTGAATGGTCGGGGTTTGGTTATAGTCACCCTCTGCATACGAGTTAAGAACGACCTTCTTTGTCACATTGGTGTCCTTGTTGGTATACTTGACCTTTACAAAGCCAGCCGTTTTATCCGAGGTGGAGTAGACGGCGAAGCCGGTGCCGGTGAAGGTGAAGGTTGCGGTGGGGTATTCGCCGGTATAGGTCGGGAGGTTTGCGCCGTACTTGTTATTGACGGTCACATAGTGAGCGCTGCCGTTGGAGTAGGTCATGTAGCTGCCGTAGGCTGCATCGTAGCCGTATACATCGTCCTTGATGTCCTGATATACGCCGGTTTTCGATTCGCCTGCGACCTTCCAGCCGGTGCCGTTATAGGTCACGAAGCTGTCCTCATAGTAGATGGAGCTTGCGGGGATGATGTTGACATTGGAGTACTTGTAGCCGTTATCGACTGCAGCGGAGTAGTAGAGGGTATCTTTTGCGGTTGCGATGGCGGTCGGTGTGTAGGTCACAGTGCCGTTATCAAGACTTGCAACACCGAAGCCGAGGCGAACATCGGCTGTGCCGAACTCGTTGCTCTCGGTTCTGCCCTTGACAAGCTCAACGCTCGGAGCTTTACGGCTGATGCCGCTTGCGTTGAGATCGAGCTTAACGGGAAGTCCGCAGTCAATGATTGTGTTAGTGGTGGTTGCGATGCTGTACTCTGCGTTGATGGAAATAGCGGTCGTTACATCGCCTTCGCCGCCGCCATTAGGCAGTGTATAGTGAACTTTAAGAACTACATAGCTGATGCCGACATCGTTGAGCGTCAGTGTGGTGCTCTGTACATTATCGGGGGTAACGGTAACTTTATTGGTGAGCTTTCCGTCCTCGCCGTAAGCTTCCCAAGTCCACGAATTAATTGTTGCATTGGACTGATTGCTGACAAAGCCGTTCATCGCGAAGCTATCGCCTGCGGTTACGCCCTTGAGCCAGTAGTTGTCCTCGGTTGTTCCGTTGAAGCTGATATCAACGGTGGGAATTTCGTTAACATGAATGGTTATGGTGCTTGTGATGGGCTTTCCGTCAACATCGCTGGTAACGGCATTGCCGTTTTCGTCTACTCTTGTAAGGGTAATGGTCGTTGTTCCTGTACCTTTATACTCAAGAGTTGCAAACTCATCAGCGGACGATGCAATCTTCGCAACATTGGTATTACTGCTTTCCCACTTCCAAGCAGTGCCGGGAAGCTTTGCATCAATGGGGTCGGATGCATTTACTGCGGTAAGTGTGCAATCCTTGCCGGTGGGAGTTTCGTTAAAGAGGAAGTTATCTGCTTCTTCGGTGTTGTTGGTAAGTCCGCCGAGGAGAATGTCGCACGCATATCTATTGATGTTGGTAACCTTGGTGGTGGAAGTCAGCCAGTTGTAGTTTGTCCAGACCCAGAGTCCGTTGTTGATTTCAACCCAATGGTATCCCTCTGTGGTCTCGCTGGGGACTCTTGAACCGTTGGCAATTGCCGCGTCCTTCTCGGCAGTGCTGTAATACTGCGCCTGTCCATCCTTGACATTGTTGTCAAAGACATAATCCGTGCCGTCATGCTCTTTCCAGAAGAAGTTTGCAACAAGTGCGGTAGTGCCGCCGTTTCCGGTAAAGGTTACTTCACCGCCGCCATTGGTATAGGTTGCCTTGAGGTCACTGGCTGCGGACTGGCTGACAGTTGCGACATTGGGGTCGGTGCTCATCCAAAAGATCTTCTGATTATCGCCGAAGGTGTACTGAGAATAAGGACCTCTTGCGTTGTTATCCTTAGGAGCGTCGTGGAAGTCTGTTCCTGTAGGTACACTGTTAGAATCGAGCATCTGCGAATCAAGGCGGAACTGGAGCTGGGTCGTCTTTCCGCCTGCTGCATTGACCACGGTTTCATCAGTCGTTACATTAAGCAGATTTGCTGAATCCTTATTGATATCCAGCTTTATATTGACGCCCTTGGAAGTATTGTCGTAGAGAGCGATATTGCCGCTTTTCTTTGAGGAAATGAATTTACCGTTGAATTTGCTGTTATCGAAAACCAAATACTTATCAGTAACTGTCCCATTATACCAAAGTTTAACCGAATAATTGTCGGAAGCATTACTAGCAGGGGTGATTTCATCAAATGTATACCAATGTTTGGAAACGCCGGCGTGCCATGGTTGCTGATCTATAACGCCTGTTTTAAAGTAATTACCCCAAGTTAGGCTCGGTCCGGGATAGTACCAGACGAGATAGTCGTTTCCGTTCTTCCAATAATAGCTATTCATGTCTTGAATGTACAAAAGTGTCCATTCGTTTTTATCGGCAACACTTTTCTTGACTATATACGGTGCGCCGGAGGTACCACGCTGCACAATTACGGAATTGCTCTCCAGGTCGGAAACTACATCAGACTCTCTGTCGCTAGCACTTGATGCTTTGCCCGGGTTTCCAACAATATGCCCCTTAAGAGACTGGTTGCTTCCGTCGGCACCGTCTTTGATACTTGCCGCATCGGTGTTGCAGATAAAATAATTGTGGTCGACAGTAAGCGCCTTTGTTGCAAAGTAGATACCCTCAACGGTAACTGTTTCACCTGCGCCGTTATAAGTGTCCTGACGCTGATAGAATATTGAGGTGGGAGTGATCTTCGCAAGCTTGGACTGACCTGCGGCGGTGAAGTGGATACCGTCGGTGGTATATGCCTTCTTCATGGCGGTCATGCCGGTAAAGTCTTCGCCGAAGGGGTTGAGGGTCGACGGTGCATAGGCTGCGGAGGTAGTCCCGAGGCTTTCGAGGCTTATGTAGCCAAAGCGGTCAAACTTATCCTGCGATACGGTGACTTCCTTGGTCTTATAGGCCTTGGTATAGCCGTTTGTGCCGTACTGGTTGCCGAGAGTGATGTTGCCTTTGTATCCATCGCCCGAGCCGGTCTTGCGGTCGGTCACGAAGGTATCATAGTCAGCGCCGTACTTTGCAAGCCATGCGTTGACCTTCAAGCGGATGTTGTCGACCCTCCCAGTCCAAGCAGAGATCGTACTGTTGCGGCTGTAATAGGTGCCGTCGTCGGCGCGCCACGGGGTAAGCTCATAGAAGTAAACCTCTATTCCCTCGTTGTGCAGCTGCTCGACTATGTACTTATAGCCGGCAATAATCTGCTGTGCGATTTGGTCAGGAGTACGGCTTGCAAAGTTTGCCGCCATATCGCTGCACTGGGGGTGCAGAATGTCGTTAATGCCTACCTTGAGGATGACCTTCTTAACGCCGCTGAGCTTCTTCACCTCGTCAACGACGGAGATAGCCGCTTCGTCCATTATATTGCCGTTGCTGTCTCCGCTGCCGTCCTGACCGTTGAGAAGCACCTCGTTGCCCTTGACAGCCGCCCATGTCACGGCAACACCGTCAATGTCGCCGGACTTGAGATTCTGTGCAAGGTAAACGGGAATATCGTTAGCAACGGTGGAGTCGCCGAAGATAACGGTGGTATAGGCATTGCTTGTGTCCTTAACGCCCGTTATGCTTTCGCGCAAAACTTCAACGGTGTTGAGGAACGGAACGACATTATAGTCGCCGGTAGCATTTGAGTTTGAGAGTGGAACAGAGGGTATAAGACCAACGCCGTCAAGGTCAGTTGCTTCCGTATGGTTATATCCGCTGCCACCAAGCGCCAAGCCAAGGTAGTTGGTCTCGCCGCCGATAAGACCGCCGGTGAAGCCGTTCTTAAAGCCGGTGTAATTGGAGTTCATGTCGCACACCCATGTGCTGACGGACAGGTAGTCCATTGCATTCAAGCCCAATGCAGAAATGTCGATAGGCTCGGAAACAACGATCTCACCCGGCTTTATGCGAAGGATGCCGCTGTCCTGATAATAAGAATTGGCAACATCGGCTTGCCCATTTGCAATTGCAGTCTTAAAGAGCGCGTTCATGTCTTTAAGCTTAACGCTCGTGCTTGAGAGCCAGCGAGCCGCGTCGTTAGGATCGCCCTTTGCAAGAGTGATCTCACCGATCTTGAGCGTTTCGCCGTTGGGGGCATACTCGTTGGAGTATGTCAGTCGAACGGTATTACCCGAAATCGTCATGGGAATGACGGTACGGAAAGTACGCTCGTTGAGTTCGGATAAAACCGACACCGCCTTGTTGACATCGGAAGCTGCATCAAGATACAGCATACTCGTGTGCCATGCGGTCACCCACTTGGAGCTGTTCCCCGGGTTGGTGTTCGTGTCCGTAGCATTTGCTTCCGTGTCAAGCACCTTGAACGGTACGCCCGCAAACAGCGAGAACGCCATCACAAGGCAAAGCAGGAAGCTCAAGCCTCTTCTTGTTTTACTCATATTCCGATACCTCCGGATCAAGGCCGTTTCCGGCCAAATTTCACAGAACCAATTTTTCCGATATTTGGGTCGAGTCCGCCATAGGGAACACTCACCCTATTATCAGATTTACATTATACAAATTTTCCTTCGGCTTGTCAATAAAATGAAACGTTTTTTTAGCCGAAATTACGCCGAATTTGCCGGTGCTTTTGTGCAAAAGCACCGCAGGCAAGTTCAGTCTGCGGTGCTCGGAATATTAACTTATCGCCGTCTTTACGACCTCGATGACACTCTCAAGCTCCGCATCGGTCATCTTCGTGTCGCTCGGCAGGCAGACGCCACGGGCAAACAGGTCGTCCGACACGGGCTCGGCCGACGTTTTCACAAATTTATTTGCCTTGAAAACCGGCTGCAGGTGCATCGGCTTCCATACCCGGCGTGCCTCGATATTCTCGCTCTGCAGGGCGGCTATAACCGTCTCGGGCGAGGCTGCATCGAGCAGTGCGACCGACAGCCAGCGGCTCGGCCTCGTGTCCGGCAGTGCGGGCGACATCTCAAGCGGCAGTCCGGCAAAGGCGTTCTCATACGCCGCAAAGATCTCGCACTTGCGGCGCACACGCTCGTCAAGCACACGCATCTGGCCACGGCCGATGCCTGCGGTGATGTTGCTCATGCGATAGTTGTAGCCGATCTCCTCGTGCTCGTACCACGGGAACGGCTCACGAGCCTGCGTCGCAAGCTTCAAGGCGTGCTTGGCATCGGCCTCGTCGGTGCACAGCAGCATGCCGCCGCCGGAGGTCGTGATTATCTTATTGCCGTTAAACGACAGCGCCGCAAGCTTGCCGAAGGTGCCGCACTTTTTGCCCTTGTACTCCGAGCTCTCGCCCTTTTTGATCTTAATCTTGCCGGTGATGCCGCCGTCGGTGGTGAAGCTCATGTAGGAGCTGCCGTCTGTTTCGGTGAACTTGAGCTTATAGCCGGAGGGGAGTGTCTTGCCGTCGGACAAGGTAATGTCTTTTTTCGTTGTGACATAGCTCGTGCCGCTGAGCTTGAGGACGGAGGAGTCTCTTGTGTACTTTCCGTCTGTGTAGGTGTAGCTCACCTCGGCGGTGTAGCTGCCAAGGACATTTACTGAGCGCTTAAGGTAGAGCTTACTGTGCGTAAACTCCTTGACTGCGCCGTAAGCGTGGTCACTGTCACCGAAGGAGCAGGCGGTAAGCTCGCCGTCAAATTTAAATGCATAGGTCACGGTGCTGCCGTCTGAGGTCTTGCCGTCGACGAAGATCTCGCTTTTGCCGTCGGCATCAATGTCGTAAAGGCGGATGCTTGAGACGGTTTTGAGCTTCGTCGCCTTTTCATGGGTGCTGCTGCCGCTCTCGACCTTGAGGGTGAGCAGACCTTCCGCATTGGTCGCGGTGCTTATCTTCTCCTGCGTCTCGTCGCCGTTAATGTCGGCAGAGTAGGGGAGCTTGCCGCTTATAAGCGTTCCTGTCTCGCCGCCGTCGGGGTCAAGGATGGTGACCTTGCCGCTGCTGTCGGCAGAGAGCAGGCGGCGCTCATACGTGCCGTCGGGGCGGGTGAAGCCGATGAAAATGCTGGGGCTGGTCTTGAGCTCCTTGTTTATCGCAAACGCTGCGCCCTCGGCAAGGTCGCTGCAATACCAAAGCTGTGTCTCAAGCGAATACTTGCCGCTGGACTTGTAGTAGTTTGCGCTGTAGACGCAGATGTTATATATCTTGCCCGAGACGGACACGAGGACGGACTTAATGTCCTTGCTCGCTCCGCTGCCGACTACGGTGAGCGAGGAGGTGTCTGCATTCTTTGCAAGTGCGGCGGTGATATCGCCGGTCGTGCCGTCAAGCTCAGCCGGGACAAACTCGTCCTTTATCTTGCCTGCAAGGACATCATATTTGACGGTAAACTCAAATGCGCCCTCCGAGGAGTCGGCTATCTCACCGGGGTTAATGGCGATGACAACGCCGTCATTGTTCATGTACCAGTGACCGTCCGAGACAAGATCCTTGACCTTATCGGTGTAGCCCTCGACAAAGAGCATGTCGGCATATTTGCTCTCATCGGTAAGTGCGCTGAATATCTCTTCCGAGCAGGTGTTTACAAACTCCTCGGTGTTGCTCGTTATATCCGCAAGCTTGAGCTCGGCTCCGCTGTAGGCATCGTAGTTGTGGCCGGTAATGGCGCTTGCCGAGCCAGAGCCGAGGTTTGCCTTGTCGTACATTCTAAATGAAACCACAGCACTGTCACCACGGGTGACACGCACATAGCGGTTCTGGCTGAAGGCATCGAGCTTCTCGCCGTCCTCTGCCTCCTTGGCAAGGTCGTCATACGCCTTGCGGCTGCTCGTGAGCTGCTCGCCGGTGAAGGTCTTGTTGACGGCGGCAATGCTGTCGTTAATTGCCTTTGCGGCCTCAGGGCGGTTGGGCATCGTTACGGTGGGGACAACGAGCGAAACGCCGGTCTCGGGCTTCGAGGTGGTCATCTCTATTATCGTGTCGCCCCCGCAGACGAGCTTATCGCTTGCGTTTATAATGCGGTGGTCTGCGGTGACGGTGATGTCGATGCGAGCCATATTTGAAAAATCGCTGCTGAACGATTCAACGGCGAGAACATTAAGATCCTTGTCGTAAATGCAGATGCTGTAATCGATGATCGCCTTTTCGCTGCCCTTGGCAGCATCGCCTGCAAAGTCAAAGTGCACGACCTCGCCTGCGTCAAGCGGGGTGTTGTCGGCGTGCTTTGTCGACTCCGAGCCCGCATCCGTTCCGTATGACACGGTGTAGACATCATCGGCCTCAACGGTGACATATACGCCGCAGTCACGCTCCTTGACGGTCTCAGCCTTTTTGCCGCAGGCGCAAAGTCCGAGCACAAGTAAAAGTGCCAGTAAAATGGCAGCTATTTTACGCATAAAAAGTTCTCCAATCTGCTGAAAAACCAGCCAAACTTCTATATCTTGCGTAGTATAGCACAGTTTATTATAAAATTCCAGCAAAAGGCGAAAAACTTAATAAAACCGAAACAATTGAAGAAAAATATGTTAAAAAAGCTCCCCTTTTCGGTCAAAAACCGAGAAGGGGAGTATGTATTGAATTAATTACTCTCTGCCATGATCGGGGTAGTGGACATGCAGAAGCTCATGTGCTCTGCCGCGAAGCAGGTCGTACACCGCATCCAAAGCGGGATTCTGCTCGGACGAGCGGAGCTCGCAGGCTTCGTCGGCTATAAAGATACCGTCGCAGCGTTCTGCCTTGCGTGCCTGACATGCAGGGGGCTGACCGCCGCCGCCGATGCAGCCGTCGGGGCAGGCCATGACCTCGACAAAGTGGAAGAACTCTTCGCCGGACTCTATCTTTTCGATGAGCTTGTCGGCATTGCCCAGCCCGTTTGCAACGGCGATCCTGAGCGTGGTGTCACCGGCCGTGACCTCGAATGCCTTGATGCCGTCAAGACCACGAACGCCGCATTCTGCGACCGACGCCAGCGCCTCGGTTGAGATATCGCCGAGCACATGTCGGATGACGGCTTCCGTAACGCCGCCGGTTACGCCGAAGATGACGCCTGCGCCCGTGTACGGGGCAAAGGGAGCGTCGGGCTGACTGTCGGGGATGTTTGCGAAGTCGATGCCGCTTTCATTTATCATGCGCACGAGCTCCTGAGTTGTGAGCACAAGGTCGATGAGTCGCTCGCCGTCCTTGACCAACTCGGGGCGAGCCGCCTCGGCCTTCTTTGCCGTACAGGGCATGACTGCGACGGAGACGACCTCCTCGTCGCCGTACTGCTGACGGATAAGAGCGCCGAACATCTCCATCGGCGAGCCGCAGGTGGAGACCTGAGGCATGAGGTGCGGATGCTTGTTCTCAACATGCTTTATCCAGCCCGGGCAGCAGGAGGTGAACATGGGAAGCTTTGCACCGGTCTTGAGCTTATCAAGAAACTCCGCCGTTTCCTCCATGATGGTAAGGTCGGCAGTGAGTGAGGTGTCGAACACATAGTCGACGCCCATCATTTTAAGCGCAGTGACTATCTTGCCTATCACGGGGACATTTGCGGGGATGCCGAACTCCTCGCCGACGCCGACACGGACTGCCGGAGCAACCTGAACTGCGACCTTCTTGCTGGGGTCGTAGATGGCCTTCCACATGGCGGACACTTCATTTTTGACGGTGATTGCGCCGGTGGGGCAGACTGCCGCACACTGACCGCAGCCGACACAGTCGGTGTCGATAAGCTTGCGGTCAAAGCCGCAGGAGACAAAGGCCTCCATACCACGGTTGCAGAAGTCAACGGCGTGGATGTTCTGAACCTCGGCGCACATTCTCACGCACTTGCCGCAGAGGATGCACTTCGAGGGGTCACGGACTATGGACGGGGACGAGTCGTCAATAGGCTCCTTGCAGTAGTTGTTTGCAAAGCGGACATTGGTGACATTGTAGCGCTTGGCGTACTCCTGAAGCTTGCACTTGCCGGACTTGTCGCAGGTGGTACACTCCGAGCGGTGGCTTGCAAGCAAAAGCTCAATTATCATCTGGCGGTGCTTGCGCAGCTTTGCGGTGTTCGTGCGCACGACCATGCCGTCCTTGGGAATTACGGTGCATGCAGCCTCGATGCCGCCACGCTCGTTTTCGATCACGCACAGACGGCAGCCGCCGTATATCGACAGGCTTTCGCAGTAGCAGAGGTTGGGGATATCAATGTGATTTTGCTGAGCAACTTCAAGGACATTGCGAGCATTTTCAAATTCGCAGCTAATGCCGTCTATAATCATACGCTTCATATCTTCAAACCTCCTTTATCGCATGCTTCGGGCAGCCGTTTTTACACTCACGGCACTTGATGCACTTCTCGGGATCGATTGTGTGCGGCTTTCTGAGCTGACCGGTGATAGCGCCGACGGGACAGTTGCGGGCACACTTCGTGCAGCCGATGCACTTTTCGGGGTCAATCCACATTGTACACAGTGAGCGGCAAACGCCGGCAGGGCACTTTTTGTCCTGAACATGAGCAACATATTCATTCTTGAAATATTTAAGGGTGCTGAGGACAGGATTCGTTGCGGTCTTGCCAAGGCCGCACAGCGAGCAGCTTTTGACTACCGCCGACAGCTCCTGCAGCATGTCAAGATCCTCCATCGTACCCTGACCGTGGGTGATGCGCTCGAGTATCGCCTGTATCTTGGGGATGCCCTCACGGCAGGTGGTGCACTTGCCGCAGGACTCCTTCTTTGTGAAGTTCATGAAGAAGCGGGCTATCTCGACCATGCAGGTGTCGTCGCCCATAACGACGAGACCGCCCGAGCCGATAATTGCGCCTATCTTCTTGGTGGAATCAAAGTCGAGGGGCAGGTCAAGGTGTTCCTCGGTGAGGCAGCCGCCGGACGGGCCGCCGATCTGAACGGCCTTGAAGTTGCCGCTCTTTACGCCGCCGCCGATGTTGTAGACTATCTCACGCAGGGTCGTGCCCATGGGCACCTCGATAAGGCCGGTGTGCTTTATGTTGCCGGTAAGGGCAAACGCCTTCGTGCCGGAGCTGCCCTCCGTGCCAATGGACTTATACCACTTTGCACCCTTGTCGATAATGACGGGGACATTCGCAAAGGTCTCGACATTGTTAAGCGAGGTGGGAGCTGCAAACAGACCCTGATCGACGCTTCTGGGGGGCTTTGTGCGGGGCATGCCGCGCTGACCTTCGATGGAAGCGGTCAGAGCCGAGCCCTCGCCGCAGACGAATGCGCCTGCGCCCATGTTGATGTGCAGGTGGAAGGCCTTGCCCGAGCCCATTATATCGTCGCCGAGGATACCGACAGCCTCAGCGTCCTCAATGGCCTTCTGCAAACGCTTGACTGCCAGAGGGTACTCTGCACGGACATAGATATAACCCTCGGTCGCCTCACAGGCAACGGCGGCGATTATCATACCTTCGATCATCCTGTGGGGGTCGCCCTCCATAATGGAGCGATCCATGAATGCACCGGGGTCTCCCTCGTCACCGTTGCAGACGATGTACTTTACGGGAGCTTCCTTGTGTGCAGCGACCTGCGACCACTTCTTGCCGGTGGGGAAGCCCGCACCGCCGCGGCCGCGCAGACCGGACTCGGATACTTCGTTGATGACCTCATCGGGGGTCATGTCGAATATCGCCTTTTCGAGAGCCGAGTAGCCGCCGACGGCGATATACTCCTCGATGCTTTCTGCGTTTATGTGACCGCAATGCTCAAGAGCAACACGGGTCTGCTGCTTGTAGAAGGGGATATCCTCCTGACGGTTGTAGGAACGGCCGTTATCGTGGTAAACGAGCCTGTCAACGACATTGTCGTTTAGAATTGTCTCGTTGACTATATCTTCGCAGTCATCGGCCTTGCATTTTATGTACAGAATACCGGCAGGCTCGATCCTGACCAGAGGACCCATTTCACAAAAGCCGTGGCATCCGCTCTTTTTAAGACCGACGGCATCGCCGTGATCTACATGATCCTGCAAAACGACATCGACCTTGAGACCCTTGCTCTCCATGATCTCTTTAAATCTTGCATATATCTCGAGAGAACCGCCCGCAACGCAGCCCGAGCCGCCGCAGACGAGTATCTGCTTGGACTGGCAGGCAAGGCGCTTTTCGCACACTTCACGGAAGTCTCTGAGTTCTTGTCTTGAACCTATCTTCATGATTGCTCGGCCTCCCTCAAATCAGAAATAAGCTGGCGCATTTTGTCCGGCGTCATCTTGGGGTGAACGACATCGTTGACGGTGCAGACCGGTGCAAGACCGCAGGCACCCAGACAGGAAACACGCTCAATTGTAAACAGCCCGTCGGCGGACATGTGATCCTCGGGCTTCATGCCGGTGGCTTCATAAAGAGCCTCCTGCACATCGTCGGACTTTCTGACATGGCAGGCGGTACCGTTGCAGACCTTTATGACATACTTGCCCTTCTCGTTCATGGAAAAGTTTTCATAGAAGGTAGCGATGCCGTAAAGCTCGGCAGGGGACTCTCCAACCTTGTCGGCCACATACAGCAGCGCATCCTTGGGCAGGAACTTATACTCCTTCTGGATGTCCTGCATAATCGGTATGACCTTGGTTTTTTGACATTCATACTTTTCGAGTATGCTGTCGATCAGCTTGAAATCGACCTGAATCATGTAATCATCCCTCCAATTTTACTTTTGAGTTGACGGAAGCCGGACTTGCGCACCGACAGACGATAGAGCTTGGCTTCCGTCAGCTTAACTTTTTGATCCACTTTCACACTTTGCTGTTTCTTATTATAAAGATAAATGTTATTGAAGTAAAGAAAAGTTATTTTTTTGCCCAACAATACGAAATACCTAAAATGTTAAAAATGCTCCGATAGGTAAAACACAATTGCACCGTAATACTAAACCAAATGCATTAAAAATCGTTGATATGCCTAAATTTTGAACGAAAATTTGTTGACTTCAATGAACCGAACTCCGCCTTAAAAGTGTCAAGCCAAAATAGTTAAAAAAATCACTTCACGGATAATTAAAATTTGCTTGACTTTAAACGCCGGATGAGTATAATCAAAAGCAGAAAAATGTCTCACATGAGACATTTTGAGGTGTGAAAATGAAGCTTAATGGAACCGAAACGGAGCTTGTCTTAAAGACCGAGCTTTTCCGAGGCTCGCCGCCGGGCGTGCTCACGAGGATACTTGCCGTGTCCGACTGTACTGCGGCGGCGTATGAAAAAAACGAGGTCGTCTACGACAAAACTAACTTTTCCCGCAGCCTCGGCATAGTGCTCGAGGGCAGACTTCGGGTCACGAAGGAAAACGCAGATAAGCGGTCTATCGTCATGAGCACACTGCAAAGGGGCGCAATGTTCGGCGCAGCGGCACTTTTTAACAGTGAGCCGGAGTATGCAACGAAGATAACCGCCATTGAGCACAGCCGTGTTCTTTTCCTGCCGCAGCGGCTCATTAAGCGCATGATCGAGCGTGAGCCGGAAATTGCGGAAAATTATATACGCTATCTATCCGAGCGCATTTTGTTTTTAAATAGGAAGATATATTTCTTAACTGCCGGAACGGCGGAGCAGCGTTTGGCGGGCTTTCTTTTGGATAACCTCGCCGTGGGCGAATTTTCCGAAATGCCCATGACCATGCATCGCCTTGCCGATGCGCTCAACATGTCACGAGCCTCGCTGTACCGTGCCTTTGACGAGCTTACGGCGAGCGGAGCGGTCTCAAAACAGGGTAAACTAGTCTGCATCAACAATGCAGAATTATTAAAAAATTTATAAAAGGAAGGCAAAAAGATGAAAAAGTTTGTATGTTTTCTGCTGGCAGTTTGCATGCTGCTGTGCGTGGTCGCAGGCTGCACGGCTGATGAGCCCCAGCCCACCGAGGAGGTCACGACTATAAAGGTCGGCGCACTCACGGGTCCCACCGCCATGGGCATGGTCAAGTTCATGGACGACAGCGACAAGGGCACCAGCGCCAACAAGTACGAGTTTGAGCTCAAGAGCGAGGCTTCGGCATTCGTTGCAGCTCTTGCAAAGGGCGAGATAGATATAGCAGCCGTCCCGGCAAACCTTGCTTCGGTCATTTACAACAATACCGATGGCGGCGTGAAGCTCCTTGCCATCAACACCCTCGGCGTTCTCTATATCGTCGAGCGTGGCGACAGCGTAAAGAGCCTGTCCGATCTCTCCGGCAAGACCCTGTACGCCACAGGCGAGGGCGCAGCACCCGAGTATGCGCTCCGTTATCTTCTCAAGGAAAACAGCCTTGACGGCGAGAATGCACCTAATATCCAGTGGTGCGCCGACACCACCGAGGCTCTGTCCTACATCTCCTCGGACGAAAACGCCATCGCAATGCTGCCGCAGCCGTTCGTCACCGCAGCACAGGCAAAGGTCAACGGCCTGCGTGTCGCACTGAGCCTTAACGATGAGTGGGCAAAGCTCGATAACGGCTCTGCCATGGTCACCGGCGTTGTCGTTTGCCGCAGTGAGTTTGCCGAGAAGTACCCCCAGCAGCTTGAAAAGTTCATGCAGGAGTATGAAGCTTCGGTAAAATATGTGCAGGAGAACACCGAGAACGCAGCAGCGCTCATCGGCAATTACGAGATAGTCAAAGCACCCATCGCCAAGAAGGCGCTGCCTTACTGCAACATCACCTTCATCACCGGCGCCGAGATGAAGACCGACATGGAAAGCTACCTTTCCGTCCTCAATGACATGAACCCCAAGGCAATAGGCGGCAAGCTGCCCGGAGCCGACTTCTACTATGGAGCGTAAGCCCGTCGGCAAATTAGGCAAGGCTCTTGCGGTCGTGTTCGCTCTCGCCCTTTGGCAGATGGCGGCCATGACCGTAAACAGCCGCATTTTGCTCGTCTCGCCTATAGATGTCGCCGTAAGGCTCACGACCATATGGCAGGCCGAGGGCTTTTGGTCGTCCATTTGGTTCAGCTTTTACCACATAGCGGGCGGCTTCTTCATAGCGCTTGCGCTCGGCATCACGCTTGCTGCGCTGGCTGGGCGCTTTCGCTGGGTCGAAACGCTGCTGTGGCCGTTTCTCGTCACGATAAAGACGGTGCCGGTGGCGTCGTTCGTCGTCATCTGCCTTATCTGGCTCTCGGCTGAAAACCTCTCGGTTTTCATATCGTTCCTCATCGTGCTGCCGGTCGTCTACGGCAATGTGCTCGAAGGGCTCAAAAGCGAGGATAAGCTCATGCTCGAGGTCGGCACGGTGTTTAAAATGCCGCCCTTGCGCAAGGTGCTGTACATCCACCTGCCGCAGCTAAAGCCGTTTCTGATGTCGGCGTGCGCAACAGCGCTCGGCATGGCGTGGAAAGCCGGTGTAGCGGCGGAGATAATCGGCACGCCCGATGGGTCGATAGGCAAGCAGCTGTTCTACTCGAAGATATACCTCGACACGGACGACCTTTTGTGCTGGACCGTCATAATCGTAATTATAAGCGTCCTTTTTGAAAAGCTGTTCATGATTGGACTCAGAGCGCTGTACGGCAGATTGGAGCGTGGCTGATGGAGCTTAAAAACATATGCAAAGGCTTTGACGGCAAGACCGTTCTGCACGATGTAAGCATCAAGATAGAAAAAGGCGAGACAGTCCTCATAACCGGCGCCTCCGGCAGAGGCAAAACAACGCTTCTGCGCATCATGATGGGGCTCACATCGCCGGATTCCGGCGAGCTGCTTAACACCTGCAAGTCGATAGCCGCCGTGTTTCAGGAGGACAGGCTGCCGAGCGAGTTCACACCCTATGTCTGCGTGAAAATGACCGCACCCCGCGGCGTTTCAAAGGAGACGATTTTAGGTCACCTTGCCGAGGTGGGACTTGCCGACAGCGCAAACAAGCCCGTGTTGCAGTTATCCGGCGGCATGCGTCGCAGAGTTGCGATAGTAAGGGCGGTCGTGTGCAATGCAGATACCGTGTTTTTCGATGAGCCCTTCACCGGCCTTGACCGAGACACCAAGCTCAAAACAATAGAATATATAAAGCGCCACACACAAGGCAAAACGCTTGTATTCGTAAGCCACGATGCCGAGGATGAAACGCTTTTACAGGCAAGAAAAATCAGGATCTAGCTCAGCTAGACCCTGATTTTTTTAAAATCAAATTTTTCAATAAAGCCGATGAGCTGCCCTGAGAGCAGAACCGTCAGCAAGGAATAGGCAAGGCGCTTGAGCGGGATGTAAGATACAGACAGCGCAAGGACGATAAAATCCGTTGTCAGGTACACCCACTGAATGCCTATCTTGAACTTTGCCGCAGCCGACATTGCAAGCGCATCGTCGCCCGTGGGGGCAGAGCCTATTCTGACGCACAGTCCGACACCCACGCCGACAAACAGCGCACCGAGTATCGCAGCGGCGAGCGGGTAGTTGGCTATCCCCGGCCATATGGGGTCAAAGCGCTCAAATATCGCATAAAACAGCGAAAATCCGCCTCCGGCAACGACGGAATATGCAATAAACTGCTTGCCCAGCACCTTAAAGCCGATTATGTAGCAGGCGGCGTTGAGAATAAATCCCGAGACCGACGGCGAGATGCCGAACCAGTGGTGCAGCAGCAGCGTCAGACCCAGCACACCGCCCTCGGTGACACCGGAAAACGAGTGGACATTGTAAAGCCCAAAGGCGAGTATAGCGCTGCCGAGCAGTGCAAATGCGCAGCTTTTGGGTTTTAACTTGGGTATCAATTCTAACAAAACCTTTCGTAATTTATTCGGCAGAATATCTGCCATACATTTTTGCCATATCAAGAAGCTTTGCCGCAAGCTCAGGGGTAAGCTCATTGGACTTTAATCGCCAGCGCCAGTTGCCGAACTGCGTGCCGGGAGTGTTCATTCTTGCGTCGGCGCCAAGGGCGAGAAAGTCCTGCATCTGCGCAATGAACATCGATGCAACGGAACTCATGCCGCCCCTTATCATGCCCCAGTTAAAGCCCTCGGCATCGCCGAGGGCAAGGTAGCGCTCGGCAAACTCGACCTCCGCCGCATCCGCCTCATCCCGCCACGCCATGACTGGGGCATTATCGTGTGTGCCGACATAGCAGACGCAGTTTTGCGTGTAATTATGCGGCAGGTAATTGCTCGGCTCGGTGGGGTCAAACGCAAACTCCAGCACCTTCATGCCCGGCAATTTTGACTGCTCCAAAAGCTCGTGCACCTCGGGTGTGAGAAGCCCGAGATCCTCCGCAATGAATCCAAGCTCCGAAAACCAGCTCGTGAGCCTGCCGACAAG
This sequence comes from Clostridiales bacterium, assembly GCA_003533405.1. GTDB lineage: Bacteria > Bacillota > Clostridia > Oscillospirales > Oscillospiraceae > F23-B02. Next base: position 13,519 of record DQDL01000118.1, on the reverse strand, counting down.
ATCCATGCCCGGACCCTTGACCCAGTGCCCGACCTTGGCGGTCTCTGCATCAAACGGCACTGCCCAAAAGCTTTCAAAGCCACGGAAGTGGTCAATGCGCAGAATGTCGCAGAGCTTTGACGCACCGTCAACACGGCGTATCCACCAGCCGTAGCCGTCACGGCGCATGGCGTCAAAATCGTACAAGGGGTTGCCCCAAAGCTGCCCGTCCTTGCTGAAATAGTCCGGCGGCACGCCTGCGACCTCGACGGGGACATTTTTCTCGTCCAGCAAAAAGAACTCGGGACTTGCCCACACATCGGCGGAATCCATGGCAACATAAATGGGCATATCGCCGATTATCTTAACACCGTGTGCCTTTGCGTATTTATGTAAAGCGTCCCACTGCTTGAAAAACAGAAACTGAATGTATTCAAAAAACCGAACATCCTCGTGCAAAAGCTCGGCGTATCGTTCGACCGCCTCGGGCTTGTGCAGGCGTATCTCCTCGTCCGGCCAGTCAAACCAAGCCTTCATGCCGAAATGCCGCTTGAGCGCCATGAACAGGGCGTAGTCGGGCAGCCAAGAGCGATTATCGCTCACGAACCTTTCAAGCTCCGCCTTATCTCGTTCGATCCCACGTTCGGCGGCAATTTTTAAGACCTTAAAGCGATTTGCGTAAATTTTCCCGTAATCCACAAACTCGGGATCTGCGCCCCAATCGATACCGTCAAGCTCGCTTTTTTTCAGCAGACCGTCCTCGACGAGCGTGTCAAGATCAATGAAATACGGGTTTCCCGCAAAGCTCGAAAAGCTTTGATACGGCGAGTCGCCGCAGCTTGTAGGCCCGAGCGGGAGCAGCTGCCAGAGGCTCTGACCGGCCTTATTAAGAAAATCCACAAACTCATATGCAGCCCTGCCCATAGTCCCGAGGCCGTAGGGGGAGGGCAGCGACGATAAATGCAGCAAAATGCCGCAGCTTCTTTCCATGGTAAAACCTCATAAACTTGAATAGTAAAAAAGCGCAAGCTGCGCAACCACAGTCTACCTGCTTTTTCGTAAATAGTCAAGCAAAGCTCTTGCTATTTGCAGTGTGCTATGCTGCAGATGACCAAAATTATACAAATCACCTCTGCGATAAAAATGATGGCGGTTTATCGGTTTATTATGGGGGCTAACAAAAAAGCCGCATCTCAGTTATTTATCTGAAATGCAGCTTTTAGCTTGGTGCGGGTAACAGGGGTCGAACCTGCACGCCTCTCAGCACGAGAACCTAAATCTCGCATGTCT
>DQDL01000118.1:9323-12065 GCA_003533405.1 Clostridiales bacterium | reverse complement strand
AATTCCATCATACCCGCCGATATACAATTGTTAAGTGTCCACCTCGATAAGATACAGCATTTTCGTGTCAAAGTCAAACAAAAGCAGCGTGAAATTGTACGAATACCTGTCAAACAGCTTGCTGTCATCCGTGGGATCGACCGCATCCGAGTGTCGGTCACGGAACAGGTAGCAGCCGTTTGTTATCTCGGGGATACTTACATCGTCGTTAAAGCCGCCGTAGACTACGTGCTGTATGTTATCGCTCAGAGGAAAAGCCGGCCAAGCCTTCATGCCGTCAAGCGCAGCATCGGAAACATCGGAGCAGTCAAAGGAAACTGCCAGCACGCCATCGCCGTTAAATCCGCCGTGGCTGTCCTGCGAGGAAACGACCTTGGCTGCGGAAATGTTGATCCCGCAGAGCTCACTGACATAGTCCTTATAATCGCTTTTGCCACAGCCGACAAGCAGCAGTGTGAGACAAATGAAAAGAGCACACAACTTCTTCATGACAAAACCTCCGACAAGACGGTAATCAATAATAGCACAATCTATAATTTTTTGTCAATGCGGGATGAAACTTTATTTAAAGCAGACAATTGACTTTTTTCGTCGCGAATTTTATTATTATCTCATTGCGTTTCAAAGGAGAAAGAGAAATGATAGCCGCAATAATAAATGCCGTAGGAATTGTGATAGGCGGCACGCTGGGAACGCTGTTTCGGGGTAGGATAAGCGATAGATTTACTAATACGCTTATGGCTGCGATGGGACTTGTCATCGTCGGCTTAGGTGTACAGGGCGCAGTGGGTTCAAACAACACACTTTGTGTCGTCGTAAGTCTTGCACTGGGCGCAATGATAGGTGAGCTTTTGCATATAGACCGCTTTCTCGACGGTGTCGGCGATAGGATAATGAACCTGTTCAAGGGCAAAAAGTTTGCCGACGGGCAGTTTTCGGAGGGACTTATCACGGCTTCGGTGCTGTTTGTGACCGGCGCTATGGCCATCCTCGGCTCTATCGAGGCCGGAATTAACGGAAACTACAGCATTCTCATCACCAAAACCGTCATCGATACGGTTGTTGCCGTGACTATGTCCTCGGCCATGGGCGTGGGCGTTGTGTTCTCGTTTGTGCCCGTGCTCATATGGGAGGGGCTTCTTACGCTGCTTGCGGGTGTTGTCTCGCCGATACTCGGCACTGAGGTCATAACCGAGCTATCGGCAGTCGGCGGCGTGGTGTTCATCGGCATGGGAATCAACATGACCGGCATAACCGACCGAAAGATCAATGTGTCAAACCTCGTTCCGGCGCTCATCATCCCTATAATCTACATGCCGTTTTCGGCGTGGCTGGGAGGTCTGTTCTAATGGGAAAGAATAAATATACCCTCGCCGTGCTTGGAGCGGGGACGCTCTGGGGCTTCATGGGCTTTTTTCGCAGGACACTCGATACCATGGGACTGTCTGCATCAAACTGCATAGCCGTCAGAGGACTGTTTGCGGCGCTGCTGTTCGGCGTTGCGATGCTCATTACCGACCGTAAGGCGTTCAAGGTGAAGCTGCGTGACGCATGGTGCTTTTTCGGCAGCGGCATAGTGTCGCTTCTGCTGTTCAGCCTGTGCTACTTTAAGGCCATGGATTATATGAGCCTTTCAAACGCCGCAATTTTGCTTTATACCGCACCGTGCTTCGTCATCCTGTTCTCGGCGCTTTTGTTTAAGGAAAAGATAACTGCGAGAAAGCTTGCTGCGATGGTCATCGCCTTTGCCGGCTGCTGTCTCGTTTCCGGAATCGGCACGGGCAGCAAAATAAGCACGACCGGCATTCTGTTCGGCCTCGGCTCGGGCATCTGCTATGCGCTGTTCAGTATATTCAGCCGCTTCGCCATCAACCGTGGCTACTCGACCTTTACAATAAACTTTTATACCTGCCTGCTTGCGGGACTTGGTGCAATGGCAGTCGGCGGAGCGGAGTTTATACCTGTCATCACCTCGACAGCTCCGAACCTTTTGTTTGCCGCTGCGACGGGACTTGTGACTTGTTTTTTGCCGTATCTGCTGTACACCTACGGCCTTACCGGTTTAGAGAATGGCAAGGCCTCGATAATGGCATCGATAGAACCCGTTGTTGCAACGCTGTGCGGCATATTTATCTATAACGAAGCGCTGACCGTGATGAGCGCCGTCGGCATCCTGCTCGTACTCTCGGCGATAGTTCTTCTAAATCTAAAATCAAAAACCGCATGAAAAAATCTCCCGTCGTTTGACGGGAGATTTTGGCTTATGCCTTACTTTTTGAAGCTGTCTTTGAGGGCAACGGCACGGTTAAAGACAAGATGCTCGGGGGTCGAGTCCTTGCTGTCAACGCAGAAATAGCCCATACGCAGGAACTGGAACTGTGCCGGAGCAACTGCGTTTTCAAGCATTTTCTCGATCTTGCAGCCGTGGAGCACTTCAAGAGAGTTGGGATTCATGCACTTGATATAATCCTTGTCGGCAGCATCGGGGTCCTCGTCGATAAACAGGTTGCTGTACAGCCTCACCTCAGCATCGGCGCAATTATTTGCATCGACCCAATGGATGGTCGCACCCTTGACCTTGCGGCCGTCAGCCGGATCACCGCCACGGCTCTCGGGGTCGTAGGTTGCGAGTATCTCGGTGACATTGCCGTCTGCATCCTTGACGCAGCCCGTGCAGGTGATGAGATATGCGCCCTTGAGACGGCACTCAAGACCGTTGGGGTACAGGCGCTTGTACTTGGG
>DQDL01000118.1:8862-9163 GCA_003533405.1 Clostridiales bacterium | reverse complement strand
GGGGTACAGGCGCTTGTACTTGGGAACGGGCGTTTCGAGGAAGTCATCGGCTTCGATGTAGAGGTTTCTCGAGAAGCTGACCTCACGGGAGCCTGTCTCGGGGTCGTTGGGGTTGTTTTCAATGCTAAGAAGCTCGCTTGCACCCTCGGGGTAGTTGGTTATCGTGAGCTTAACGGGACGCAGAACGGCCATCGCACGCTGTGCGTTTTCATTAAGATCGTCACGCAGGCAGTGCTCAAGGAAGGAAAACTCAATAGTGCTCGGTACCTTGTTCACACCGATGCGCTCGCAGAAGCTGCGG
>DQDL01000118.1:1119-8620 GCA_003533405.1 Clostridiales bacterium | reverse complement strand
GGCATACGGGGATCATCCCAGCCGGAGACGATGCCTTCCTCGACAAGGCGTCTGAGCTTGCGCTTGCTGAGCACGGTGTAGTTTATGCCGAGCCTTGCAAACTCTATCTGACGGGGCTTTGACGGCACGGAGACATTGTTGATGACCCAGTCATACAGCGGGCGGTGATCCTCGTACTCAAGTGAGCACAGCGAGTGGGTGATACCCTCAAGTGCGTCCTGAATGGGATGCGCAAAGTCGTACATCGGGAAGATGCACCACTTTGTGCCCTGACGGTGGTGCTCAATGTAGCGGATGCGGTAGAGCACGGGGTCGCGCATATTGAAGTTGCCGGAGGCAAGATCTATCTTGGCGCGCAGGGTGTACTTGCCCTCGGGGAACTCGCCGTTTTTCATGCGCCGGAAAAGATCAAGACTCTCCTCGATAGGTCTGTCACGGTAGGGGCTCACGGCGGGACGGGTGGTGTCGCCTCTATATTCCTTGAACTGCTCGGGCGTGAGCTCGCAGACATAGGCAAGACCTTTCTTTATAAGCTCAATGGCATATTCGTAGGTCTGCTCAAAATAATCCGAGCCGTAGAAAAACCTGTCGCCCCAGTCAAAGCCGAGCCAGTGAATATCCTCTTGAATGGCATCGACATACTCGGTGTCCTCCTTGGCGGGGTTTGTGTCATCCATGCGCAGGTTGCACAGACCGCCGTACTTCTCGGCAGTGCCGAAGTCGATTATCAGCGCCTTGCAGTGGCCTATATGCAGATAGCCGTTGGGCTCGGGCGGGAAACGGGTGTGCACCTTCATGCCCGCAAAGCGGCCGCCCTCGGCGATATCCTCATCTATAAAATTCTCAATAAAATTCTTGCTTGTCTCGTCCATTTGTATATGCTCCCGTAAACTTAAGGATATTGGAATTATAAACGATAATTGTGGTAATTACAACAATAAAGTGTTATAATACCTGATAAAATGGAGAAAAAAAGAGGTGATGTGCCTTATGAGCGCTAGATTTGATATACTCATAGTCGGCGGCGGCCCTGCGGGAATTTCTGCGGCGCTGACGGCGGTGAACCGTGGCAAAACCGTCGGAGTTGTCGCAAATCCGCCGGAGACGAGCAAGCTTTACCTTGCCGAGAGCATTACAAATTACCCGGGCATGGAAGGCAGCGGAGCGCAGATAATGCGTAAAATGCGCAGTCAGCTTGAGGAAAGCTCGGCGACCGTTATCCCCGGCAAAGCCTTGAGCGTTATGCCCTTGGGCAAGAGCATCGGAGTTGCCGTCGGAAACAATTTTTTTGATGCTCTTTCCGTCATCATCGCAACCGGCATAAGCCGCAGACCGCTGTGCGAGGGCGAGACAAAATTCCTCGGCAGGGGAGTGAGCTACTGTGCCACCTGCGACGGAATGCTCTACAGGGGCAAGAAAGTCGCTGCTTTAGGTGAGGGCGAGGAAGCCGAAAAGGACATTGCATTCCTGCGTGAGATAGGCTGCGAGGTCTCGGTATTCTCCGGCAGGGGCAAGATCGAGATACTAGGTGATAACAAGGCCGACACGCTCATCGTAAACGGCGAGACGGTAAAAACAGACTGCATATTCATCTTGAAAGAGACCCTTTCCGCCGAAAGTCTGGTCAACGGCATCGAAAGCGAAAGAGGCATCATAAAAGTAGGCCTGTCCGGCAAAACTAATATAAACGGCGTTTTCGCCGCCGGAGATTGCACTGGCGCACCGTATCAGCTTGCAAAGGCCGTCGGCGAGGGCAACATTGCGGCACTTGCCGCGGTTGACTATATAAGTAAACTATAACAAAGGAGATATATATTATGGCTATTATGCATCTTACAAAGGACAATTTTGACTCCGTTACCTCCTCCGGCCTCGTGCTGGTCGACTTTTGGGCAACCTGGTGCGGCCCCTGCCGCATGCAGGCACCCATACTCGAGGAGCTTGACGAGCAGCTCGGCGGCAAGGTCAAGATCTGCAAGCTGGATGTTGACGACGAGCCTGCGATCGCCCAGCGCTTCGGCGTTATGAGCATCCCCACGCTCATGGTTTTCCGCAACGGCGAGATGATAAGCAAGGAAGTCGGCGTGCACACGGTCGAGCAGCTTATGACAATGCTGGGATAATTACTTTAATTAATTGTTGCAATTATGTTAGCACCCGTATATAATACGGGTGCTAACGCTTTAAAAAAAGGAGATAATCATGTCTGACTATATTCTTAGCTGCTGCTCAACAGCTGATCTGTCAAAGGAGCACTTTGACGCAAGAGAAATCAAATATGTATGCTTCCACTACTTCCTGAACGGTGAGGAGCATCTTGACGACCTCGGTCAGTCCATCCCGTTTGACGAGTTTTACAAGATGATGGCAGAGGGCGCAGAGACCAAGACTGCACAGGTCAATGTCGCAGAATACATAGACCACTTCAGACCCTACCTCGATGAGGGCAAGGATATCCTGCATGTGACCCTTTCCTCCGGTATTTCCGGCACCGTCAACTCCGCCCGCACCGCAGCAGAGATGCTCAAGGCAGAGTACCCCGACAGAAAGATATACATCGTTGACTCTCTCGGCGCATCCTCCGGCTACGGTCTTATCATGGACACACTCGCCGATATGCGTGACGAGGGCAAGAGCATCGATGAGCTTCATGATTGGATAGAGGCAAACAAGCTCCGCCTGCATCACTGGTTCTTCTCCACCGACCTTACCTTCTATGTCAAGGGCGGCAGGATCACCAAGGCAGCCGGCTTCTTCGGCACCATGCTGAGCATCTGCCCGCTTCTTAACATGGACGACGGCGGCCACCTCATCCCCAGAGACAAGATCCGCACCAAAAAGCGTGTCATCAAGGAGATAGTTGCAAGAATGGAGGAGCACGCTCAGGACGGCCTTGACTATTCCGGCAAGTGCTTTATCTCGCAGTCCGCCTGCATAGAGGACGCTCAGGCTGTCGCTGCGCTTATCGAGGAGAAGTTCCCCAAGTTAAACGGCAAGGTCGTCATAAACTATGTCGGCACGACCATCGGCAGCCACACCGGTCCGGGCACGGTCGCACTGTTCTTCTGGGGCGACGAACGCAAGGAATAATCTTGACAAATCGGAGATAGAATAATATAATTTTCAAAAGTCAACAGCTTTGATAAGCAGGAGTAGGCAATACGCTTCGTTCAGAGAGAAAACGGTCGGTGCAAGTTTTCCGAAGCCTTGCCGAAGGTCGGCTTTGAGCTGCCGTGGTGAATTTAAGTAAGCACGGTCGGGTGCTCCCGTTACAGAGCCCATGAGAGCCGCTTTTTGCGGAATTCAGGTGGTACCACGCATATAATTGCGCCCTGATCTATCAGGGCGCTTTTTCTTTTTTAAAGGAGGCAGTTATGAAAGAATTACCCAAGGTGTATGACCCGAGTACGGTCGAAAAAAGAATTTATGATATGTGGCAGACCGGCGGTTACTTTAAGGGTGTTATCGACCCCAACAAAAAACCGTTTTCCATCGTCATGCCGCCCCCCAATGTAACAGGTCAGCTTCACATGGGTCATGCTCTTGACTCTACCCTGCAGGATATCCTCACCCGCTACAAGAGGATGCAGGGCTATGCCGCACTTTGGCTTCCCGGCACCGACCATGCAGGCATTGCGACGCAGATAAAGGTCGAGCAGGATCTGCGTGAAAAGGAGGGACTTTCCCGCTACGACCTCGGCCGTGAGAAGTTCCTTGAGCGTGTTTGGGACTGGAAGAACAAATACGGCGACCGCATCGTCGAGCAGCAGAAGGTACTCGGTGCGTCCTGCGATTGGGACAGAAGCGCATTCACCATGGACGAGACGAGAGCCAAGTCCGTTCGTGAGACCTTCTGCGAGCTGTACGAAAAGGGACTTATCTACAAGGGCAACCGCATTATAAACTGGTGTCCCAAATGCCGCACGGCACTGTCGGATGCCGAGGTCGAGTACAAGGACATGCCCGGCAGCTTCTGGCATATAAGATACCCCATTGAAAACTCCGATGAGGAGTTTATCATTGCCACCACCCGTCCCGAGACCATGCTCGGCGATACCGGCGTTGCCGTTCACCCCGACGATGAGCGCTATAAGCACCTTGTCGGCAAAAACGCCATCCTGCCCCTCGTCGGCAGAAAGCTCCCCATCGTCGCCGACGACTATGTCGAGCTCGGCTTCGGCACGGGCGCAGTTAAGATGACGCCCTGCCACGACCCCAACGACTACGAGGTCGGCCTGCGCCATGACCTTGAGCAGATACTCGTCATCAACGAGGACGCAAAGATAATAAACGGCGGCAAGTATAACGGCATGGACCGCTATGAAGCCCGCAAGGCTATCGTTGCCGACCTTGAGGAGCAGGGCTATCTCGTCAAGGTCGAGCCGTATAACCACAATGTCGGCTGCTGCTACCGCTGCGGCACGGTCGTTGAGCCGCTCACGAGCCCCCAGTGGTTTGTAAAGATGAAGCCTCTTGCCGAGGCGGCTATCGATGTCGTCAAGGACGGCAGGATAAAGTTTGTTCCCGAGCGCTTTACAAAGACCTACATGAACTGGATGGAGAATGTCCACGACTGGTGCATCTCCCGTCAGCTCTGGTGGGGTCACAGAATACCGGCGTGGTACTGCGCCGACTGCGGCAAGATAACCGTCTCCCGTGAGGATGCGCACGAGTGCGCACATTGCCACAGCAAGAATATCACCCAAGAGGAGGATGTTCTCGACACATGGTTCAGCTCCGCACTTTGGCCGTTCTCGACTATGGGTTGGCCGGACAAGACCCCCGAGCTTGACTATTGGTACCCGACTTCGGTCATGGTGACCGGCTACGATATCATCTTCTTCTGGGTCGCAAGAATGATTTTCTCCGGCATGGAGCAGATGAAGGAAGAGCCGTTTAAGACCGTGTTCATCCACGGCCTTGTGCGTGACTCGCAGGGACGCAAAATGTCCAAGAGCCTCGGCAACGGCATCGACCCCTTGGAGATGGCGGAAAAGTACGGCGCCGATGCACTGCGCTTTAACCTCATCACCGGCAACAGCCCCGGTAACGACATGCGCTTTTATGTCGAAAAGTGCGAGGCGATGCGCAACTTCTGCAATAAGATATGGAACGCATCACGCTTTGTGATGATGAACCTCACGGTTGAGGATAACCGCCTGCCCGAAACGCTTGAGACCGAGGATAAGTGGATACTTTCAAAGCTCAATCAGGTCATCAAGGAAGTCTGTGATAACATGGACAGCTTTGAGCTGGGCGTTGCCGCAGGCAAGATATACGACTTTATCTGGGACAGCTACTGCGACTGGTACATTGAGCTTACAAAGCCCCGCCTTAACGGCGACGATGAAAAGGCAAAGGAAAATGCGCAGAGGGTGCTTTTGTATGTTCTTACCGAGATACTCAAGCTCCTGCACCCGTTCATGCCGTTTATAACCGAGGAAATCTGGCAGGCGCTGCCGCACGAGGGCGAGGCACTCATGATAGCCGAGTACCCCAAATACGACGAGAAGCTGCATTTCCCCGTGGACGAAGTGAACTTCGAGATGGTCATGGACGCTATCAAGGCCGTGCGTGCCCGCAGGTCGGAGATGAATGTGCCGCCGTCCAGAAAGAGCCACCTCATCATCGTGACCGACAAGGCCAAGGCATTTAAAGACGGTGAGAAGTTTATCTGTAAGTTAGCTTATGCCTCCGAGATAAGCGTCATCGCCGAGCTTCCCGAGACGACCGAAGGCATGGTGTCCGTTATCACCGATAACGCCCGCATGTTCATGCCAATGGCGGAGCTTGTCGACCTGGAGAAGGAAAAGGCTCGCATGGAAAAGGAGCTTGCAAACGCCCGCAAGCAGCTTGACGGGCAGATAGCGAAGCTTTCAAACGAGAAGTTCGTTTCCAGAGCGCCCGAGGCAGTCGTCAATACCGAGCGTGAGAAAAAGGCAAAGCTCGAGGCTCTTATCGAAAATCTTGAGGAAAGCCTTAAAAATCTCAAGTAAGCTCGACCTGTTTTATTAAAATCCGCATATAAAAACTAATAAACTGGTGTTGTGCATTTAGCACAGCACCAGTTTTTTGTTTGGGGTGAAAAAATGAAAATATCAACACGATACGCAGACGGCAAGCTCTGCATAGCCCTGCAGGGCGAGCTTGACCATCACAGCGCAAGACAGGCCATGAGCGGGATAACCGAAGCCATAGACGGCACGCTGCCGAGGCAGGTGCTGCTTGATATGTCAAAGCTCAGCTTCATGGACTCGTCCGGCATAGCGGTCATATTAAAGACCGACCGCAGATTAAAGGAAAACGGCGGCAAACTGTTCATAGACTGCCCGAAAAGTCAGCCGCTCAAGGTGCTTGAGGCGGCGGGCATTGACCGTGTGGTAGACATTATATGCAAAAGGGAGGTCACAACATGACTGTAACAAATTACATAAAGCTTGAATTTCCGAGCTATAGCGCAAACGAAAGCTTTGCAAGAGCGGCGGCAGCGGGCTTTGCGGCGCAGCTTGACCCGACACTCGAGGAGCTTGGCGATATCAAGACCGCCGTGTCGGAAGCGGTCACAAACTGTATCGTCCACGCATACCCGGACAGCATCGGCAAGATAACCATGCGCCTGCGCATACTTGACGGCGAAAAGCTTGAGATATCCGTCCGTGACTGGGGCAGGGGCATACAAGATCTTGAAAAAGCGATGCAGCCCATGTACACCACCGGCGGCGAGGAGCGCAGCGGCATGGGCTTCACCATCATGGAAAGCTTCATGGACAAGCTCAAGGTCAAGACCGATGTTCAAAAGGGTACGAGCGTTACCATGCTGCGCACGATAAAGCAGCGCCGAGGCCGCCGATGACCGAGCAGACAGTCGAAAATCTCCGCAAAGCAAAACACGGGGACAAGCAGGCGGCGGAAGCGCTCATCGAGGAAAACTCGGGACTTATATGGAGCGTTGCCCGCCGCTTTTTCGGCAGAGGCACCGAGCCGGACGACCTGTACCAGCTCGGCTGCGTCGGCTTTTTAAAGGCGATAGCGGGCTTTGACGAGAACTTCGGCACGCAGTTTTCAACCTACGCCGTGCCGAAGATATCCGGCGAGATACGAAGATTTCTGCGTGATGACGGCGCAGTCAAGGTCAGCCGCAGCATCAAAGAGCAGGCGCAGCGCATCCGGTCGGTGCGCACCGAGCTTGAGCAGCGCCTCGGCCGTGAGCCGCAGCTTTCGGAGATTGCCGCCGAGACCGGCCTGACACCTGAGGAGATAGCCTTTGCCGAGACTGCGACAAATCCGGCGGAGAGCTTGCAGCGTGAAAACGGAGACGACGGCTTTACGCTCGAGCATGTGCTGACCGACACATACGGTGAGGAGCGCATGATAGAGCAGGTGTCGCTGCGCCATGCCATCGAGCAGCTACCCGAAAAGGAGAAAAAAGCGATATATCTTCGCTATTTCCACGGCATGACGCAGGAGTCGGCGTCGAGGGTGCTTGGCGTGTCGCAGGTGC
>DQDL01000118.1:0-921 GCA_003533405.1 Clostridiales bacterium | reverse complement strand
GCTTGGCGTGTCGCAGGTGCAGGTGTCACGCCTTGAGCGGCGTGCGGTCGATAAGCTAAGGGAAGTTCTTACGGACACTTGTTAAATCGCAAAATTCGTGCTAAAATAACAGGCTATGAGTTCGGATTTTGAAAAACGATATATTGACGCAAGACATAAGCTTATTGAGAACGATTTTGCCTCTTTGAATCCCATGCAGAGAAAGGCTGTAATGGCGACCGAGGGACCCCTGCTTATACTGGCAGGCGCAGGCAGCGGCAAAACTACGGTGCTCATAAACAGAATTGCAAATCTTCTCCGCTACGGTATCGCCGGTGACACTAACGAGCTTCCGGCGAACGCAAGCGAGGAGGATATCGAGATAATGCTCTCCGGCGGCGACGAAGCCAGACGCATTGCGGCGCTTGACCCCGTTGAGCCGTGGCGCATTCTCGCCATTACCTTTACAAACAAGGCCGCCGACGAGCTAAAGGCGAGGCTTGAGCGCATGCTCGGTCCTGAGGCCGCCGACATATGGGCGTCGACCTTCCACTCTGCCTGCGTGCGCATCCTGCGCCGTGATGCAGAGCGTTTGGGCTTCCCGACGAGCTTTACCATTTACGACACCTCTGACAGTCTGAGCTTAGTTAAGCGCATACTAAAAGACTTCGAGCTTGACGATAAGCGCTATCCGCCCCGCATGCTTCTCGGCGAAATAAGCCGTGCCAAGGATGCTCAGCTCTCGCCCGAGCAGTTTTATGCAAAGGCCAAGGCCATGGGTGATATCCGCAAGGCGAAAATTGCGGAGATCTACGCCGAATATTCCCACCGTGCCTTTGCAGCCGGCGCAATGGACTTTGATGACCTTATCTATTATACGGTGAAGCTATTAGAGGAGCACGATGATGTCTGCGAGTATTGGCAGCGCCGGTTCAGATATGT
>DQDL01000083.1 GCA_003533405.1 Clostridiales bacterium | reverse complement strand
AGCTTGAGCCGCCGCCTGCCATTGCTATCGCCGTGCGCCTGCCGTCACGGTACAGAAAGTCGTAGTACAGCTTCGGGAGCAGCCCCGCCTGCCCGCTTAGAAGCTTCGCCTGCGAGACTATCGAGCCGAACCACGCATTGTATCTGTAAGAATAGCTTTCCATTTGCCGCTTTCTCCTCGGATTTGTTTGATATTTAACCAAGCATATATCAAACTTTACACAAAGTCAATTAACGGGAAATTAAGTTTTTTTAAAATACCTGTCCCCAAACGGTCCCGTGCGGACATATAATAGTGAAAGCAAGCTTTGTGACAGCTTGCGCAAACAGTTTTACAACAAACACAGGAGGAGAAAAAAATGAAAAAACGACTACTCAGCATCGCACTCGTTTTGTGCATGCTCGTGTCGCTTCTTCCGGCAGCGGCCCTCGCCGATAACGCCCCCATCGGCGGCAGCTGCGGCAAGAGCGTGACATGGGCGCTCAAGGACGGCACACTCACCATCTCCGGCACCGGCGAGATGGCCTACTACGACGGTGACAACCCCGCACCGTGGAAAAAGCACGGCGAGGAGATCAAAAGCGTCGTCGTGGCAGACGGTGTGACCAAGGTAAGCGGCGCAATGTTTGACGGTCTGACGGCGGCAACCACCGTGAGCTTCGGCAGCGGCGTCACCGGCCTTGACGGGAACATGCTCGGTCTTGCACACGCACTTGAGAGCATCACCGTCAGCGACAAGAACGCAAGCTACTGCGTAAAAGACGGCGTGCTCTACAACAAGAGCATGACCACGCTCGTCCGCTATCCCGAGAGCAAGGCAGGCGCGGCCTTCACCGTTCCCGACGGGGTCAAGGTCATCGGCAGCGACGCATTTTCGTCCTGCAATAAGCTCACCTCCCTCACGCTCCCGACAAGTGTGACGACGCTCGAAAGGTTCTCTGTTTACGCCTGCGAGAATCTCAAGAGCGTAAAGCTTCCCGACAAGCTCGACAGCATCGGCGACTACGCCTTTGGCTACTGCACGAGTCTCACCGAGATGACCGTGCCCGAGGGCGTGAGAGTCCTGAATGGCGGTACTTTCTACGAGTGCAGCAGCCTGAAAACGCTGCGTCTGCCCGTGAGCCTTGCCGAGATAGGCAGCTACTGCACCGTCAAGTGCGATAAGCTCACCGATGTGTACTACGCAGGTACGCAGAAGCAGTGGAAGCTCGTCAAGGTCGACAGCAGCAACACCAGCCTTACCAAGGCAAAGATGCACTACGGCAACCTCACCGTCTCCACCCCCACCATCAGCATCACCACCTCGGCAGGCAAGCCGATGATAAGCTGGACGAAGATAATCGGTGCGGACAAGTACTGGATCTATCGCTCCACAGACGGCAAGAGCTTTAAATACTACGACAGCACCAAGAACACAAGCTACAAAAACTCCAGCACCAATATCGGCACGACCTACTACTATAAGGTCAAGGCCGTCACCGTGTCAGACGGCGAAAATGTTGCATCCGGCTACAGCAATGTAAAGAGCATTCTGTGCAAGCCCGCAGCACCGAGCCTGAGCATCTACCGCACGAACGGCAAGCCGCAGCTTAAGTGGAAGGCCGTTGACGGTGCGTCGAAATACTGGATCTACCGCTCGACAAACGGCGGCGACTACAAGTACTATGACAGCACCACCAAGCTCAGCTACACCAACAACGCCGCAGCATCCGGCACGAAGTATTCTTATAAGGTAAAGGCCGTCGCCGTCGTGAACGGCAAGAATGTCCCCTCGGCATTCAGCGGCAGCAAAAATCTGTTCACCACGCTAACGGCCCCCGTCCTGAAGATCACCACCTCCGCAGGCCGCCCCATGCTCAGCTGGGATGCGGTCAAGAGCGCCGACAGGTACTGGATCTATCGTTCGACAGACGGCAAGAACTTTAAATACTACGACAGCACAAAGAACACAAGCTACAAAAACTCCAGCACCAACATCGGTACGACCTACTACTACAAGGTCAAGGCCGTGTGCGCCGTGACCTCCTACGCAAACTCCGCAATGAGCACGGCAAAGAGCATAAAGCGTGTTCCGGCAGCGCCCGACCTGAGCATTGAGCTCAACGCAAACAACAAGCCGCTGCTCAGCTGGGGCAGCGTTTCCGGCGCATCGAAGTATTGGATCTACCGTTCAACGGACGGCAAGAACTTTAAATACTACGACAGTACAACGAAAACCAGCTATAACAACAACGGCGCCTCCCTCGGCGTGACCTATTACTACAAGATAAAGGCCGTCGCCGTTGTCGACAAAAACAATGTCACCTCGGCATACAGCCGCAGCGTGAGCGTGACCGTGCCCGACCCGTCCAAGGGCGGCAAGTGCGGCGATAATGTCGAGTGGAAGATCACCGGCGACACGCTCTACATAAGCGGCAGCGGCAAAATGTACGACTACGACAACCGTGACAGCAGCAAAAACAAGGTGCCTTGGAAGAAGTCGTTCAGCAAGGTCGTTATCTCCGACGGCGTGACCAGCATCGGCAGCTACGCCTTTGAAGAGTGCGAATCGCTTTCGAGCGTATCCATTCCCGCTTCCGTCAAGAGCATCGGCGAGCGTGCGTTCCAGTTCTGCATGAGCCTTAGCAGCATCGTCATCCCCGAGGGTGTCGAGACTATCGGCGATTCCGCATTTTCGGCCGCAGAGGGTCTCAAGCGCATCACCCTGCCGAGCACCCTCAAGAGCATCGGCAGCGCCGCTTTTGCGTCACTTATCGACCTTGAGACGATCACCCTGCCCGAGGGGCTTGAGACCATCGGCGACAGTGCATTCATCGGCTGCGACCGCCTTAAGACGCTGACTATCCCCGCCTCCGTCAAGAACATCGGCGCAAACATTTGCCGTGGCTGCAAAAGCTTCACCGGCTACATCGTCAGCGAGGCAAACCCCTACTACTGCGTTGTCGGCGGCGTTCTCTACACCAAGGACATGACCGAGCTTTTAAGCTGTCTGCCCGGCGTTGTCAGCACCGTCTCTTTCACCGTCCCCGACAGCGTCAAGGTCATCGGCGACGAGGCATTCTACGGCTGCGGCTTCTCCGGCAGCTTCACTCTGCCCAAGGGGCTTGAGAAGATCGGCAGCAAAGCATTTTCCGGAAGCAGCATTCAATCTCTCACCGCCCCCACCTCGCTCAAGAGCGTCGGCGACTATGCGTTCAGCGGCTGTGACAGTCTTCGTACCGTCACATTCTCCGGCAGCCTTGACAGCATCGGCAAGGAAGCTTTTAAAAGCTGCACCATGCTCAAAAGCGTCACCATGCCCGACAAGCTCGGCAGTCTCGGCGATGAGGCCTTCCATTTCTGCGAAAACCTTGAGAGCGTCGTCATCTCCGAAGGCGTAAAGGGCGTCGGCTTCATGACCTTCGCAGGCTGCCGCAATCTCGCAAGCGTCACACTCCCGACGACGCTTCAGAGCATCGGCAAGGAAGCGTTCAGCGGTTGCGGCGCTCTTAAGAATATCACCCTTCCGGCAGGTCTCAAGACCATCGGCGAGGGCGCATTCAGAAGCACCTGTCTGACCTCCATCGTCATTCCCGACGGCGTGACCGCCATCCCCGCCCTGTGCTTCTGCGACTGCCGCTACCTCACGAGCATCACCATTCCGACAAGCGTCAAGAGCATCGGCTCAAGCGCCCTGCTGCTCGACAGCAAACTAAAGCTGACCATCAATTACAAGGGCACAAAAGCCCAGTGGAGCGACATCGCCATCGACCGTGACAACAACCCCCTCGACCGAGCAACCATCGTGTATAACTACAAATAAGCAGTGAGTTAAACAGAGGTGCTGTTATGATCCCAACATCAGCCTCGTTCGGGCGCATAATTGACTGCCGGACGCTCGTTTTCGACGGGCAGTATTTCGGGCTGACCGAGAGCGAAGTGCTCGGCCTTGCGGAGGCGTGTCCGAGACAACGCTCATCGGCTTAAAGCGGCTAAAGTCGGCGTTGTATCCGGCGATGCTTCCCTCGGTCTCGGAGTTTGACCTCGATTACCCCTACCTCCGCTCGCACTGGGAAAACATCGCCGTCCTCGACGACGAGCTCCATGTGCAGGACGATAAAATAATCATTTCGCAAAACGGCAAGGCGGACAAAGCCTACCTGCTAAAAAACACATAAACAACGCAAGGACAGGCTTCCGCCTGTCCTTGTTATTTCTATGCGATGGTCAGTTATTAAAATCCTTATCTATCGGCAGCAGCGGCCAGACTGTGTACAGGTCGCAGGCGATGCGGTCATCGGGAAGCGAAGTGCCGAACAAATCCTCGTCGGACATGAAATCCGTCATTTTCACCTGCGGATTATTGCCGTTGCCGAGTACGACCGCAAGCACGCCGTCGCTCACCGCTACGCAGTGCCCGTGCATTTTTGATGCGGTGCTCATACCGGTGTTGTATTTATCGAGCGCCCGCCACTCGTCGAATGCCGCATTGCTTTTTTGCAGCTCATCGAGCTTTTCGGCCATGGCATCGTGCTCCGTGAACTTATCCACAACAAGACACTTTACTATCTCGAAGCTGTCGGGGTCAAAGAACACGAAAGCCCTTGAGCCGTCGTCAAACAACAGAACCGCATACGGCTCATACGACTGCCTGTACTCCTGCGGGGCACGTGCGCACTCGAGCTTGAAGTGCTCGGCAAGCTCATCGAGCGTGTCAAATCGGCACACACCGTTTTCATCGACCAGTGCGTCCTTGAGCTTACTGTCGTACACCTCGCTCACCAGCTCCTGCGCCGGTGTGGAGTTGTCACAGCTCACAGAAAACCCGCACCCAGCAAGCGCAGCGCAGGCCGCCAACGCAAGCAGCAGGCATATCATGCGGCGGTGTGTCATCCCGGCTCTCTCCTCTCATTCAAAATCATCCTCCCACTCGGTGGGATGCTGCGGTTTTTTGCGCAGTAATATGAGGAACACGCCCTGCGCAACGACGGTGCTGAGCAGGCTTATCAAAAGTGCCGTGCCTGCGCCAAGTGCGCCGTACCTGCAAGCGAGCGTGGCGGCAGCGACTACGATGACTAATGCGGCGCACACCAGCTTCATTCCTGCGGTGAACTTGAACGGCTCGGCGGGTGCGGCATTTTTCTTTTCGCTGCGTTTTAGTATTTTGGGGATGATGATCATACCGATGACCGCAGAGTTTTGCGGTGTTAAAGTCGTCGTAAGAACGGCCGTCAGCAATCCTCCCGCCGTCAAGCCGCCGACGCTGGATATGCAGACATATATGTGCAGGCAAAACATGACGAGCAGTTGGGCAGTGCCCAGCCAATAAAACAGCAGCTCCTCACCCCTTGTCCATACCGTGCCGATCTGTGCATGTTGCTTTTTGTCTCTTATAAGCTCCCTTACGATCAGAACTGAGGTTATGAGCGACAAGACAAGCCATGACAGCCAAAAGAATAGCGCCATTTTCCGTCCCTCCTGTCTTTCTATGTGGAAATGTTCATAATTGCGTGGTAAAATTTAAGGTGAAGCCAAGATCATTGCGGAGGCGAGAATATGCTGACCGAGAAAGAGAAAAAGGCCTGCCGGATGCTGCTGTCCGGGTACAAAAGTAAGCTCCACAAATTCGTGCTCGACTGCACGGGGCTTCCCGCCGACGGGGTCGTCAGGGAGTACAAGGACAGGTTCTATCGATACATGGACGAGGCCGACATGGGAAGCGGGCGGGAGCCGCTGCCTGTATTTTGACACCCGCAAAGAGCATGGCTATCCCGAGTTCTGCAAAGTGTTCAGCACGCACGATTGGTACGCCCTCGGCGTTTTGCAGCGCCACGCAAAATTCATCCGCCAGTCCACCATCGCCGAGGACGGCACGGTCTGCCACGACACGATTGCAAAGGTGAAATAGGGTATTGATATTCTTGTTATAAATTTACCATAATTCCCTAAGTGCGTCAACAAAAAGAGCTGATGAGCGCTTGCTCATCAGCTCTTTTCTATCATTTGCCGAATTTCAGCTTCACTATCTGCATGTTCATCGAGTTATCGCCGACACGGGACAAAAAGCGGAAAAAGCCGCTGACCGAGGGGTCGGTGAGGTCGTTGTACCCGAGCATGTAGCCACGGCTTGAGACCGAAAGGCGCTCGTCCCACGGGCTGAGCCCGGCCTTTGCGTCGGCAACGGCAAAGTATGCGTCGGCAACGGCAAAGTATGCGCCGACATCCTTTATCTGCGCATCCTTTATCCATGTTTTCAGCATGAGCTTGACCGCCTTTTTGTTGGCGGCGTCGAACACCAAAACGCCGCCCGGGAAGGCATCCGCCATCTTGCACACAAGCGAGCGAACCTGCTCTTTAAGGAAGTAGTAGAACACGCCCGCTGCGAAGAACACAGCGCCGCCGGATGCATCGATGCGCTCAAACCACGCCGTGTCGTTTAGGTCGCAGGGGACATTCTCCTCCCGCTCGCCGGCGGGCAGCAGCTCGTTGCGCACCTTGATGACCTCGGGAAAGTCGAGGTTATAAATTTTGCAGCTGCCGGAGCGCACAAAGGGGTAGATGAGCGGCAGAAACAGCTCCGTTTGCAGCTTGGCGGTAAGCTTCGACGCTTGGTCGAGGTCGGAGCTTCCGAGGATGCCATAGTCCAATTTGATATTCTGCCTTGCCGCTAAAAGCCCCAGGCTGTCGGCCTCGACTGCACCGACATGGTCGGTATCCTGATGGGTGATGAGAATGTGCTTTATCGCCTTCGGGTCTAGGCCTAACCAACCCATTTTCTCCTCAAGGCGGTCGTAATTATAGCCTGCGTCTATCATGATGACGCTGTCGCCCTTGCGGTAGAAGAAAATGTTCGCCACCCACTCACGCACGCAGGCAACACGCTCGTCTATCCAGCCGGTGTTCAAGGGCTTGAATATCTCCTTGCCCCGGTACATTTTGCTCATTTCTTTCTTCTGAAATTCGGTCGCTTTTTCGACATTTTTCCCTCATTTTCGAGCCGTGGCGCACAGCCAGCCCTTGTCGTTTTTGTGCATGACGATATCGGTAAAGCCCGCTTTTGTTAAAACCTGCGTGAGCTCGTCGGCGGTGTAAATTTTCAGGCCGCTCACGATATCCGTCCACTTATTATCCTCGCCGCATTCGTTGCAGATAAAAAATGTGCCGCCCGGGCGGAGCACTCGCCCGACCTCACGGAAGCAGGCGGGCAGCTCCGGCCAGAAGTACACGGTCTCGAACGCCGTCACAAGGTCAAACGAGTTATCCTCAAACGGAAGCTGCGCCACATTTGCCTGCATTATCTCGCAGCGTCCGGCGCTTATCGCCAAGGCGTTGAGGCTGCGGGATTTTTCGACGCTCACCTCGGAGTAGTCGATGCCCTTGACGCTGCCTTGGGCAGCTTTCTCCAGCAGCTTTTTAATGTTCGCTCCGCCGCCGCAGCCGCAGTCTAAAACAGCGGCGCCCTCCGGCACCGCAAGATGCTGCAAGCCCCATTCGGCAAGCGCAGCGTGGCCGAGGTTCATCATGCTCACCATGAGCTTGCCGCCGAACCCCTCCGGCCTGCGTGTGTTTTCAAAAAACGACATGGCTCTCACCTTTCCAAAACGATAATTTTATTTGAGATGCTGCGCACCGTGGGCAGCTTGTCTAAAAGCTTGTATATCGGCACGAACTGAGCCATGCCCTCGGTGAGCCCGTGCTCGCAGACAAAGCGGAAGTCCGGCAGGAGCCCGGCCAGCGCCTGACCGTTTTTCACGCCCCAATTAAACCTTGCGCCGCTTTGGTCGATGGACTTTTCCTTGAAGCGCCTGACCATCACGGGGTTCATCGTCTCGACAAACACGGTCGCCGCCTCGAAGCGTGCGGCAATGACCTCGAATATACGCTGCACATCCTCCTGCGTTAGATACATCGTAAGCCCCTCGATGATGACGAGCGTCGGGGCGTTTTCCTTTATCACACTGCCCCAATCGTCCATTGCCGACATGGCGATCTGCGATATCGCACCGTCCTCGGGCAGCAGCTTCACCCGCACGGCGATGGTCTCCGGCAGGTCGAGGTTGTACCAGTGCTTGTAGCCCTCCATGCGGTAGCAGCGGGTGTCCAAGCCGCAGGCGATGTTCACGACGACGGCGCCGGGGTGCTCACTCAGCCAGCCGCTCACCATTTTATCCAGCACGATGGTTCGGGCGATAACGCCGCTGCTCATGGCAATATCGCTGTCGGCAAGCGAAAAGTCGTAGTCTAATTTTTCGATAATTTCCTCGGCCTTTTTGTCGGTCACCGCACCCCGTGTGCGGCTCTCCTTGGCACGGGCGTAAAGCGTTTGCAGCATCGTCTCCGGCACGCCGGTAAGTTCAATTTTTTCGTTCATGACAAACATCACTCCTTGATGCTATAGCCGCAAGTTAGCTTTCGCTAACCTGTGCTCCGAAAAATATGACCGTCTCGGTCATTTCGGCCACATTCTAGCACAGAAGAATTGCATTTTCAATAGTATACATCAATTTTTCCGCAAATTTGCAGCTGAAAGCTCCGCCCTCTCGGGCAGAGCCTTTAAGTATCATATTTCATCGCCGCGCGGCGGACATGGGAGTTTTGGTCGGAGGTGAAGCGGGCGGTGTCGAGACCTAAGCTGGAGGTGCGGCGGGCTGCCATGGTGCGCAGCTTTGGGTTGGGTGAGGCGGCAAGCGTGTCTATGACCTCCTCGGCTCTTTCCGGCAGGTAGCTTCCCAGCAGTACCTCGGCGATCATCTCCTGCGTCATGCTGCGCTCGGCTTTTTCCAAAAGTCCGAGCAAAAAAGCATAATTTTCGTCGTTTGCCGACAGAACGCATAGTGCGGCAGCCTCATCGTGAAGCTGCGCAAGATGCGCACTTACCGCCGCCTTTACGAGCGCCTCATCGCAGGCAGGGGCGTGCTCGGCGATGATGTGAAGCGCCGCACTGACGAACAAAAAATCGTCCGAGCGCAGCTGCTCGTCCAAGAACTCACGGGGCGTGGCTGCGCCGATGAGCTTAAACGCATAAAGCCTGCGATAGCGGTCGCCCGACTGCAAAAACGGGGTCAAGGCGGCAGTCTCGCCCCGAGCCGAGAGTGCCTCGCAGGCGAGACAGAAGCTCTGCATATCCGCACAGCGGAGCATCGAAAGAAGCTCGTCCGTGGGCTTGTCGTGCGGGATAGTCTGCCCATTCAACTGCGTTTTCATCAAATTATCACGCCGTATTTGCTCACCAGCGGGGCGAGGGCGGAGTCGGGGAGGGCGCCCTCATATAGGGCACGGCCCTGATAGGCACGCAGCGCCGCTTCGAGGATATCGGCGTCGTCGCACACGATGCACAGGGGCTTGGATATCATGTACTGGCAGTCGGCGAACAACTCGACATCCTCCCATGTGTCAAGCCGCACGGCGACCATGGCATCGTCGGTGTCGAGCGCATCGGACAGCTCGTCCTCAAAGTCGGGCGTGACGGCGAGGACTTTGCCGCATCGTGCATCGACCGGCAGATACGCCGTGAGCTTCTCGGTCGAGGCCGGAAGCAGGTCGGTAAACTTCGGTGCGGGGGCGACCGGCTCGGCGTTTTTGAGTGCCTTACTCAGGGCGGCGATGTGCTCGGCGGTCGTGCCGCAGCAGCCGCCGAAGATGGCGACGCCGGAGGCCAAAAACTCGGGGATGAGCTCCACGAACTGCTCGGGCGTGCAGTTATACACGGTCTTGCCGCCCTGTATCTCGGGCATGCCTGCGTTGGGCTTGACGATAAGCGGCACACGGGAAAATTCACGCAAGCGCTTTATCTGCGGCAGCATTTCGGCTGGGCCTGCCGAGCAGTTCAGGCCGAATGCGTCGATGCCCATGCCCTGCAAAACGGTCAGGGCGGCGGTGATATCCGTGCCGGAGAGACTGCGGCCGTTCTCGTCGCAGGTGAAGGTCACGAAAATGGGCTTATCGCTGACACTGCGCACGGCGAGGACTGCCGCTCTGGCATCGGAGAGCGTCATCATCGTCTCGATGACGAAAAGATCGACGCCCGCCTGCTCAAGACCTGCCGCCTGCTCGGTGTAGATATCCACAAGCTCCTCGAACGAGGCCTCGCCCAAGGGGGAGAGGAACAGGCCGGTCGGGGAAATGTCACCGGCGACGAAGGCCCTGCCGTCGGCGGCCTTCTGCGAAAGCGCCGCTAAACGGCGGTTGTAGTCGGCGGTCTTGTTGAAAATGCCGTGCTCTTCGAGTTTGCGGCGGTTTGCGCCGAAGCTCGGCGAGTACAAAACATTGCTTCCGGCGGCGACATAGCCTTTCTGTATGCCGACGATGCTCTCGGGATTATCGAGCACCCACTGCTCGGCGCTGACATCGCCCTTGTAGCCGCATTTTTGAAGCTCGGTGCCGGTCGCACCGTCGAGAATGAGCGGAAAGCGGATCTGCATGATTAGTCCTCCGTAATATCAAAAGTCATGTTGTCCGTGAACGCCTCGGTGAATTCCCGCAGGCCGGACAGCTCGATATATTCGCATTTTTCGGCGCATGAGCGAAGCTCACGGCGGCACTCGGGATCGACCGCCGCCATGGACGCACCGGCAAGCGAGGTGTTGCCGAGGCAGCGCAAGCGCTCCGGCGAAATTTCCGGCAGCATGCCGAGCACCATGGCGCTTTTGGGGTCGATGTAATTGCCGAAGCCGCCGGCAAGGCAGACCCTTGAAAGGTCGCCTGCCTTTATCCCGTGCCGGTCAAGCAGCACCTCAACACCGCCGGCAACGGCGGCCTTGGCAAGCTGGAGACTGCGCACATCGGCGGCGGTGAGGTACACGTTTTCCGTGAGGTAAAACACGCCGTTACCCTGCCCGTCCGGACGGATGTACCGCCGCACTTTCTCGGGCGCAAGCTCCGGCGGAAGCAGTCTGCCGCCGGGGTCTATGCAGCCGAGCTTAAGCAGCGTGGCGGCAAGGTCGATGAGCCCCGAGCCGCAGATGCCGACAGGCTCGACTGCGCCGATTACATCGTACAAAAAGCCTCGGTCATAGCGCACATGGCTGACGGCGCCTGCGAGCGCCGGCATGCCGCAGCTTATGCCCGCACCCTCGAATGCAGGGCCGGAGGCGACGGCGCAGCAGGAGACCCTGCCCCCGCTCACGATCGCCATTTCTCCGTTCGTGCCGATATCCAAAAACAGCGAGCTTCCCCCGGCGGAACACAGCTTGGACGCAAGCAGTCCCGCCGTGATATCGCCGCCGACATATCCGGCGACGCACGGGGAGAAGTTCACCTCCGCACCGAGAAGCGTATCGCCCGTGGTGGCTTCAAAAAGCGTCTCGGGCTTAAAGGGCGCAGTCGCTATCGAGCGCACGGGCAAGCCCGCAAAAATGTGCTGCATGACGGTGTTTCCGGCAAGGAAAACGCTCTTTAGCTCAGCTTTATCTCTGCCGCATTCGGCGAGAGCGGTAAGTATCAAGTCCTCGGTCTGGCGGCGGATGAGTACCGACAGCTCGTGCAGGCCGTCCGGCTCATCCATGGTGTAGCGGATGCGGCTGATGACATCGCCGCCGTAGGCCGCCTGAGCGTTCCATGCGCTGAGCGTTCTGAGCTCCGCCGCATTTTCAAGGTCGTAAATGCGCACGGCGACGGTGGTCGTGCCGAGGTCAACGGCGGCGGCTATGCCGCTTTGAGCCGCCTTGGGTGCGGCGATATCGACCGTTTCCGTGAGTATCGCACCGCCGGCGGCTTCGGGAAGCTCGACGGTGTCGCCGTCCGTGGGGATGACCTTGCACGCAAGGCGCTGCACGCCGTTTAGCTTCACACGACACTTGCCGCATTTGCCCCTGCCGCCGCAGGCGGCGGGAACGGAGAAGCCCGCTTTGCGCAAAGCCGCCAGCAGCGTTTCGTTATCGTTTACCTGCACGGTATGCACTTTGCCGCTTGCCCGCACTTCGATGCTTGACACGGACTTTCCTCCTTAATATAATATCATTATATCTTTATTATATAAGCAGTCATCGACTGCTTTGTCAAGAGGTACAACGGATATGACACGGCTGATGACCCTTGCGGCGGAAAACGGCTTTTCGCATTACGCTGCGGCGAATATGGAGGCGTTTGTGCCGAGAGCCGACGTGCGCACCATGTGCAGGCAAAACCGCTGCGGAAGATACGGCGCAAGCTGGGCGTGTCCGCCGGGCTGCGGGACGCTCGAGCAGGCGATAGAGGATATCGCCGGCTGCAAAAGCGGTGTTCTCGTGCAGACCACAGGCACGCTTTCCGACGAGTTTGATTATGACGGTATGCAGGAGATATCCCGCCGCCACAAGAAAAGCTTTGAAAGCTTCGCCCGCCAGGCGAGGATGCTCTGCCCCGACTGCCTTGCGCTGACGGCCGGCACCTGCACCGTTTGCGCAAAATGCACCTATCCCACGAAGCCCTGCCGCTTCCCGAAAAAGCGGCTTTCGTCCATGGAGGCCTACGGCCTTTGGGTCAGCGACATTTGCCGCCGCTCGGGGCTTGAGTATAATTACGGCAAGCTCACCATGACATACACATCCTGCGTTCTACTAAGGAGTGACTGATATGCAGACTGCAAAGGAAATTTTTCTTGAATTACTGAAGCCCGACGGCAAGCCCGAAAGGATATTAAAGCAGTATGAGGCGCTGCACATGTGCCTGTACGACCCGATAAATGTCTATCTGTGCGGCAACCGCAAGCGCGGCTCGGTGTCAAAGGATCGCTGGGGCACGACCATAAGCTTCCCCGAGGACGCTCCGGGCGCAACGCCGCTGCACGGCGACGGGCTCACCGTCTGTCCGGATATCACCCGCTGGCGTGAATTTGTCCACGCCCCCGATATCGCCGCAAACTGCACCGAGGGCTGGGCGGAGTGCCGAGCCAAGGCTCGAGCCGCCGCAGGGGATAAGCAGCTCGTTGCGGGCTTCATGGGTACGGGCATTTTCGAGCAGTGCCACTTCCTCATGGGCTTTGAAAACACGCTCACGGCGCTGTACGAGCACCCCGACGAGATGCACGAGCTTATAGAGTACATCACGCAGTACCGCCTTGAATATGTACAGCTTCTTATTGACAATCTCCAGCCGGATGTCATCTTCTCGCACGACGACTGGGGCACAAAGACCGCACTTTTCATGAAGCCGGATATGTGGCGTGAGTTCTTCAAGGAGCCGTACCGCCGCTTCTACGGCTACATTCGCTCCCGTGGCTGCATCGCCGTCCACCACGGCGACGCATACCTTGCCGACATCGTCGATGACATGGCCGAGATCGGCATACAGGTCTGGCAGGGCACGCTGCCGGAGAACAACATCCCCGCATTGCAGAAGCATTTAAAGGGCAGGCTCGTTTTAATGGGCGGCATGGGTGCCGCCATAGACCGTGCCGACGCCACGCCCGAGGAGATAACCGCCTACGCCGAGAAAACGCTGCGTGACTGCTGCCCGGGCGGACACTTCATTCCGTCTATCACCTACGGCTTGCCCGGCGCCGTGTACCCGCATATAGATCAGTACATCGACCGTGCGATAGACGACTACAACGCAAAGCTGCATATGCCGCATTTCGACCTGCCGGATATCCCCCGCCGCAGGCTCGACGGCGTGAGCACGGCTGCCGCAGTCGAAACCAAAACCGAGGAGGCCGAGGGCGATATCCTCACGAAGATAGCATCAGCCATCAAGCGGGGTCAGCAGAAAAAGCTGCTGGCGCTCATAGACGAGGCGCTTAATGACGGCATGGACGCTCAGGACATTCTCTCGGGCGGGCTCATCGTCGGCATGAACGAATTGGGCGAGGATTTCTCGGCAAACAGAGCCTTCGTTCCCGAAATGCTCATTGCCGCACGGTGCATGGCCGCCGCCACCGCCGTACTCAAGCCGCACATGGTGTCCGAGGACGGAAGCAGCCGCTCCATTGGCTCCGCCTGCATCGGCACGGTGCTCGGCGACCTGCACGATATTGGCAAGAATCTCGTCAAGATAATGTTCGAGGGCAGCGGCATCGAGGTGTACGATCTCGGGGCTGATGTCCCGCCGGAGAAGTTCATTCAGACGGCAAAGGAGCACGACTGCGACATTATCGCCTGCTCGTCCCTGCTCACGACAACGATGCAGGAAATGCGGCAGATAGTGGAGCTTGCAAAACAGGCCGGCATCCGTGACACGACGACCATCATGGTCGGCGGAGCACCCATCAGCCAGAGCTTCTGCGACGAGATAGGCGCAGATATCTACACGCCGGACGCAGCCTCGGCTGCCCGTGCCGCCGTGAAGGTACTCACTCTCTGAACACCTGCCCCTGCGGCAAAAAGCCGCAGGGGCTCCCATTTGTGCGAAATATCGCCGGTTTTTGCAATTTTTGTTCATATCGCGAAGGTCGAATCCTGTTGTTTTTTGTCTGACGATGCGCTAAAATGAGGGCGCAGTACAACCACAGAAGGGCTGCATTATGAAAGGCGAGAAAAAATGATAACCGAAAAAACGAAACTATGCGACTTGGAGCCCGGCGGCGTGACCGCCGGCTTCGAGCTTGAAAAAAGGCAGTATGTCGAGGCGAAAAAGGCCACGCTCTACACCCTGCGGCACAAAAAGTGCGGCGCCCGGCTTTTGTACTTTGACAGAGCCGACCTCAACAAGACCTTTGCCGTCTCCTTCAGGACCCTTCCCGAAAACGACACCGGCGTTTTCCACATTCTTGAGCACAGCGTGCTTAACGGCTCGGAAAAATTCCCCGTAAAGGAGCCGTTCGTGTCACTTCTGCAAAGCTCCATGCAGACCTTTTTGAACGCCTACACCTTCGGCGACAAGACCATGTTTCCGGTCTCGAGCCGCAATGAGCAGGATCTTTTCAACCTCATGAGCGTGTATCTCGATGCGGTGTTCCGTCCCAGCATCTACTCCATGCCCGAGATATTCATGCAGGAGGGCTGGCATTACGAGTTTGATGAGGACGGCAGCGTCAGCTACAACGGCGTCGTGTTCAGCGAGATGAAGGGCGCATACGCCGATGTCGAGCGCATCATGGGCGACGCCTGCGACAGGCTCATGTACCCGGACACCTGCTACGGCTTCTCCTCCGGCGGCAGACCCGAGAACATAACAGACCTAAGCTATGAGCAGTTTATCGCAACGCACAAGCGCTTTTACCACCCCTCAAACGCCCGCTTCTTCCTTGACGGACACATGGATATAGACAGCGTTCTGGAGTACATAGACGCAGAATATCTCTCTCACTACGACTACCTTGAGCCGGACTTTGACTTTAAAGATCAAAAGCCAGTCACCGGCACGGCGACCGTTTCCTTCGAGCCCACCGAGGGCGAGGAGCTGCGTGCGCACATGGTCATGGGTAAGCTCCTGTGCCGCTTTGACGAAATTGAAAAGCTCTATGCGGCGAAGATAATCGCAGACTGTCTCACCGGCTCTAACGAAGCGCCTCTCAAGCGTGCGTTTTTGGAAAACGGCCTTGCGCAGGATGTCGGCCTTGAGATAAACGACGGCATTTATCAGCCGTCGGCGGCGCTCGTGGTTCTAAACACCGCCGCCGATAAGTTTGACGAAATTCGCTCCTTTGTGCCCGAGACCGTGCGCCGTGTTGCCGAAAACGGCCTTGACCGCAGCGCACTGCACGCCTGCATCGAGCGCTTTGCCTTCAACTGCCGCGAGGTCACGGAGCCGTATGGCGTGGAGCTTGCGATAAAGGCGCTCGACGGCTGGCTTTACGGCGGCGACCCGCTGCTGCACATCGATAACGCCAAGGTGTTTGATGCACTGCGCAATAAGCTCGACACCGGCTATTTTGAAGCGCTCATGCTCGAAATGCTCGCAGACCCCGACGATAAGTGCTATGTCTACGCTCTGCCGTCCAAAACAAAGCTATTTGACGACGCTCAGCGTGAAAAGGCAAGGTGCGAGGCCGAGGCTGCCGCATGGGACGACGAAAAACGTCGGGAAATGATGAACGCCACCCAAAAAATGCAGCTCTGGCAGCAAAGTCAGGATGACGAGGAGACCCTCTCGACCCTGCCGGTTCTGGAGCTTGGCGATGTTCCCCGTGATGTTGAGCCGATAAGGACTGCGACCGTTGATATCGCAGGCAGACCGGCGCTGAGCGTGGAGGTAAACTCGGACGGCATCGTGTATCTTAACCTGTACTTTGATGTGTCCGACTTCACGACCGTGGAGCTTCGGCTTTTGAACCTGCTCACAAGCTGTCTCGGCGACCTGCGCACGGAAAACCTCACGGCGCTTGAGCTTCAGAACAAGATAAAGTCCACGCTCGGCGGCATCGCCGCAAAGGTCGATATCATCTCGCACGAGGGTGAGCTTGACAGCTGCAAGCCGTATCTTCTCGTTTCGGCAAGCACCCTGCGTGAAAACGCACAGGCGGCCATGGAGCTGCTGAGCGAGCTTCTGCTGCACACCTGCTGGAGCGAGACCGACAAGATAGGCGAAATAGTTATGCAGAGCGATTATTTCATCAAGCAGTCGCTCATCGGAAACGGCCACAGCTTTGCAATGACAAAGGCGCTGTCGGGCTTCTCGGCCGAGGCCGCACTGCGTGAAGCGCTTGAGGGTGAGAGCTTTGCCCGCTGGTTTGCAGACCTTGCAGCAAGCTTTTCCGAGCACGCCGAAGCGCTCGGCGAAAAGCTTGCCGGGCTTGCGCACCGTGCCTTTGCCGCAAACAGACTGTTTGTCGGCTTCGGCGGCGAGCCGTCTATTTCGGCGATAGAGAGCTTTGTAAAGGCTCTGCCGGAAAGCGAGATAGGCGAAGCTGCCGCTGCGCCCGAGGGTGCAAAGACCGACTGCGCCGTCGAGATACCCGCCGATGTCGGCTTCAGCGCACTGGGCGGAAATCTCAACGCATTCGGCGGAAAATTCAGCGGCGCATGGCCGGTTTTGTCGTCCCTCATGACCTACGGCTACCTGTGGAACGCCGTGCGTGTGCAGGGCGGCGCTTACGGCACGGGCATGAGCGTCCGCTCGAACGGCGACATTTTCTGCTACTCGTACCGTGACCCGAATCTCATGAGCTCCGCCGATGCATTTGCGGCGCTGCCCGATGTGCTGGGTGAGATGCTCTCCGAGGACATGCCGCTTGACGATATCATCATCGGCACGGTGAACACCACCGACCCCCTGCTCGACCCCGCCGGACAGTGTGAATTGAGCTGCCGCCGCTATCTGCGTGGCACGACGCCCGAGTTTATCGCCAAGCTGCGCCACGAGATACTCGACACTACCGCCGCAGACCTCCGTTCCCTCATCCCGACCCTCCGAGCCTATGTTGAAAATAGCATTTTCTGCGCCGTCGGCAGCCACGACGCAGTAGCGTTTGTGAATAAGTAAAAAGCAAAAATCAAAACCTCCGGCTAAGCCG
>DQDL01000099.1 GCA_003533405.1 Clostridiales bacterium | reverse complement strand
CCCATCGAGAGCGCCATCATCAAGGAGCAGAAGCTAAATCACAAGGCAATGAGTGTTGCCGACTTCCGCTCGGCCTGCGAGGCCTACGCCGAAAAGTACATCGGCATCCAGATGGAGGGCTTCAAGCGCCTTGGCGTTATCGGCGACTGGGAGCACCCGTACAAGACCATGAACAAGGGCTTCGAGGCAGACGAGGTGCGTGTGTTCGGCAAGATGTATAAAAACGGCCACATCTACAAGGGCCTCAAGCCCGTTTACTGGTGCGCTCATGACGAGACCGCACTGGCCGAGGCCGAGATCGAGTATCAGGACGACCCGTGCACGACCGTATATGTCAAGTTTGCCATGAACGATGATCTCGGGAAGCTTTCGCACCTTGATAAGTCGAAGCTTTACTTCGTCATCTGGACGACCACCATCTGGACGCTGCCCGGCAACCTTGCTATCGCCCTGCATCCGGACGAGAGCTACGCCATCGTCAAGGCCGCTAACGGCGAAATGTACATCGTCGCCGAGGCGCTCGTCGAGAAGGTCATGGCAGTCGGCGGTATCGACGAGTACGAGATCGTCGAGACCCACTCCGGCAGCTTCTTCGAGAATATGCTCGCTTCTCATCCCTTCCTGCCCAAGACCAGCCGTCTGGTGCTGGCCGACTATGTCACCATGGACTCCGGCACAGGCTGCGTCCACACCGCCCCCGGCTTCGGCGCAGACGACTATCTGACCTGCAAGCGCTACGGCATGGACATGGTCGTCCCCGTGGACGATCAGGGCAAGCACACCGACTACGCCGGTAAGTACGCAGGGCTCGGGACCGAGGAATCCAACCCCATCATCTTAAACGACATGAAGGAGAGCGGCGTTCTGTTCGCCTCCGAGGATATCGTCCACAGCTACCCGCACTGCTGGAGATGCAAGCACCCGATCATCTTCCGTGCCACTCCGCAGTGGTTCTGCTCGGTCGACAGCTTCAAGGAGGAGGCCGTCAAGGCATGCGAAAATGTCCGCTGGCTGCCGGCATGGGGTCAGGAGCGCATGGCATCGATGATCCGTGAGCGTGCCGACTGGTGCATCTCCCGTCAGCGCCGCTGGGGTCTGCCCATCCCCGTTTTCTACTGCACCGACTGCGGCAAGCCCGTCTGCACCGACGAGAGCATCGAGTCCGTTGCCGCTATCTTCGAGGAGCACGGCTCGAACGCATGGTTTGAGCGTGAGGCAGAGGAGCTTCTGCCGCAGGGCTTCAAGTGCCCGCACTGCGGCGGTACGCACTTCACCAAGGAGACCGACACGCTTGACGGCTGGTTCGACTCCGGCTCGACTCACTTTGCCGCAATGAAGCGTGACCAGGGCTTCTGGCCTGCAAATATGTACATGGAGGGCGGCGACCAGTACCGTGGCTGGTTCCAGTCGTCTCTGCTCGTTGCCGTCGGCGCACTGGGCATGGGCGCACCGTACAAGGAGTGCCTGACCCACGGCTGGACGGTCGACGGCGAGGGTCGTGCTATGCACAAGTCCCTCGGCAACGGCGTTGACCCCGCCGACATCGTCAAGGAGTTCGGCGCAGATATGATCCGTCTGTGGGCGGGCTCTGCCGACTACCATGTCGATGTGCGCTGCTCCAAGGAGATCTTCAAGCAGCTTTCGCAGAACTACCTCAAGTTCCGCAACACCGCCCGCTACTGCCTCGGAAACCTCGACGGCTTCGACGCAAACGACCTCGTCAAGCCCGAGGATATGCTGGAGCTCGACAAGTGGGCGATCACCAAGCTCAACAAGCTCATCGAGAAGGCCGCCGCCGCATATGACGATTACGAGTTTCATGTGGTGTCGCACCTCATCAACGACTTCTGCGTCGTCGAGCTTTCAAACTTCTATCTCGACATCATCAAGGACAGGCTCTACTGCGAGGAGCGTGACGGTCTCAAGCGCCGCAGCGCCCAGACCGCTCTGTACCTCATCCTCGACACCATGACCAAGATGTTCGCCCCCATCCTCGCATTCACCTGCGACGAGATCTGGCTGGCGATGCCGCACCGTGAGGGCGACGATGTCCGCAATGTCGTGCTTAACGAGATGAACAAGCCCTTTACCGAGTACGCTCTTTCCGACGACGAGATGGCAAAGTGGGACGCCCTCATCTCCGTGAGAAACGATGTAAACGGCGTTTTGGAGGCTGCCCGCGGCGCAAAGCGCATCGGCAAGCCCTTGGAGGCTTCCGTCACCCTGCACGCAAAGGGTGCAAGCAGGCAGACCGTTGAGCGCATCTCCGACATGAACCTGAGCGAGCTGTTCATCGTGTCCGAGTGCCTTATCTCCGACGAGGACGAGACTGACCCCGAGGCCGTTGTCGGCGAGGGCAGCTACAACAGCGGCCTGACCGTTTCCGTCAAGGAAGCACCGGGCACCAAGTGCCCCCGCTGCTGGATGCACTCAACTAAGGCCGATCCCGAGACCGGACTGTGCCCCCGCTGCGCGGCAGTCGTTGCAAAACTGTAAAATTTAAGCTGAAATAGGGACAGCGAAAGCTGTCCCTATTGACTATTTGAGCATTTTGGTGCAAAATAGGTTATATATACCCATCGTTAAAGGGGAAAGATAAATGCTGTATGCAATCATAGCCGCCATAATTTTAATAGGCGACCAGTGGCTTAAATACTGGGTCACGGTGAACATCACGCTTTCAACGGGCGAGGCTGCGCTCATCCCGGGCGTCGTCAAGCTCGTCAACATCCATAACAGCGGAGCGGCGTTCGGCCTTTTGGGCGACGCAGCGTATGCACGCTGGCTGTTTCTCGGCGTTGCCGCACTGTTTATAATCGTCATCATCGTCGTGCTGGCAAAGCACATGTTCAAGTCTCGCTTTGCAAACTGGTGCGCCGTGCTGGCGCTTGCCGGCGCCGTGGGCAACTGCATCGACCGTGCGCTGTACGGCTATGTGGTGGACATGTTCAAGGTCGAGTTCATGAACTTTGCCGTGTTCAATGTCGCCGATGTGTTCCTTGTCGTGGCCTGCCTTGCGTTTATAATCTACCTCATCGTGGATATCTTCAGGGGCGGCAAGTCCGATGACGATGACGACGACGAGGAGGAAGAAAAGCCGAGAAGAAGCGAGCGTAAGGCCGAGCCCAAGCCCGAGAGGAAGGTCAAAAAGCCCGTGACGGACGACAAGTACGATGTTTCCGGCATCGAAACGCTGTCGTTTGAGTTTCCCGACACGGCGACCCCGCTGGTATCGGACGACAAGGCCGACGAGGGCGATTTTTGGGAGTCGTTTAAGTTTGAGCTAAGAAGCGGCGACTCTGACGAGCAGCCCAAGGCAAAGCCGCAGACGGCAAAGCCTGCACCCAAGCCCGTGCAGCCGACGGTCAAGCCCAAGCCCGCTGCCCCCAAGTCCAAGGCGAAGTCCTCGGAGTACGATCTCGACTCGATCTTGGCGGAGTTCAAGGATATATAATGGAAATTATCGAAATAATTGCACAGGAGAGCGGCGAGCGTATCGACGCTCTCCTTGCACGCTCGGAAGCTACGCTCACCCGCTCGGCGGCGCAGAAGCTGCTTGATGCAGGAAAGGTTTGCGTAAACGGCAAAGCGGTCAGGAAAAATTACAAGTGCCAAAGCGGCGACACGGTGCGCTTTGCGCTCCCCGAGCCGGAGGAAACGGAGCTTGTTGCGCAGGATATCCCGCTCGATGTCGTGTTCGAGGACGGCGATGTAATAGTTATCAACAAGCCCCGGGGCATGGTGGTGCATCCGGCGGCGGGGCATCCTGACGGAACGCTGGTCAACGCCCTCATGCACTATTGCGGCGACACGCTCTCCGGCATCGGCGGCGAGAAGCGCCCCGGCATCGTCCACCGCATCGACAAGGACACCTCGGGACTCTTGATCGTTGCGAAAAACGACCTTGCGCATTTGGGTCTTTCCGAGCAGCTCAAGGATCGCAGCCTTTCTCGAGTGTACGAGGCCGTGGTCAAGGGCAGATTGCGTGAGGATAGCGGAACGATAGACGCCCCCATCGGCAGACACCCCACCGACCGCAAGCGCATGGCCGTGACGGACAAAAACTCCCGAAACGCCGTGACGCACTGGGAGGTCATAGCCCGCTACAACGGCTATACGCATGTTCGCTGCCGCCTTGAAACGGGCAGGACGCACCAGATAAGAGTACACATGGCGCACATCGGCCATCCGCTCCTCGGCGACTTCACCTACGGTGCACCCAGCCCCGAAAAGGGTCTTGCCGGCCAGTGCCTGCACGCCCGAGAGCTAAAATTCATCCACCCCCGCACCGGCGAGCCCGTGCACCTCACCACCGACCTCCCCGAATATTTTATAGAAGTGCTTTCCCGCTTGGGAAATCCGATAGGATAAAAAAAGTAAGCTGTTCAAACGAACAGCTTACTTTTTGTTTTACAGTAAAATCGGCTGTAGCTGCCTGCCCTCAAGTGCCGCTTCGATGGCGGCGGGCAGGAGCGTGAAGTCCGAGGCGAGGGAGTAGGGCTTCTTTGAAAAATCGTCCTGTCTGTACGGCACGAGGTAGACATTTTTGCGGCTGAACAGCGCCGCTATGTTCGGGGCAGAGCCGGTCAGACCGTCGTTTGTGGAAAAGGCGATTATAAGCGGCTTGCCGTTTCTTAAATGCGCCTTGGCGGCCATGGTGACGGCCGTGTCGGTCACGCCGCAGGCTAGCTTCGCCATGGTGTTTCCCGTGCAGGGGGCAATGACGAGTGCGTCCATGGGCGTACTCGGCCCGAGGGGCTCGGCGTCGGCAATGGTGCAAACGGGCGCACGGCCGGTAAGGTCAAACAGCCGCTTTTTGAAGCTTGCGGCAGTGCCAAACCGGCTGTCGGTACTCGCCGCCGTCTCGCTCATGATAGGCACAATATCGTAGCGCTCGCACAGCGTGCCCAGCACGCCGAACAGCTTTTCATAGGTGCAGTAAGAGCCGCAGAGCGCAAGCCCTATGCGTTTTTTATTCATGTCCTTCCTCCCTTATGATACTCATGACCGCACTGTAAATCAGCCCCGCCGCCGACTCGGGCGCATACCGCCCGGGAAGCCCGGGTGCGGCAAGGTACCGCAGTCCCAAGCGCTCGGCGTCTTGTTTGTCTATCCCCGGCGTTGACGCCAATTCGAGCATGAGGCAGCTTTTCTTAAACCCCTCGAGCGTGGGTATCACCGCCGCCGGAGCGGTGTTTATCACCGCATCGAAGGCGGCATACAGCGCCGTGTCCGTCGGCTTCATTGCGTGCAGACCCATGCCCTCGGCAAGCGCACGGGACTCGACATTTTTCGACATGACCGTGGTTTTGGCGTCAAGCCCCTTCAGCTTGTGCGCCAGCAGCCTGCCGATGCGCCCGTAGCCCACGACGAGCACATTCGTGTCGAAAATTGTCGAAGATAAATTCTCCGCCAGCAGCGAGACCGCCCCCTCGGCGGTGACATTGGCGTTGCCGACGGTGAACTCCGGCCGTGTCATGATATCCCGCAGGCGCAGGTGCGCCCCCGCTTCCCGCAGCTTTGGCGAAATTTTGCCGCCGCACACGAGCGTATCGGGCGCAATTTTCGACAAAATTTCCGACAAATCGTGCGTTTTTTCGGCAAACGGAGCGTTCAGCGTGCCGGATATCCTGCCCTCTGCCGGCAGCGGCAGCACCACGCAGTCGGCGCTTTCGACAGTTTTCGACAAAACCGCTCCGGCAGGCAGCTTCGCCTTTTCAAGCGCAAAGCAGCGCACGCCATGCCCTGCATCCACGAGCATTTTCGCAAGGCACACAAGGCGCTCATCGCCGCCTATTATCAAAAAATTCATCACATCACCTCTCCCGTCATTTTATTCTGTTGTGCTGCTGCGGGTGAGTGTGGTATAATAACCGCCGAAGCGGTTATTATACATTTTTATCGCCGTTTCTCTCTCCGGCTTTGCCGGAAACCGAAAAACATGGCTAAATTATGCCAGTTCGCTTCGCTTCATGGCATAATAATGGTTTGATTAAAAATAATGAGGTATCAAAATGAGCAGAGCAGACGAGATTTTTATAAGTAACTGCAAGGATATCCTTGAAAACGGCGTGTGGGACACCGACCTCAATGTTCGCCCGAGGTGGGATGACGGCGAAAGTGCGCACACGGTGAAAAAATTCGGCATCGTAAACCGCTACGACCTATCAGAGGAGTTTCCCATACTCACGATACGCCGCACCTACTGGAAGTCGGCGATAGACGAGCTGCTGTGGATATGGCAGAAGAAAAGCAACAATGTGCACGAGCTGAAAAGCCATGTCTGGGACGCTTGGGCGGACGAGACCGGCTCCATCGGCAAGGCCTACGGCTATCAGCTGGGCGTGAAGCACCGATACCCCGAGGGCGAGATGGATCAGGTCGACAGAGTGCTGTTTGACCTCAGGCATAACCCCGCATCGAGGCGCATCATGACCAATATCTACAACCACGCAGACCTCAGCGAGATGGCGCTCTACCCCTGCGCATACTCGATGACCTTCAATGTCACGGGAAACAGGCTCAACGCCATACTCAACCAGCGCTCGCAGGACATGCTCACGGCGAACAACTGGAATGTCGTGCAGTACGCTGCGCTGACCTGCATGCTGGCGCAGGTGTCGGGGCTCGAGCCCGGCGAGTTCATGCATGTCATCGCCGACGCTCACATTTACGACCGCCATGTTCCGCTCGTGCAGGAGATAATCGCAAACGAGCCCAAGCCCGCTCCCAAGTTTATAATTGACCCCGCCATCGACGATTTTTACAGGTTCACCGTCGACAGCTTTAAGATGGAAAACTACGAGTTTTCCAAGTTCGACAAGAAAATTCCCGTCGCAATTTGAGGTGATAACATGGATGCAATAGTTGCGGTCTATTCCGATTGGGGCATAGGCGCAGGCGGCACACAGCCGGTGGTTTTAAAGGCCGACCGTGCGCAGTTTAAGCGTGTCACGGACGGCAAAACCGTCATTGTGGGCAGGCGAACCCTCGCCGATTTCCCGAACGGCAAGCCCCTCAAGGGTCGGCGGAACATCGTCGTGACCCGTCAGAATATTTTAATTGACGGCGCAGATATCGCCCACAGCGTGGCGGAGGCTGCCGAGCTGTGCAAGGATGAAGCCACGGTCGTCATCGGCGGCGCAAGCGTTTACCGTGACTTTTTCCCGCTTATCGATAGGGTGTTCGTCACAAAAATCGACCTTCGCCCCGAGTCGGATTCGTTCTTCCCTAACCTCGACGAGCTTTGCGACTGGCAGCTTGTTGACAATGGCGAGGAGCTTCACGAGGGCGACACCGCCTACCGCTTCACGGTTTATGAAAGGAAGTAGATCATGAAAAAGGCTGCTGCGATTTTGCTTGCAATTTCAGTGCTTTTCCTTGTCGGCTGCAATGACAGTGACGGGGATGTGAAAAAGCCCAAGGAGACCGCCGTCACGGTCACCACGGGCGACTGCTTTGAGATAAATAAGCTAAAGGGAGAGGACGGGAACGAGAAATTTTCCTACACCGTCAAGACCCATGACGGCACGGTCATCGAAAGCGCCGTCTGCGCAAACGAGCCGAAGGTCAAGCCCCTGAACGACGACCTTCTCGGCGTGCGCTTTTACACGGCGACCGACAGCTTCGTGCGCTACTACGACATCAAGGGCGGCCGTGTCTCGGCCTCCTACTTCGGCGCATTCTGGGATAACGGAGAGCTTCTTGCGTACAACGACTTTGAGAAAAGCGGCAAGCTCATCGTGCGTGATATCTTCGACGACAACGGCTACCGCTATGAAAAGGAGATAAAAAGCGACTCGCTGACGCTTATCGTAACAAAAGCCGAGCCGACCGACGACGGTGAAACCCTTGTCGTCAAATTTAAACTCGGCGAACACGGCGCAGAGAAAAATGTAAGATTACCGCTAGTGGATAAAGACAGTGATGGAGTTTGACACATATCAATATATAGGAAAATTAAACACGGAATTTCTTGAAGCTGAGTTCGGCAAACTTGCCACGGACGAGCTTATTCTTACCGACGAGCGGGATGCGCACATCAAAGAGCGGCACGGTCAGGATTATATTTTGTTTCATCAGTGCCTCTACGATGTAGTAGAGATGCCCGATATGATATTGAAGGATTCCAAGAATCATAACACGGTTTTCTACATAAAATATATCGAAGAAACGCATTTGAACATTGTTGTACGACTTTCTCTTGAAGTTGAGGACGCAGACAGAAAAAACTCTGTTATTACTTCCTATCAGCTAGGTGCAAAGACATTAAAGCGCCTAAGGAAAAACAACAAAACGCTTTACAACAGAGATTAATTTTGCTATAATAAAGACACAATAGAAATGGTTTAGAAGTAGAGAATGTGCTGCTACGCACCCTTTGGGTCAAAAGAAATGTGGGGTTGGCACTCCCGCCGTAACCAAAAAAACAGCGATTGAGCAAAACTCAATCGCTGTTTTTTAATTA
This sequence comes from Clostridiales bacterium, assembly GCA_003533405.1. Lineage (GTDB taxonomy): Bacteria > Bacillota > Clostridia > Oscillospirales > Oscillospiraceae > F23-B02. Next base: position 16,568 of record DQDL01000099.1, on the reverse strand, counting down.
TTCATTATTCATCATTCATCATTCATTTCTTCTCAGCCGTGTAGCTTGCGTAGGTCGTAAACTTAAACCCGTCGGTGTTGCTGAAGAACTGGGTGAAGTCAAAATCCTTGTACTGAGAGTTGAGCTTTGCCTTGCTCGAGACATCCCACGACTTCATCTCCTCGTCAAAGTCGTAGCTTGCCGCCATCTGGCCGAGCGTGTAGCCGTACTGGTTGTTGATATCGACATTGCTTGCCGTGGTGGGCAGGCGCATGATGATATGATAGCCGAACTTCGATTCGACAACATCCGACACCTCGTAGTCCTTGAGTGCCTTGGTCGTGTCGGTGTACTCCTGCACCATCGTGCCCTCGGTGAAGCAGTAACCGTTGGGGTACGACTCCTTGCCGGGATCCTCGCTGTCGTTTTTCATGTACTCAAAGAATTTTTCCTTGCGCTTTTCGTCATCCTTAATGGCCTTGAGCTCCTTTGCAAGCTTCTCGGCCTTTGCCTTCTTCTCGGCCTTGGCAGAGTCGGAGATCTCCTTCTCGGTGGTCTTGCCGTCCTCGCCCTTGACCTCCTCGGTGGTCTTAAACAGGATGTGGGCGCTGGTCATGAAGCCGTTTTCGTCAACGTAGCCCTTGAGGGTCTCGTCACTGACCTTCTCGCCGTTTTCGCCGTAGAGGGAGGCGAAGATGTTGGCAAGGGTGAAGTTGACCTTGTTTATCTGTTTAAAGGTATCGAGCGTGAAGCCCTGACCGTTGAGAGCGGAAGTAAACGCTGCATCGGGGTCGTCCTGATCCTCGTAATTTTTGCGGATGGTGCTGATATTGTCCTCAAGGGTCTTGAGCTGCTCATCGGTGGGCAGGCAGTTCATGGACTTGCCCTTGCTCATGATGACGCAGGCCTGAGCGGCGTTATACATTGCCTCGTTCACGCACCACTCGGCGTTTGTTTTGGTCTTATCGTAGATGCACACGCCGTCCCAATCGACACCGCCGCCGGTGGAGGACTGGTAGTAGCTTGTGAGGGTGGAGGCAGCGGTCTTGAGGTAGTACATGAACTCGTCAAAGCTGACATCCGTGCCGTCAACGGACATGACCGTGTCGCCTTTTTTTGAGCCGCAGCCGGTAAAGCAGCCGAGTGCGAGCACCAGTGCGAGCAATATCGCAGCAAACTTTTTCATTGTGATTCTCCGTTCAAATAAATTTTAATTCATTTTAATACTAATTTTAGCAATAATCCAGAACTTTTCGTGAATTATAGGTTAATTTTGAGCCGAAGCTTGTCGCCTGTCTGCCAATCATCGCATAAATGCCGTCGCTTTGCTGACAGGTGCTTGCAGTTTTGACGACGCAACTTTTTGTTCAGGCAAAGTCAAAGCCCGACGGCCATAATGGATATATATGGGCTAGGGCTTTGACGAAGCATGGGCGGAAAGGGGCTGGTCAAAACCGATAAGCTCGGCTCAAAGTTAATCTAAAGCCCATCGGGCAACAAATTTTCTCGCTTCGTCGATGCTCCGGTTTTTCGACTGAATTTTCAGGCTGACGCAGGGCTTTGCGCCCGCCTCGACCTTTAGCTTACCCTTATATTCGGGCAGCGCATACAGCCGTGACACCTTTTCCATATCGAAATTTTCAAGCGTGAAGCGCAAAATCCCGTTTTTCTGCTGGATATCGCTGATGCCGGCCCTGCCTGCCTCGCCTCTGAGCAGCGCCACATGGATGAGCGCATTCACCGACGGCGGCGGGTCGCCGAAGCGGTCGATTATCTCATCGGTGAGATCGTCGGCCTCGGCCTCGGTGCGTATAAGCGCAATGCGGCGGTAGATATCCATGCGCTGCTCGGGCGAGCGGATGTAGCTCTCGGGAATGTTGGCGCTTACGGACAAGTCCGCCGAGCATTCGGCACGCTTTTCGGGCGCAATGCCACGCTCGGTGAGCACCGCTTCGTTTAACAGCTTCATATACATATCGTAGCCGACATCTATCATGTGCCCCGACTGCTCTGCGCCGAGGAGGTTGCCCGCACCTCGAATTTCAAGGTCACGCATGGCTATCTTAAAGCCCGAGCCGAACTCGGCAAACTCACGGATGGCGGTCAGGCGCTTTTCGGCAATTTCGGTCAAGACTTTGTCCTGCCGGAAGGTGAGGTACGCCGACGCCCTTCGGGTCGAGCGGCCGACACGGCCACGGATCTGATGCAGCTGCGCAAGCCCCATCTTGTCGGCATCCTCGATGATAAGCGTGTTGACATTGGGGATATCTATGCCCGTTTCGATTATCGTCGTGCAGACTAACACCTGCACCTTGCCGTCTGCGACCTCCTCCATAACCGAGGCGAGCATATCCTTATCCATCTGCCCGTGGGCGACCCCGACGGTGACATCGCCGCCGAGCATTTCCCGGATTTTCACGGCCGTGCGCTCGATGTTATCGATGCGGTTGTGCAGGTAATACACCTGCCCGCCACGCTGAAGCTCACGGTTAATGGCATCGCACAGCACCGACCAATCGTGCTCCATGACGAAGGTCTGCACCGGCAGTCTGTCCTGCGGCGGCTCATCGATGGACGACATGTCACGGATACCCGACAGCGCCATGTTGAGCGTGCGGGGTATCGGCGTTGCCGAGAGCGTCAGCACATCGACACCTCTCGACATTTCCTTAATATGCTCCTTGTGGCTCACGCCGAAGCGCTGCTCCTCGTCAACTATAAGAAGCCCCAAGCTCTTAAACTTGACATCTTTTTGTAACAATCTGTGCGTGCCGATGACCAGATCGCACTTGCCGGTCTTGAGGTCGTCGAGCGTTTTAGTAATTTGGGCAGGCGTTCTGAATCGGCTGAGTACCTCCACCGTCACGGGGAAGCCGAAAAAGCGCTGCACGGCGGTCTGATAATGCTGCTGGGCAAGCACCGTCGTGGGGACTAATATCGCCGCCTGACGGTTATCTAAAATGCACTTCATGACGGCTCTCAATGCGACCTCGGTCTTGCCGTAGCCGACATCGCCGCACAAAAGCCTATCCATCGGCACGCCCGACTCCATGTCGGCCTTGATTTCGCTTATGCAGCGCAATTGGTCGTCCGTTTCCGTGTAGCCGAAGTTATCCTCAAACTCACGCTGCCACGCCGTGTCCTCGGCAAAGGCGTGACCCGGGACACGGGCTCGCTCGGCATACAGGGCTATAAGCTCCTTGGCGAGCTTCTTTGTCGCCGCCTTGGCACGGCTGCGGGTCTTTGTCCACTCCGCACCGCCCATTTTTGACAGCTTGACCTTGTGCTCCTCGCCGGCTCCCAGATACTTCGTCACCATGTCAAGCTGCGTAGCCGGAACATACAGGGTGTCCGTCCCTGCGTAGCAAATTTTTATATAGTCCTTTTCAAAGCCGTCGACCTTCATCTTGTGGATGCCGGCAAAGCGGCCTATACCGTGCACCTCGTGCACGACATAGTCGCCCGGGGCGAGGTCGGCGTAGGAATTTATGCGTTCACGGTTCGTGGGCGCTTTCTTTTTACGCCCCGAGCGGTGCTCCCGCACACGGATAAGCTGCGCATCGGTGATTATGGCAAGCTTTATCCCGGGGTACTCGATGCCTGCGCTCATTGCGCCGACACTGATACAGCACTCGCCGCACTCGGGCATTTTTGTAAGCTCTGAGTACACGAGCGCACGGATGCCGTTATCCTTAAAAAAGTCCTGCAATACCTGCGCACGGCGAAGATCGCCCGCAAGAACGACCACACGGTAGCCCTGCTTTAGGTACAGCGAAACATCGTCCGCTGCGGTCTTGACCGACCCTGCGTAGCTCGGCAGCTGCTTTGCCGGAATCGAGCACAGCGTCTTAGGTTCCAAGGGATATCTGCCGACGGTGAAGGCATCGGCCATGTACACCGGATAGTCCGACATTTTTCGACAAAACTCGTCGAAGGTCGCCCTGAAGCTCTCCGCCGTGACGGCGAGCATCCCCTTCTTAGTGAGCGCCGAAATATCCTCGCCGAGCTGCTTATTGAATCCCCTAGCTCGGTCGGCGCATCTCGGCGGCTGGTCGAACAGGACAAAGCAGTCGTCGGGGATATAGTCCATGCCGTAGGCGGGGGTATACAGAACCGGCAGATAGCGGTCGAGATCCTCAAGCTTTATATCGTTTGCAATGCGCTCGGCATCGCCCCTGAGGGTCTGCTCAAGCTCCTTCAGCTGCGGTGAGGTCTTGTGCCTTGCGCAGCGGTCGACCATGGCGATGAGCTTCTTGCTCACGCCCTCGGCTCCGCCGTCGGCAAGCGACACCAAGGCTTCGGCGGCCGGCAGCACCACGCAGTGCTCCACGGCCTCGGTGCGGCGCTGGGTGTGGACATCGAAAAAGCCCATGGAGTCAATGTCGTCGCCCCAGAATTCGATACGCACGGGCTCGGGGTACATGGGTGAGAAGAAATCCAGAATGCCGCCACGGCGTGCATACTGTCCCGCACCCTCGACCTGCTCGGTGCGTTCATAGCCGCAGCAAATAAGCGCACGCTCTATCTCCTCGGGTGGGTACTCGCCGCCGTCCGTTATCTCAAATGCAGCGCAGCGCAAAGTCTCGACCGGCAGGGTGCGCTGCAAAAGCGCAGAGACGGTCGCAACGGTTATCTTACTTTCGCCGCAGCTCAGTGCATGGAGCGCCGCTATGCGCTGCTGCTCGACCTGACGGGAAGCCGCCAGCGTGGGGTAAAAGGTAAAGTCACGGGAGTACAGCACCGTGGGCTTGACATCGGTCATGGCCTCAAGGTCACGGGCGAAGCTGTCCGCCGACGCTTCATCCGGACACACGACAAAAAGCGGCATCTCCAGCCGCTCATAAAGCGCCGCTGCGAGGTTAGCCCGATGCACCGAAGATAACCCCGAAACGAGCGCAGGAAGTCCACCGCTCTCGAGCAGCATGGGGAGGGCGGCGGCTTCCTTATTCAAAAATATCTGCCTGTTTAATAGTTTCATTGCACTACCATTGTACTATACCGTGTCAACCTCAACGACTGACGAAAAAATGTTGAATTTATCTACATTATATAATATATATATCTTGCATGCAGGCTATAATTTTGGTATAATAATTCGGGTTAATATTGCTTTCAAAGAGAGGTAATAAAGATATATGAATTCTCTTCAGGATATATGGGCGGCGGTCATTGATGTGCTGTCGCAAAATCTCACGCCGACGGCCATTTCAACTTGGTTTTCCGACTGCACGCCTGTGGATATAAACGGCTCGGAGCTCGTTATCCACACGACCTCGGACTTTAAGCGTGATATCATTGTAAACCGTTTTGCCGAGACTATCAAGCAAGCCTTGTCGGATATTTTCTCGACAAGCTTCGGTCTTGTGGTTTTAGCCGGTGACGAGCTGAGCGAATATCAGTCGCACAAGCCGGACGACGACCCCCTGCCGGAGATGGCGGGCTACACCTTTGACCGCTTCATCGTCGGCAACTCCAACCGCTTTGCGCATAATGCGGCCTACGCCGTTGCACAAAATCCCGGCTCGGCGTACAATCCCCTGTTTATCTACGGAAACTCGGGTCTCGGTAAAACGCACCTGCTGCTCGCTATCGGTCAGGCCATCCGTGAGCGGGACCCGTCAACGAAGATAGCCTATGTCAAGGGCGACGATTTTACAAATCAGCTTCTTAAATCGATAAAGGAAGGCACGGGCGAGGAGTTCAGACTAAAATACCGCAATGTCGACCTGTTTTTAGTCGATGATATCCAGTTTATCGCCGGCAAGCAGGCCACGCAGGAGGAGTTCTTCCACACCTTCAATAACATTTACGAGGCCGGCCATCAGATAGTCATTACCTCCGACCGCCCGCCTATCGAAATGAGCCTTCTTGACGACCGCTTGATGTCCCGCTTTCAAGGGGGTCTCATGGCGGATATCCAGCCGCCCGACATTGAGACGAGAATGGTCATCACGAGGACTAAGGCGGCGCAGCTGGGTCTCATCCTTGAGGAGGACGCCGTGACCTATATCGCCGAGACGATCACGACCAATGTCCGTCAGATAGAGGGCGTTATCAAGCGCCTGACGGCGTATAAGGAGATACTTGACAGCAAGATAGACACGCAGGCGGTAAAGCGGGCTATAAAGGATGTTGTCCGCATCGGAACATTTATCCCCTCGCCGCAGCTTATCATCCGTGAAAGTGCGCTTTACTATTCGCTCACGGAGGAGGATCTTCGCAGTCAGAACCGCTCAAAGAATACCGCAATTGCAAGGCAGATAGCAATGTATCTTATCCGCACGCTGACAAATCTCTCGCTTAAGGAGATAGGCGCTGAGTTCGGCGACAGAAACCACTCTACGGTCATCTCGTCCATTAAAAAAATCGAAGATATGATAAAGACCGATCCGACCATGGCGGCGACCGTTCGTGACATCACATCAAACATAAATTCAAACTGACTTTTCAACACATCGGATATTGAAAAGCTGTTGGAGGATGTTGAAAACGAAAAACCGCAAAACGCCCTGTTGAAAAGCCAAAAATTATGCACATTTTTCTCGACACGGAAAATTGAGCGTTATCAAGGCTTTCTTCGACTTTTCAACATAAATTTTGCCTACTGCTATTACTACTGAATTTATTGATTTATTTCTTTTTATAACGGGAGGAAACGAAATGAAACTTACCTGCGAAAAGTACCTGCTCCAGTCGGCAGTTGCCGTCAGCACGAGAGCGGCCGCATCGAAAAGCCCCATCCCCACCCTTGAGGGCATACTGCTCGAAGCGGGCGAGGATCTGAGAGTAACGGGCTACGACCTTAAAAAGGGCATATATACGAATATCGAAGCGGAGGTGTCCGAGCCCGGCTCTGTCGTACTCGACGCCAAGCTTTTCGGCGAGATGGTAAGAAAAATGCCGGACGGCATCGTCTCCATCGTCACCGATGCGCAGAACATGACCACCGTCAAGTGCGGCAAGTCCGAGTTCAGCTTCATGGGCATGGACTCCGGCGAATATCCCGAGCTTCCCTCGGTAGACGGCCTTAAGACCTACACGATAAATCAGGGCGTTTTGAAGAGCATGATTAACCAAAGCATCTTCGCCGTCAGCGATAACGACGCACGCCCCGTGTATACAGGCTCAATGTTCGAGGTCGAAAACGGCATTCTGACTTTAGTTTCCGTGGACGGCTACCGTCTTGCTCTGCGCCGTGAGGCTATCGAAGGCCCGGCTGAGCACAACGAGTTTATTGTCCCCGGTGCGGCGCTATCCGACCTTGAGCGCATCAGCGCTCCCGACAGCGAGGAGACCGTCAGAATTTCCGTCGGCGGCAACCATGTGTCGTTCACCGTCGGCAGAACGGTCATCGTCTCCCGCAGACTTGAGGGCGACTTTTTAAACTACAAAAAGGCGCTGCCCGAGGTTTTCAAGCTTCAGATAAAGGTAAACCGCTCCGAGATTCTGCGTGCTACCGACCGTGTAGTCCTCATCGTTGACGAGAAAACGAAAAATCCCGTGCGCATGACCTTCAACGAGGGCTTTATAGACTTCCGCTGCACAACGCCGATAGGCAAGGCGGAGGATGTGTGCTTCTGCGAGGGTAACGGCGAGGGCATGGAGATAGGCTTTAACGGCAAGTATCTCATGGACGCACTAAAGGCAGCTCCGGCGGATGAGCTCATCGTGTGCCTGAACACGAGCTCCTCCCCCTGCGTCATCCTGCCGGCCGACGGCAGCGATAAGTTTAAATTTATGATACTGCCTATCAGATTGAGAGCGTAAGATGGAAAAAATTCAGATAGATACGGAATTTATAAAGCTCGATTCCCTTTTGAAATTTGCAGCGTTAGTCGGCACGGGCGGCGAGGCAAAGTATGTGATAAGCGAGGGCCTTGTCGAGGTAAACGGCGAGACCTGCACCCAGCGCGGCAGAAAGATCCGTCCGGGCGACAGGGTAAAGTTCGAGCGATACGAGCTTGAAGTTACAGGCGCATGAGAGTTAACAGGATAGCCCTCAACGGCTTTCGCAACTACGACTTCGAGACGGCGGAGCTTTCCCCCGGCACGAATGTTATATACGGCGAAAATGCGCAGGGCAAGACGAATCTTCTCGAAGCGGTGTATATTTTGGCCGCAGGCAGGAGCTTTCGCACCCGCTTTGACCGTGAGCTTATCGGCTTCGGCTGCGACCGTGCGGAGATATTGGCGGATATAGTCAGCCACGAGCGGGAGCAGACCGTGCGCATAGTCATGCGAAACGGCGTGCGCAAGCAGATAACGGTCAATTCCGTAAAAAAAACGGCGACCGAGCTTGCCGGAACGCTGACGGCGGTGCTGTTTTCGCCGGACGACCTAAACCTAATCAAAGAGGGTGCGGCGGCACGGCGGCGGCTCATGGACAATGCCATAAGCCAGATCCGCCCCCGCTATGCCGAGTATCTTTCGCAGTTTAATAAGCTGTACGAGAACAAGACCCGCATATTAAAGGACTGGCGGGAAAAGCCGTCATTATTAGATACGCTCGACGATTTTTCCGACGGGATGTGCAGATATTCTGCGCAGTTAATTAGATATAGGGCAGCCTTTATTGAACGCCTGCGGGAGGAGGCAGCGCCGATACACGGCGAGTTCTCCGGTGCGGGCGAAAGGCTCGGGATAGAATACAGCACCGTGTCGTCGGTCAGAAATCCGCTCGGTCCGGCGCAGGAGATATTCTACGACCTGTGCGAGCATCAAGAGCGCCACCGCACGGCGGAAATTGAGTCTCAGCAGTGTTTGACCGGCGCTCACAAGGACGACCTTATCATCACGATAAACGGTCAGAACGCCCGCAGCTTTGCAAGTCAGGGTCAGACGAGGACGGCGGCATTATCCATTAAGCTTGCCGAGCGTGAAATTTACCTTGACGAAACGGGCGAGTACCCTGTCTTGCTGCTGGACGATGTGCTGAGCGAATTGGATATGCGCCGTCAGGAATTTGTCCTCAACCGCATCGGCGGCGGACAAACGCTCATCACCTGCTGCGAGGACGAGGGCATTTCCAAGCGCACCGGCGGCAAGGTGATGCATGTCGAGAAAGGCAGGATACGCTGATGTATCTGCATTTAGGCTCGGGAGCGGTCGTACCCACGGAGAGCATCGTGGGCGTTTTCGACCTTGACAACACAAGCCAGTCGCATATTACGAGAAAATACCTCACGGCGGCGGAAAAGTCGGGGCAGGTCATCAATGTCGCCGAGGATATACCCAAGTCGTTCGTTGTCTGCCGGGACTCCGACGGCGTGCGGGTGTATTTAAGCCAGATGGCGACACAGACGCTGCTGAAGCGTGCAAACGAAAATAAAATTTATTAAATTTAAATTTTACTTGTACGCAAACATACAAGTTTTAATCAAATGCAGTCTATATATGAGAGAACTATTTTGAAAGGCGAGATTTTTCTATGTCTGAAATAAACGAAAAGATAACACAGGAATACGACGCATCACAGATACAGGTGCTCGAGGGTCTGGAGGCCGTTCGCAAGCGCCCGGGCATGTACATCGGCTCGACCTCATCGTCGGGTCTGCACCACCTTGTGTACGAAATTGTCGATAACTCCATCGATGAAGCGCTTGCAGGCTACTGCGACCGCATTGAGGTCGTCATAGAGCCCGGCAATGTCATCTCCGTCGCCGATAACGGCCGAGGCATCCCCGTAGACATTCAGGAGCAGACCGGCAAGAGCGCACTTGAGGTCGTTTTCACCGTGCTGCACGCAGGCGGCAAGTTCGGCGGCGGGGGCTACAAGGTCTCCGGCGGCCTGCACGGCGTTGGTGCATCGGTCGTCAACGCCATGAGTGAATGGCTCATAGTTCAGGTTCACAAAAACGGCAAGATATACGAAATGCGCTTTTCACGAGGCCACATCACGCAGGAGATGCGCATTATAGGCGACACCGACCGCACCGGCACGACCGTTCGCTTCAAGCCCGACCCCGAGATGTTTGAGGAGACGGTTTACGATTACGATGTTCTGCACACCCGCATGCGTGAGCAGGCTTTCTTAAACGGCGGCCTGTATATCTCCACCGAGGATAAGCGTGAGGGCAAGGAGCAAAAAGACGAGATGTGCTACGAGGGCGGCATCCGTGAGTTTGTAAGCTTCATTAACCAGAATAAGACCCCCCTGCACAACGATGTTATCTATATGAAGGGCGAGCGTGACGACTCCGAGGCCGAGATAGCGCTCCAGTATAACGACAGCTATAACGAGATAATAGTCTCCTTTGCAAACAATATCCACACCCCCGAGGGCGGCATGCACGAGACGGGCTTCCGCACTGCGCTCACCCGTGTATTAAACGCCTACGGCATTAAAGTCGGCCTTCTTAAAAACGACGATAAGCTCACGGGCGAGGACTGCCGTGAGGGCATGACGGCGATAATTTCCGTCAAGCTCACAGAGCCGCAGTTTGAAGGTCAGACCAAGGCAAAGCTCGGCAACTCCGAGATGAGAACGCTTGTTGACAGCGTCGTTTCGGATAAACTGGAGCAGTTTTTGGAGGAAAACCCCGCAGTCGGCAAGGCGATAATCGAAAAGGCGATGACCGCCTCCCGTGCAAGGGAAGCCGCAAGAAAGGCAAGAGAATCGGTGCGCCGCAAGACCGGTCTTGAGTCCGGTCAGATGCCGGATAAGCTTCAGGACTGCAACGAGCGTGACCCGAGCCTTTGCGAAATTTACATCGTCGAGGGCGACTCGGCAGCAGGCTCGGCAATTCAGGGCAGAGACTCAAGGTTCCAAGCCATCCTCGCCATGTGGGGCAAGATGCTCAATGTCGAAAAGGCAAGAGCCGACAAAATTTACGGCAACGATAAGCTCTACCCCCTCATCGTTGCGCTGGGCGCAGGCATAGGCGATGAGTTCAACATCGAAAAGCTGCGCTATCACAAGATAATCATCATGGCCGATGCCGATGTTGACGGCTCGCATATCCGCACGCTGCTTCTGACCTTCTTCTTCCGCTACATGCGTCCGCTCATAGATAACGGCTATGTCTATTCCGCCGTGCCGCCGCTTTATAAGCTCACGAGGGGCAAGACCGTCAAGGTCGCATACTCGGACGAGGAGCGAGACAGGATCTCCGCCGAGCTCAGGGGCGACAACGCCAATGCCAAGGTCGATATTTCCCGCTTCAAGGGTCTTGGCGAGATGGACCCGCACGAGCTGTGGGAGACCACCATGGATCCGGAAAAGCGCTCGCTGCGCAGGATAACTCTTGACGATGCGCTCCGTGCCGACGAGGTGTTCACCATTTTAATGGGTGAAGAGGTCGAGCCGAGGCGTGCGTGGATAGAGTCCAACGCAAAATATGTCGTCAATCTGGACATTTAAGAGGTGAAAGCTGATGGCACATAACAGAGATTATAAGCCTGAGGATATAGCGTTTCCCAATCAGGTAATAACGGAATCCGAGCTTGTCAGCGAGATGCAGACAAGCTATATAGACTATGCGATGAGCGTCATCGTCGGCCGTGCGCTGCCCGATGTGCGTGACGGCTTAAAGCCCGTTCACCGCAGAATACTTTACGCCCTGTACGAGGACGGTCTGACCAGCGACAAGCCGTTTAAGAAATCGGCTACCTGCGTCGGCGATGTGCTCGGTCGCTACCACCCCCACGGCGACGCATCGGTATACGATGCAATGGTCAGACTGGCGCAGAATTTCTCCATGCGCTATATGCTCGTTGACGGTCACGGCAACTTCGGCTCCGTTGACGGCGACCCCCCTGCCGCTTACCGATACACCGAGGCGAGGATGAGCCGCATTGCCGACGAGATGCTGCGTGATATCGCAAAGGACACCGTCGACTGGGACCCCAACTTCGACGAGACGAGAAAAGAGCCCCGTGTGCTCCCCTCCCGCTTCCCGAACCTTTTGGTCAACGGCTCGTCGGGTATCGCCGTCGGCATGGCGACGAATATCCCGCCGCACAACCTGCGTGAGGTCATCGACGCCTGCGTCTGCGTTCTGGATAACCCCGAGGCGACAGTTTCCGAGCTCATGCAGTATGTTCAGGGTCCGGACTTCCCGACCAAGGGTATTATTATGGGCAGAAGCGGCATCCGTCAGGCCTACGCCACCGGCCGCGGCAAGGTCACGGTGCGTGCCCGCTGCGAGTTTGAGGAGTTCGGCAAGGACCGCATCCGCATAATCGTCTCCGAGCTTCCGTATCAGGTCAATAAGCGCCAGCTTGTCCGCACCATTGCCGAGCAGGTCAAGGAAAAGCGCCTTGAGGGCATATCCGACCTGCGTGACGAGACCGACCGCAACGGTATGCGTGTCGTCATTGAGCTAAAGCGTGACGCAAACCCGCAGGTCGTGCTCAATAAGCTTTACATGCAGACGCAGCTTCAGTCCAATTTCTCGATAATCATGCTGGCTCTTGTAAATAATCAGACCCAGCCGAAGATACTCAACCTGCGCCACATCATCGATGAATATCTTACTTTCCAAGAGGAGCTCATCGTGCGCAGAACGAAGTTTGACCTGCGCAAGGCCGAGGAGAGAGCGCATCTGCTGGAAGGTCTGCTAATTGCGCAGGACAACATCGACGAGGTCATCCACATCATAAGAAACAGCTACGATGACGCAAAGCAGAATCTTATGACCCGCTTCGGCCTTGACGATATTCAGGCTCAGGCGATACTCGATATGCGTCTTAAAGCTTTGCAGGGTCTTGACCGTGAGAAGTTAGAGACCGAGTATAAGGAGCTTGAGGAGAAGATAGCGTATTATAAAGACCTGCTTGCAGACCCCGAGAAGATAAAGGCAGTGCTCAAAACCGAGCTTATCGCCATCCGTGACAGGTACGGCGACGACCGCCGCACCGAGATACAGGATGTCGAGGACGAGATAGATATCGAGGATCTCATCGAGGAGCAGGACTGCGTCTACACCCTCACCCACAACGGCTATATCAAGCGCCTGCCCGCAAGCGAATACCGTGCTCAGGGCAGAGGCGGCAAGGGCGTGCGTGCAATGGCGACCCGTGACGAGGACTATGTCGATACCGTGTTCACCGCATCTACCCACGACAGCATTTTGTTCTTCACAAACCGGGGCAAGGTCTATGTCCGCAAGGGCTACCGCATCCCCGAGGCCGGCAGAACGGCGAGAGGCTCGAATATCGTCAACATCCTCCCCATCGAGCCGGGCGAAAAGGTCAGCGCAATGATCGCCGGCCGAGGCATCGAGGAGGACAGCTACCTCATGTTCATCACCCGTGACGGCACGGTCAAGCGCACTGCGCAGTCGCTGTTCAAGAACATCCGCTCCAACGGCATCCGTGCGCTCACGCTCGACGAGGGCGACGAGCTGATGACCGTTTTGCAGACCGACGGCACGAAGAAGATACTCATCGCAACCCACGGCGGCATGGCCATCTGCTTTGACGAGAACGATGCCCGCAGCATGGGTCGTGACGCAGTCGGCGTGCGAGGCATAAGGCTCCGTGACGGCGACCATGTCGCCGGTGCGGGCATTGCAGACGCTGGGTTAACGCTTCTTTCGATAACCGAAAACGGCTACGGCAAGCGCACCGAGGTAGGCGAATACACGGTGCAGAACCGTGGCGGCATGGGACTTAAAAACTACAACATCACCGAAAAGACCGGCAATGTCGCCGATGTCAAGGTGGTCTCGGGCAGTGACGACCTTTTGGTCATCGCCGACGACGGCACGATAATCCGCATGGATATTGCCAGCATCTCCGTCCTCGGCAGAAGCACGCAGGGCGTGCGGGTAATGCGCCTGAACGGCGAAGCGAAGGTGATTTCGATTGCTCTCACCGATAAGGAAGAAGCGGAAGAAGCAGCCGAGACTGAAACAGAGACTACCGAAGAGTAAAAAACTAAGCTTTTTATACCAAAGTGCGGACTAAGCCATAGGTGCGCTGACATTTATCTGCTTTTCTTTGTGTTGCCGAAAGAAAAGCAGCAAAAGAAACGCAACCAAAGGCGCTTAGCCGCCCTTTGGAAACCCGGCACAGAAAATTTGCCGACATTCTGTCTATCTGCGTTGCCCTCATCGGTGCATACCCCTTAGAGTGAACGCTGCCCCACTTTGTTAAGCCTGTACATGGCTTCATGTGCAGAAAGATGAACGCAAAATTGCGGCTTTTTTAGCTGCAAACTAAACTAAACTAAAGCTTTGTTTTTAATCAGAAATTCCAAACTTCAATTCAAGCTGCGTACCGAAACGCAGTTGGCACACCAACCTATCGGCGCACTGCAAACTAATCGCACCTGCCCGACTGACGCAGTCCGTTAAACGGACGCAATAACGACTACTCGCAGAGGATTAAACCTCCGCAGTGAAATCGACCGGTGCACCGATACCCCGTACCGGGATTCCAAAGGGTGGTTAAACGCCTTTGGTCGCGTTTCTTTTGTAACTTTTCTTTTGGCGAAACAAAGAAAAGTTTGAAAAATATTCAAGCCACACTCTAGAAAAGGAGCTGGGAATATGGATAATAACAACAACAAAAACGAAAAGAAGGGCTCGTCCATTGGCGGGATAATTGCGTTTGTGATCGCCATTATGGTCTTTTTAGGCGACGATTTCCCCGGCATCTTCGGCATTCTGGTCATTGCCGCCGTTATCGGCGTTATTATCTATGCAGCTAACGCCGCAAAAAAGCGTCAGGAGAAAGAGGGCGGCACGGCGGATATCACCCGTGAGGATATCAAAACCGGCGCAAAGACCGGCCTTTCCAAGGTCATGACCGAGATGAAGAAGCTCGCCGAGTACGACGATGACGAGCACGATACCTCCGACCACGAGGACATCGACCACTTCTCCGAGAACCTCACCGAGGAGGAAAAGCTCGAACGCCAGCTCAAGAGCATGCTCAAAAACGGACTTATAGAAAAGGATGAATACAACATCCTAAGAAGGAAATTTAATTTATGACGGGCTCTTTTCCGACCAAGAAATTTTAAGGTAATTTTGATTTAATGAAAACAGTCACCATCTACACCGACGGCGCCTGCTCGGGAAACCCCGGGCCGGGCGGTTGGGGTGCAATTTTGCGCTATAACGGCCGCTCAAAGGAGCTGTCCGGCGGCGAGAGGAGCACCACCAACAACCGCATGGAGCTCACGGGCGTCATCTCGGCGCTCAAGGCGCTGAAAGAGCCGTGCATAGTCGAGCTCTATTCCGATTCAAAATATGTCATCGATGCGCTCAGCAAGGGCTGGGCTGCTTCATGGCGCAAAAACGGCTGGAAAAAGGCCGACAAAAAACCGGCGCTGAATACCGACCTGTGGGAAACGCTGCTTGATTTGTGTCAAACGCACGAGGTGCGCTGCCACTGGGTCAAGGGTCACGCCGAGAACGAGTACAACAACCGCTGCGACGAGCTTGCCGTCGCCGAACGCATGAAATTTCAATGAAAGACTACACTAAAAAACCGCTTACCGTATTTGTATCGTACATAATGGGGCAAAAGAAGCTTTTTGCCATCGACATGGCCTGCGCCGTTGCGGTGTCGGCCATTGATCTTTTGTTCCCCTACATATCGAAAAACAGTATGCAGACCTACCTGCCGCAGAGCATGTACAAGACCTTTTTCATCGTCATGGCGATTTTGCTCGGCGCATATATCCTAAAGGGTCTGTGCTACTACTTTATCACCGTGGTCGGCCACCGCATGGGCGTTCTCATCGAGGCGCAGATGCGTGAGGATCTTTTCGACCATGTGCAGACGCTGTCGTTCGATTACTTTGACCGCAACCGCACCGGCACGGTGATGAGCCGGCTGACAAACGACCTGTTTGAGATAACCGAGCTTGCGCACCACGGGCCGGAGAACATCGTCATCTGCACGCTGACAATCATTGGTGCAATAATTCTGATGTTCACGATAAATGTGAAGCTCACGCTCGTGCTCGTTATCCTGCTTCCTCTGTGCCTGTGGTTCACTATGAGCCAGCGCATCAAAATGCGTGACGCCAACATCGAGGTCAAGCGCAAGACCGCCGTCATCTTCTCGGCGCTGGAAAACAGCGTGTCCGGCATCCGCACGGCGAAGGCCTTCGCAAACGAGGAGCTCGAGCACGACAAGTTCCTTGCCGCCAACGACAAGTTCCGCAGCGCCAAGACCGAGTATTACAATACCATGGGTCTGTTCATGAGCGGCATGGAGTTTACCTTAAGCATCATGCCCCTTGCGGTCATCGCCTTCGGCGGCTATCTCGTGATGCGAGGCTCATTAAATTACATCGAGCTTGTGACCTTCACCCTGTATGTCACGACCTTCGTCACGCCCATCCGCAAGCTTGCGCAGTTTGCCGAGCTTTACATGCAGGGCACGGCAGGCTTCGAGCGCTTTTTGGAGCTCATGCGCACCGAGCCGACGCTCAATGACAGAAAAGATGCAAAATGCTTGACAAAAGTAAAAGGTCGTGTAGAATACAGGCATGTGAGCTTTAATTATGATAAGGCCGAGGTGCTGCACGATGTGAGCATCACGGTCGAACCGGGTAAGACCTTAGCGCTCATCGGCCCCTCCGGCGGCGGCAAAACCACCATGAGCCAGCTGCTCATGCGCTTTTACGATGT
>DQDL01000013.1 GCA_003533405.1 Clostridiales bacterium | reverse complement strand
CGGCTCCATGAAGGAGATCGACGCTGTCGGCCACCGTGTCGTTCACGGCGGCGAGAAGTTTGCTTCCTCCGTTCTCATCACCGACGAGGTCATGAAGGCTCTTGAGGAGTGCACTCCCTTTGCTCCTCTGCACAACCCCGCAAACATCATCGGCATCAATGCCTGCCGTGATGTCATGGGCGATGTCCCCATGGTTGCAGTTTTCGACACCGCTTTCCATCAGACCATGCCCGGCAAGGCATATATGTATGCTATTCCCTATGAGTACTACCAGAATGACGGCATCCGCCGCTACGGCTTCCACGGCACGAGCCACCGCTATGTCTCCGGCCGCTGCGCCGAGCTCATGGGCAAGCCCATCGAGGAGCTCAAGATAGTCTCCTGCCACATGGGCAACGGCAGCTCCATCGCCGCTATCGACGGCGGCAAGTGCATCGACACCTCCATGGGCTTCACCCCGCTGGTTGGTCTGCCGATGGGCACCCGCTGCGGCGATCTGGATGCAGGCGTTATCCAGTTCATCATGAATAAGTACGGCATCAGCATCGACGAGATGCTCAACATCCTCAACAAGAAGTCCGGCGTTCTCGGCGTTTCCGGCGTTTCCTCCGACTTCCGTGACCTCGACGAGGCAGCAGAAAAGGGCAACGATCGTGCTCAGCTCGCTCTGGATATGTTCCACTACTGGGTCGCAAAGGTCGCAGGCTCCTATGTTGCAGCTATGAACGGCGTTGACGCTATCGTGTTCACCGCAGGTGTCGGCGAGAACTCTAAGTCCTCCCGCAAGGCCATCGCAGAGTACTTCGGCTATCTCGGCGTTACCATCGACGACGAGGCAAACTCCAAGCGTGGTGAGGATATCATGATCTCCACCCCCGACTCCAAGGTCAAGGTTTTCGTCATCCCCACCAATGAGGAACTCGTTATCGCCCGTGATACCAAGGATATCGTCGGCTGATACATTATAAATAGAGCAATGCCGCCCGTGTTATCGGGCGGCATTTTTTTGATATTAAAGCAGCGGTGCGATAGAGCGCAGGAAGCTGTTGAACAGCTCGCCGAGGAAGCTCGTTTTCATGTCGGACAGCTCGACCTTGCGGCATTTTTCCATAGTATCAAGGTCGTCCTTTTTGATCTGCTTTATCTCGGGATTATTATACATGAGTGTGCCGCATTCAAAGTGCAGGTACAGGCTGCGGTAATCCATGTTTATCGTGCCGACAACACACAGCTCATCGTCGCAGACATAGCTTTTTGCGTGGATAAAGCCGGGTGTATACTCGTATATCTTAACGCCCGCCCGCAAAAGCGTTGGGTAATACGAGCGTGTAAGGCGGTACACGAGCTTTTTGTCCGGTATGCCCGGGGTTATCATGCGCACATCAACGCCACGCTTTGCTGCCATACACAGGGCGGTCTGAAGCTCGCTGTCGATGGCGAGGTACGGCGTTGTTATATAAATGTAGTCCTTGGCCTGATACAGCATGTCGGTGTACACGCTCTCGCCAACACTCTCATTATCCAAGGGACTGTCGGAAAAGCTCAGGACATAGCCGTCGGAACCGTCTCCCTTTTCCTCGAACGCCGAGGGGATAAAGTCGGCATAATTATCACCGTCTTTGTTAAATGCGTTCCACATTTCAAGGAACATGAGTGTCAGATTGAACACGCCCGGACCCTTGAGCATCAGCCCCGTGTCCTTCCAATGTCCGAAACGCTCCTTTACATTTATATATTCATCCGAGATGTTTATGCCGCCGGTGAAGCCGACCTTGCCGTCGATGACAGTTATCTTGCGGTGGTCACGGTTGTTCATAACCAAGCTGACGGCAGGCACAAAGCGGTTGAACGCCATTGTCCGTATGCCCCAGCCCTCAAGAGTTGCGTTGTAATTTGCGGGCAATATGTCAATGCAGCCCATGTCGTCGTAAATTATGCGCACATCAACGCCTGCGGCTGCTTTGCGCTTTAGTATCTCAAGCACTCCGTCCCACATCTCGCCCGGACGAATGATGAAATATTCAAGGAAGATGAATTTCTCCGCCTTTTCAAGCTCCGGCAGAAGGTCTGCATACATTTCCTCGCCTACACGGTAATACCGCACGGTCGTATTCTTCGCCGTTGGGTAGCCGGCTGAGCCTTCAAGGTATTTGAACAGTCCCGCCGCTCCTCCGTCAAGCTCTCCGGTGATACTCTCCTGTGTGCCGAGATACTCCGCCGACTTTTCAAGCTGGGCACGCAGCATTTCACGCATATTCTTAGTTGGCCGCTTGTTGCCGAAAAAGACATACATAAGGCCGCCCAGGATCGGCAGCACGGCGATAAGCAATATCCAACCTATCTTATACGATGGGTTCATATCGCTTTTTATCACAAACAAAATCGCAACAAGGCTCAGTATGCGCAGCACGGTCTGTATCGCTGGCAGGGAGTTGCCCAACTGCAGCAGCAGTGCCGCCAGCCATGCAACCTGTATTACGATCAGCAGAGCCGTCACAACGGTTCTGGAAAACAGCTTTTTCAGAAGCTTGTTCATTTTGCACTCCCTCCTTCACATCTCATTGTGATTATGCCATTTTTTCTTTTGTTTTTCAAGCATTTTTGTGCTTGACATTGCCGATTGGCAATGCTATACTGTTAAAGCCGCATTGAATGGGTCGGAAGCTCGGGATCTGCCCGACACCTATGAGAGCGAGACCTGAAGAAAGGATAAGTTAAGTTCATGAAGCACGCTATAATCGAGACCGGCGGCAAGCAGTACCGTGTTGCCGAGGGTGATGTCATCTTCGTTGAGAAGCTTGATGTCGAGGCAGGCGAGTCTGTTAAGTTTGACCGTGTTCTGGCAGTCATCGACGAGGAAAACACCGTTTTCGGTGCTCCCGTTATCGAAGGCGCAAGCGTTTCCGCTAATGTCGTCAAGAACGGCAAGAGCAAGAAGGTTCGCGTTTATAAGATGAAGCCTAAAAAGGGCTACCGCAGAACTCAGGGCCACAGACAGCCCTATACCAAGGTTCAGATTGAAACCATCAACGCATAATTTATTCCGCTACTACTGATAATGGAGGTGTAACCTTAATGGCACATAAAAAAGGTATGGGTTCAACCAAGAACGGCCGTGACAGTGAGTCTAAGCGTCTTGGACCTAAGAGAGCAGATGGTCAGTTTGTTCTGGCCGGCAACATCCTTGTCAGACAGCGCGGAACTAAGATCCACCCGGGTACCAATGTTGGTAAGGGTAAGGACGACACCCTGTTCGCCCTCGTAGACGGCAAGGTAAAGTTCGAGCGCATGGGCAAGGACCGCAAAAAGGTCTCTGTTTACGAAGAAATCGCTCAGTAAATGAAGATTTGACAATGCCGGACTAAACTGTCCGGCATTGTTTTTACTAAATTGTAAGGAGGCACGCTATGGCTTCTTTTGTTGATAAAGCAAGGATTACCGTCAAGGCGGGCAACGGCGGCAACGGCGCAATCGCGTTCCACCGTGAAAAGTATGTCGCAGCAGGCGGCCCCGATGGCGGTGACGGCGGCAGAGGCGGCGATGTCGTCTTTGTTGTCGATGATAACATGTCCACGCTGATGGACTTTAGATACAAACGCAAATATGTTGCCGGAAACGGCATGGACGGTCAGGGCAAGCGCTGCTCCGGCAAGGACGGCGAGAGCCTTTTTATCCGTGTCCCCCGTGGCACGCTCATTCGTGACACCGAGACCGGCGGCATCATGCACGATATGTCAGACGGCGAGAAGTTCGTCGTTGCCCGCGGCGGCAAGGGCGGCTGGGGCAACAAGCATTTTGCGACGCCCACCCGTCAGGTGCCCCGCTTTGCAAAGCCCGGTCTCCCCGGTGAGAGCCATGATATCACGCTTGAGCTCAAGCTGCTGGCGGATGTCGGCCTCGTGGGTTTTCCCAATGTCGGCAAATCAACGCTTCTGAGCGTTGTCAGCAAGGCGCATCCGAAGATCGCAAACTACCACTTCACCACCCTATTTCCCAACCTCGGTGTCGTGTATGTTGATGAGGGGCGCTCGTTCGTCATGGCCGATATCCCGGGCATCATTGAAGGCGCTTCCGAGGGTGCGGGCTTGGGTCATGATTTCCTGCGGCATATCGACCGCTGCCGTCTGCTGATACATCTTGTTGATGTCTCCGGCAGCGAGGGTCGTGACCCCGTTGAGGACTTTGACACGATAAACGCCGAGCTGCACGAGTACAGCCCCGAGCTTGCGAGCCGTGCGCAGATAGTTGCCGCCAATAAGTGCGACCTTCTCGGCGACGACCGTGAGAATATTGATAGGCTGCGTGAGCATGTCGAGGCGCTGGGCTACGAGTTTTTCGAGATGAGCGCCGCAACGCATAACGGCACACACGAGCTCGTGAGCGTCGCCGCAGCCAAGCTCCAAGAGCTGCCGCCGGTCATCCGCTTTGAGGCCGACTATGTCCCGCCCGAGCCCGTGGTCGACACCTCCGAGCAGCTCACCATCGAGCAGTTTGACGATGTTTGGGTCGTTGAGGGTGCGTGGATGCAGAGGCTTCTCGGCTCGATCAATTTTGATGACAACGAAAGCCGCATGTACTTTGACCGTGTCCTGCGTGAGTCCGGCGTGTTTGAGCGCATGGAGGCCATGGGCATCAAGGACGGCGACACCGTCAGCATCTACAACCTCGAGTTCGAGTATAGAGATTAAAGCTACGCAAGCTCCCGTATGCGATGTATACGGGAGCTTTTTGCCCCCAAGCGGAAAACAGCGGCAGGAGTTACCTGCCGCTGTTCCCGATGTTTCATATACCGGAGGTATACGGAGCCTGCAATGCAGGCCTCTATTTATTATATGTCCTCAAGCGGACATGCGGGGACACGGTTTTTAAAAATATTTTTTCAAATCCGTTGTCTGCTACTTGGTCGCTTTGATGCTGACTGTACTGCTCTGTGCGGAGTTTGCATTGCTGTTTGATGCGCAGACTGCTTTGACCTTGTAGTAATACTTGGTGTTTTTCTTTGCACCGCTGTTTACATAGGTTGTCTTGGTCGTGCTGTCCCAGTAGCTGAAATTCTTGCCGTCGGTACTGCGGTAGATGTAGTACTTATCAGCGCCGGTGACTGCCTTCCAAGTCAGCTTCGGCTTGCCGTTAGAGGTCGTGATGCTGACGGAGGGCTTTGCAAGCGAGGTGAACAGGCTCTTTGTGCTGCTGTTTGCGGAAACGATGTTCTTGCCGTTCACGACCGCTACTGCCTTGACACGGTAGTAGTGCTTCTTGCCGGATTCTGCTCCCGAGTTGGTGTAGCTGGTCTTAGTCGTGCTGTCCCAATACTTGAAATTCACGCCGTCGGTCGAACGATATATCCAATACTTCGTAGCACCGCTTACTGCTTTCCAACTCAGCTTCGGCTTGCCGTTCGAGCGATTGATACTCACCGTCGGCGCTGCGGGCTTGCACTGAATGCTCTTGGAGGCGCTAAAGTCGGATGCATAGTTATTGCCGTCAACCACGGCAACGGCCTTAACTTTATAATAGTAAGTCGTGCCGATGGTAGTCGAGTTGTTGGTGTAGCTCGTTTTCGTCGTGCTGTCGTAGTACTTAAAGGTCTTGCCGTCTGTGCTGCGATACACCCAGTACTTAACTGCGCCGTCAACTGCGTTCCAATATATCTTCGGCTTGCCCGATACGGTGGTTATCTTGAGTCCGGGAGCCTTGGGTGCAGGCTTATAATTGGGGTCAGCCGCACCGCAGCGTGTGCACTTGCCGTTTGCGAAGCTGTGACCGAGTGCGTTGGTGTAGTTGTCCTTGTAGCTGTCGCCACATGCGCAAGTGTGGGTGGTATACCCCTTTGCCGTGCAGGTCGGGGCAGTCACAACCGCATTGTGATGATGACCTGTTGCCGCTATTTCTTTGTAAGTGCTGTAGTTGCAGTGAGAGCAGGTGTCGTATGCCGCCCAACCTTTTTCGGTACAAGTTGCTGCCTTTGCGGCGTGATGCTTTATATCATGTCCAAGAGCATTTATATCTCTCGTCTCGCTTGCATTGCAGCGGGTACAAGTTCTGACCTCCGCTCCCTTTGCGGTGCAGGTGGGTGCCTTGGTCTGCTTCCACGCACCATAGCTATGG
Organism: Clostridiales bacterium; assembly: GCA_003533405.1. Taxonomy (GTDB): domain Bacteria; phylum Bacillota; class Clostridia; order Oscillospirales; family Oscillospiraceae; genus F23-B02. The sequence continues at coordinate 2,326 of DQDL01000013.1, read as the reverse complement.
CCGAGTGCATCGGTGTAGCTGTCAACATAGCTATCGCCGCATACGCAGGTGTGGGTGGTGTAACCTTTTTCGGTACAGGTAGGTGCGGTCACGACGGAGGTGTAGCTGTGGACATGTGCGCCGGAGGCCACTTTGACATCGGTGACCTTGAAGCCCCATTCGTTGCCGCCGCCATCGCTGACGAGCTTTATCTTGACCGTATCGCCGTCGATGTCGATCGACTTTCCGGCAAGCTCGGTGCCGGTGTATTTGCCGACCTGTTCGCCGCTTGCGTTGTAGATATAGAGGTAATCGAAGCCGTCCTCAATGTTGGTGCGCTCATCGAATGTCACCGTAATTTTGGAAGCGTCCGGGAGGGTGTACAGCCAGATATCCGAGCAATTATTGCTGTAATTGTGGGGGCTTTCGAGCTGTGCAACATCTTTGGCTACTATGCCGTTGTTGGTAACGGTCACGGTGCAGCTTCTCGAAACGCTGCTCACGGCAGTTGAGGTCGCCTTAATGGTAGCGGTGCCCTTACCGACCGCCGTGACCAAGCCGTCCTCGCTGACGGTGGCAACGGAGGTGTCGGAGCTTTCCCACTTAACCGACTTGTCGTATGCATCGTTGGGGTAGGCTGTTGCGGTGAGCTGATATGTGCTGAGTGCCTCCATCGATAGCGAGGTCTTGTTCAGCGATATCGAGGTAACGGGCTGGACAACGGTGACCTTGCAGCTTGCACTTGCATTGCCGACCGTGACCTTGATGGTCGTCGTGCCGACACCGACGGCCTTGACAGTGCCGTCTGCTGCGACCGTGACTACGGAGGTGTTCGCAGACTTCCAGTTGACTTCATCGGTAAAGTCAATCGGCTGCACGCTCAGATTCAGCTTAGCGCTGCTGCCCTTGTTGATGTTGAGCGTAGTCTTGTCGAGCGTTGCCGAGGTGGCTGGCTTGTCTATCGGAACGAATGTGGCACCGATTTCGCCCGCATAGGTCTCTGCCTTAGTTCCGCTCACACCGTAAATCGTGAGCTTTGCGGGGTAGCTGAAGATATTGCTGCCGAAAGTGGTAACGCTTCTGGGGATGGTTATGGATGTAAAGGAAGTGCTGTTTGCGAAAGCGCTATCCCCTATCGATGTTACCCTGTAGGGAAGCGCAATGCTCTCAAGCTTGGGGCACTGATAGAACATGGACGCCGGAATTTGGGTTATGCCAATGCCGAGGGTCACATTCTTAAGCTTTTCGCAGCCGCTGAACAGCGAGGTACCGATGCTTGTAACACTGTTGGGGAGTGCGATAGTCTCAAGTCCGTCGCAATCATAGAAAGCATTATTGCCTATGGTCGTCACGCCCTCTTGAAGGGTAACTTCCGTTAGTGCGTCGCAGTTGCGGAAGGCATTATACTCTACCGTGCGCAGACCCGTACCGCACTTGAGCGATTTGAGTGCACTGCAATTTTCAAATGCGTCATTTTCGATGAGGTAAGTCTTGTCGGGAATTACGATACCTTCAAGCGCCTCGCAGCCATAAAATGCGTACTCGCCTATGGACTTGAGTGCTTCGGGAAGCTCCGCCGTTGTCATCGAACTGCAGCCGTAGAATGTGTTATTTTCTATTCTCGTGATCTTCGACGGCAGCTTTATGCCGGTCAGGCTGCTGCAGCCATAGAATGCATATCTGCCTATCTCTATTAGGCTCTCAGGGAAATCTATCGTCCCTAAATTGATGCAGTCTCGGAACGCTTCGTAACCTATGCTTGTCAGCGTCTCCGGCAGGTTTATTTCTGTAAGGCTCTTACATCCATAGAATGCATTGCTGCATATTGTCGTTAATCCGCTACCTACCTTAACGCTTCTTATGCTGCTGTTCTGGAATGCATATGTATTTATTGATGTTACCGTGTCAGGTATCTCTATACTTTCTATTCCCGTGCAGCTCTCAAACAATCCGCTCGGTATATTTGTTATCCCGTCAGCAAATGTTACGCTCTTCAGCTTTGCGCAGCTGTCAAATGGGCCGTAATTAGAAGATGAACCGTAATAAGATGTTTCATTTGTTATCGTCTTCGGTATCCATACACTTTGCAGATTTGCACAATATCCAAAGGCTTCATAGCTCAGTGTCTGTAAATTTGACGGCAGCTTTATGCTCGTCAGGCCGTTGCAGCCATAGAATGCATATCCGTTTATCGTTATTAAGCTTTCAGGGAGGTCTATCGTCCCTAAATTGATGCAGTCTCGGAATGCTTGATACCCTATAACAGTCAAAGCTTCGGGCAGATTTATTTCATTTAAACTCTTGCAGCTGCTAAACGCATAGTTGCATATTGTCGTTAATCCGCTGC
>DQDL01000069.1:22277-22610 GCA_003533405.1 Clostridiales bacterium | reverse complement strand
TTTCTAAGCTGGCCACGCAGGTCATCACCCTCGGCACGCACGAGAAGGTATGTATCGCTGTGACCCTGCCACAGGCCGTCCTCCTTTGTCTCGAACAGAACAGGGAGCACCGTACCGACGGCACTTTCAAGATACGCTTTGCGTGTCTTTTCGGCCACTGCCCTCGCCTGCTTTGAGCGCCTTGCCTTTTCGGCTCGGTCTATCTGATCGGGCATTTTGTCCGCCGGTGTACCCGGGCGGCGGGAGTACGGGAACACATGGACATCGGAGAATGCGACCTTTTCGAGAAACTCCAGTGTCTCACGCTGGTGCTCCTCGGTCTCGCCGGGGAAG
>DQDL01000069.1:17586-22015 GCA_003533405.1 Clostridiales bacterium | reverse complement strand
TCTCGCCGGGGAAGCCCACGATGAGGTCGGCGGTAAGGCCGCAGCCGGGGAAATATTTGCGCAGAAGCTCGGCGGCCTCATAAAACCTTGCGGTGTCGTACTTGCGGTTCATAGCCTTCAAGGTCGCATCGCAGCCGGATTGCAGCGACAGGTGGAAATGCCTGCACACGCTGCCGGCATCGGCGATGCGGCGGCAGAAATCCTCGGTAATGATGCTCGGCTCGATTGACCCCATGCGCAGACGCATATGGGGCGCTGCCTCGGCAATTGCAACGATGACATCGGCAAGATCGGGCTTTCCCTTGAGGTCAACGCCGTAGGAGGCGACCTCGATGCCTGTCACGACAAGCTCACGGTAGCCTTTTTCGTCAAGCTCCCGTGCCTGCTTTGCCGCCTGCTCTACCGGCAGGCTGCGCACCCTGCCACGGGTGTAGGGGATGATGCAGTAGGTGCAGAAATTGACGCATCCGTCCTGAATTTTCAAAAGCGCACGGGTGTGGCCCGCAACGGCGCCGGCGGGCAGCTCCTCAAACATTCTGCGCTCAAAGGGCTTATCGAGCATTTTTTCATGCGTACCGGTAAGCGCCGCATTTTCGATTGCTTCGACGAGTTTTACCCTGTCGCCGCTGCCGAACACGACATCGGCGCCGAGCTTTTCGGCGGTGTCGGGGCTAAGCTGCGAATAGCAGCCGGACACGGCAACGACCGCACCGGGGTTTTCCTCACGCAGACGGTTTATCGCCTGACGGGACTTGCGCCCTGCCTCGGCGGTGACGGCGCAGGTGTTGACGATGACGGCATCGACGCTCTCGCCCTCTGACGCCGCCGTGTGGCCGTGCTCATTTAGCAGCGTTTCCATCGCCTGCGTCTCATACTGGTTGACCTTGCAGCCAAGAGTGTATATAATATATTTCATGCTTTTCTCCATTTCTATATACAAGGAGTAGTCTATGGAAGTCTATCTTGATAACGCCGCAACAACGAGGGTCTGCCCCGAGGCTGCGGACATTGCTTATAAGACGATGCTGGAAACCTACGGCAACCCAAGTTCGACCCACGCAAAGGGTCGTGAGGCAAAGGCCGTTTTGGATAACGCCCGCAAGCAGCTGGCAGCCGCTTTAGACTGCGCACCGAGCGAGGTGTATTTTACCTCATGCGGCTCGGAGGGCGACAACTGGGCGATAATAAACGGTGCCGAGAGTATGCGCCGCAAGGGGCTGCACATCATAAGCTCCGAGGTGGAGCATGATGCGGTGAGAAAGTCCATGGACGAGCTCAAGCGCCGTGGCTTCGAGGTCACGATGCTGAAGCCCGAGTCTGACGGCTCTATATCCCCTGAGGCAGTCATCGCCGCTCTGCGGCCGGACACGGTCTTGGTGAGTCTCATGATGGTCAACAACGAAACGGGCGCTGTCACCGACATTGCCGCCGTTGCAAAGGTGCTCAAAAAGGCAAAGTCAATTGCCCTATTGCACACCGATGCCGTGCAGGGCTTCATGAAGGTGCCGTTTTCGGCAAAGCGGCTCGGCGCAGACATGATAACCGTCAGCGGCCACAAGATCCACGCTCCAAAGGGCATAGGCGCATTGTATATCAAAACAGGGGTCAAAATCAAGCCCTATATCATCGGCGGCGCTCAGGAATCGGGCTTAAGAGCCGGAACCGAGGCCATGCCGCAGATAGCCGCCTTCGGCAAAGCCTGCGAGCTTGCTAAGGCGAGCATGGCGGACGCAACCGAGCGCATGGCACGGCTTCGGCAGTATGCAGCCGAGCGCATAGTCGCCGAGATGCCGGAAGCGGTCATCATAGGCGGCGGCGCACCGCATATTTTGAGCGTATCGCTCCCGGGCTGGCGAAGCGAGGTCTTGATGAACTACCTCGAAGCCAAAGGCGTTTTTGTCTCACGAAGCTCGGCCTGCAAAAAGGGTGGAAGGAGCCATGTGCTTGAGGCGATGGGGCTGCCCGCCGAGGTCATCGACGGTGCCGTGCGCATCAGCCTTTCCCGCTACACGACCAAGGACGAGCTCGACGAGCTTTGCTCTGCGCTCAAATGTGCACACGACAATTTAGCTCACAGATAAACATGCAAAACCTCCGGCTTAGCCGGAGGTTTTTATTTTAATTATCTTCCTGCGCCTGCCTGCGCATTATCATGGCCCCCGATTCGGGGTCTATGTGGTCTAAGTCCGAATACATTTCCGGGTCGTCGGGCAAGTCCTTTTTCCTCAAGTGCTTGTTGACAAGCCTCGTAATGCCGGTGTAGATAACGACGAACACGGGCACGCCCAGAAGCATTCCCCAGAAGCCGAACAGGCCGCCGAACATAATGATCGAGAACATGACCCAAAAGCCGTTTATGCCGATCGAGCCGCCGAGGATCTTCGGGCCGATGATATTGCCGTCGACCTGCTGGAGGATAATAATGAAGATTACGAATATGAGGCACTTCCACGGATCAACGAGCAAAATGAGCAGTGCAGACGGGATAGCGCCGATAAACGGGCCGAAGAACGGGATGACATTCGTAACACCGACGATGACCGACACCAAAAGCGCATACGGCATGTTCATGATAAGGCAGCCTATATAGCAGATAACGCCGATTATCGCAGAGTCGAGCAGCTTGCCGGTGATAAAGCCCATGAAGGTTTTATCGGTGAACTTTAAAGCTCCGCTGATGCTCTTTGCGGTCTTGGTGCTGCAAATGCAGTACAGAAGTTTCATTGCATGGGCACGGAATGCCTCACGGTTATAAAGGATGTACACCGAGACAATGATGCCGATGACGATGTTATAAACGACCTTCAAAACGCCGTAAACGCCGGTGGTTATATTCACGATAACGCCGTCCATGCTGGGAAGCAGCGTGTTCTGTGCCCAATTAGTCAGTGCATCGGTGAGGTTCCCGAATATCTTGGTGGCATACTGCTCAACAACGGGATTTTCACGCAAGAGCCTGTCGATGGTCTTGCTTGCAGAGTCAAAATATTCGCCGCTGTTTGCGACGATGGTCGCAATGGAGTCGTACACCTGCGGGACGATGAGATATATAAGCGCCGTTATTATGAGCACCAGCACTATCTCCGCCAAAATGACCGCGAGCACCCTCGGCAGCTTATCGCTGAGCTTCAGCTTAGGGTACTTATTGCGAGCCTTTATAAGCAGCGGCGTAAACAGCTTATTCTCATACATCACCATCGACGGCATGAGAAGATACGATATGACAAGACCCCAGATAAAGGGACTGAGTATGCCCAAAAACGAGCCGATGGCCTTTATGAGGGCGCTTATATAGTCAAGGCCGAAATAAAACACTATCGCACATGCGGCCACGGCAAAGCCGGTAATGCCCCATGCAAGATAGCTCTTGTAATTATGATTCATTCTTCGCAAGCTGTCCACCTCCGTGCTTTGGTTTGATTTTACTATTACTTTAACTGTCCGTCAATAAATATTATGTTAATTGTGAATTTTTCGTGTTATGTTAACTGATTCTGAATATTTTACGAAAATTTGGTGTTGAAAACTGTGTTGAAAATGTTCAAAACCCTTTAAATATCAAGTGCTTTTTATTTGTGCGCTCATCTTACATAAAATCGAACTTTGTCGAATAAAGCATAATTGCGCAACTTATCATTTTGTCCCCCGGCGTGAGCATAAGCTTTTCACGGAGGGATAAGCAATGAAGAAACTGATCTGCGCATTTCTTGCGGCACTCATACTTTCGACACCGGCTTATGCGGTCGAGACCATAACCGATGATGCGATAGAGATAAAGGCTCCGTCTGCGATCTTGATGGAAAAGACCAGCGGCGAGGTCATCTACGAAAAAAATGCCCACGAAAAGCGGCCTCCGGCAAGCGTCACGAAGGTCATGACACTGCTGCTCATAGTCGAAGCGATAGAGCGGAGCGACATCAGCCTTGACGACACGGTCATAGCCTCCGAGAGAGCTGCCTCCTTCGGCGGCAGCTGCGTTTACCTCGAAGAGGGCGAAAAAATGAGCGTTGACGAGATGTTAAAGTGCATAACCGTGGTTTCCGCTAACGACTGTGCCGTTGCGATGAGCGAGTTTCTGTGCGGCTCGGAGCAGGCATTCGTGCAGCGCATGAACGAAAGAGCGGCCGAGCTCGGACTCAAGGACACGCATTTTTGCAACTGTACGGGACTTTTTGAAGATCCCGAGCACTACACCAGCGCATACGACCTTGCCGTCATGAGCCGTGCGCTCATTAAGCACGACCTTATAAAAAAATACTCGACCATTTGGATGGACAGCATCAGAAACGGCGAGTTTGGGCTTTCAAACACCAACAAGCTCGTATATTACTACGACGGCTGCACGGGGCTCAAGACCGGCTACACCGAAAAGGCCATGTACTGTCTGTCGGCGACGGCCGAGCGTGACGGCGTGGAGTACATCGCCGTC
>DQDL01000069.1:16484-17345 GCA_003533405.1 Clostridiales bacterium | reverse complement strand
CAAGCTTTGCTCCCTGCGCTCTGACGAGGTGCTGCCGCCGGTGAAGGTAAGGCTCGGCAAGTGTGACAGCGTGCAGCCGGTGTACACCGGTGAGGAGACGGCGCTTATCAAAAAATCAGGCACGGCGGACATTACATATGATGTCGACCTGCCCGAGAGCGTGGCTGCGCCCGTCAAGAAGGGGCAGAAGCTCGGCACGCTAACCGTTGGCCTCGGCGGAGAGGTGTTCCGTGAGGTGCCGCTGGTTGCCGGAAGCGATGTTGATCGGGCGGGACTGCTCGGGATATTCACCGATATTGCGCTTTCTTATCTGGGAATAGGGTAATTCGCCCCACTTTGCGTTAAGATTTTAATATTTTTTATACCACAATCCCCACTTAGACACAAATCGCTTGATTTTCTGCGCATCCGGTGTATAATATACTGATACTATTACTTCAGATACGGAGGTAATTATGGTTAAGGTCGATCTATCGGGTGTTTCCGCCTTTTTTGACCCGGCGGAGCTTGATTTTGCGGCGGCATCGATGGCTCACAGAGAGCTTGTTGACAAAACCGGCGCAGGCAGTGATTTTACCGGCTGGCTGGAGCTTCCCCAGCGGATAAAGGACACGGAGCTTAAGAGCATTTTAAGTGCGGCGCAGCGTATTCGCTCCCGCTCAAAGGCGCTCGTCGTTATAGGCATCGGCGGCTCTTATCTCGGTGCAAGAGGCGCTATTGAGCTTCTGCGCCCCGTCAGAGGTGAGGATGACCCCAAGATATTTTTCATCGGCAACGGTCTTTCACCGGATGCACTCAACGATATGCTGCAGCAGCTCGGAGACTGCGACTTTGATGTCAATGTCATCTCCAAGTCCGGCA
>DQDL01000069.1:14652-16287 GCA_003533405.1 Clostridiales bacterium | reverse complement strand
TCCAAGTCCGGCACGACGCTTGAGCCCGCCGTAGCGTTCCGCATTTTCCGCAAGCTGCTTAAAGAAAAGTACGGTACGGCCGCAAAAAAGCATATTTTTGCGACCACCGACGCTCACAAGGGCGTTCTGAAGTCGCTTGCCGACAGCGAGGGCTGGGAGTGCTTTGTCGTACCCGACGATGTCGGCGGCAGATACAGCGTGCTCTCGGCGGTGGGTCTGCTTCCCATGGCAGTTGCGGGTATCGATATAAAAACGGTCGTCAACACCGCCATCGAGGAGTTCAAGTCGCTTGACCTGCGCTCGCCGGAGAATCCTGCGTGGCAGTACGCCGCAGCAAGGCAGCATCTTTACCGCAACGGCAGGAGCATTGAAATTCTCGGCTGCTATGAGCCGAGCTTCCGCTTCATGGCCGAGTGGTGGAAACAGCTTTACGGCGAGAGCGAGGGCAAAAACGGTATCGGCATCTTCCCCGCTTCCGTTGAGCTGACAGCCGACCTGCACTCGATGGGTCAGTACATTCAGGACGGCCCCCGCACGCTTATGGAGACGATCGTAAGCTTTGACGAACCGTGCAGAGGCTTTACGATCCCGTTTGAAATGGGCGACCCTGACGGGCTCAACTACCTTGCAGGCAAGGAGCTTGCGGCCGTGTGCAAGACCGCAGCCGAGGCCGTTAAGGCAGCTCACATTTCCGGCGGTGTTCCCAATATAGGCATTTCCGTCCCCGCAAGGGACGAGGCGGGTTTTGCGTCCCTTGTGTGCTTTTTTGAGCTTGCCTGTGCGATTTCCGGCTACATGTCGGGTGTAAACCCCTTTGACCAGCCCGGCGTCGAGGCGTACAAAAGGAATATGTTCAAAATGCTCGGCAAGCCCAACTAAATCATAGTTAAAACATAACCGCTCAATTCAATTGAGCGGTTATTAAAATATTTACACTTTTCTTCTTGCTTTGTTGAGCGAAAAATGTTAATCTAAACTCAACAATAAAGCCATATTTTTAGTAAGGAGATGGTCACAATGGTTAAGTTGATTTTGGGTCTCAAGGGTTCCGGAAAGACCAAGCGCCTTGTTGAGCTGGTTCGGGAGGCAGTCGCCAGTGAGAACGGCGATGTCGTTTGCATCGAAAAGGAGAAGAAGCTCACCTTCGATATTCCCTATCAGGCTCGCCTTATCGAGGCAGGCTCTTACAGCGTCGGCTCTTATGAGTTTATAAGAGGCTTCATCTGCGGTCTGCACTCCGGCAACTATGATATCACCCATGTTTTTGTCGATAATTTCTACAAGATCGTCAGCGACAAGGACCCACAGAAGTTCACGGAGTTCCTCGGCTGGTTGGACGCTTTTTCCGCAAAGGAAAACATCGAGTTTGTTATCAGTGCTACCCTCGATCCCGAGACAGTCGGCGAGGATGTCAAGAAGTACATGATTTGATATATTAATTATAAAAAAATTATAAAAAATTCACCTCACCACAGGTTCGCCTGCGGTGAGGTAATTTTTTATTGCTTAAGTTGACGGAAGCCGAACACTATCGGTTTTGACGGGCAGCTTTCCGCCCATGCTTCGCTAAACCCCTAGCCCATATATCCATTATGCCCGTCGGGATTTATCTTTGCCTGAACGAAAATCTGCTCC
>DQDL01000069.1:391-14403 GCA_003533405.1 Clostridiales bacterium | reverse complement strand
TTGGTGAAGGCGTGTCGTAACCCGTCAAGGCAAAAAAGGCGAAAAGCGCCGAAAGGGCACACTGACAGACGATAGGATTCGACTCCCGTCAACTTATTACTTGCCGAGCTTTGCCTTTAGATCCTTTATCGCTATCTTTGCCGCACGCTTTGCCATGTACGGGAGCATGACCTTCATGCTGTCCTCTCTCGGAACGAGGTTGGAGCACTCGGGTACATCACGGCTCAGGTGGATAGCGTCAAAGTGGCACCTCGTTGTGCACAGGCCGCAGCCGATGCACCTGTTCTCATCGACGATGCTTGCGCCGCAGCCGAGGCAGCGGGAGGTCTCAAACCTGACCTGCTCCTCGGTGAGCGTCTCGTAGGCTTCGCACTGACGCTCGGGAGCTTTGATCTTATCCAGCGGGAGGACGACCTTGCTCTTGTCAAGCTCGATGTAGTCACGGCGGTTTCTGTTGAGCGTGAGCGAGCTGTGCGGGCGCATGTAGCGGTGCATGGATATCGCCGCCTCACGGCCTGCTGCGATGGCATCGATGACGAACTTAGGTCCGGTCTGAACATCGCCGCCTGCGAAGATATCGGGAACATTTGTCTGATATGTAAGCTCCTTGGCGATGACCGTACCCTTTTCGGTGAGCGCAAGACCCTCGGCTGCAATGCCGCCGAGATCTATCTTCTGACCTATCGCCGCAATAACGGTGTCGCACCCTATATCGCCGCACTCGCACCTGAACGCAGTTATCTTGCCGTCCTTGGAGACTATTTCGACAGGCTTATGCTCGAACAGGAACTTCACGCCGTCCTCACGGGCTTCCTTGACCTCAAGAGCGTCCGCCTTCATGTCCTTTTCCGTTCTGCGGTAGACAACGGTGACATCCTTAACGCCGAGCTTTATCGCCGTGCGTGCAACATCGATGGCGACATTGCCGCCGCCGACAACAACGACCTTCTTGCCGAGCGCCGGCTTCTTGCCTTCTGCGACCTCGTGCAGGAAGTCAACGCCGCCGAGCGCCAGCTCCTCGCCGGGGATCCCGAGAGCGGCAGCCTTCTGAGCGCCGATTGCGACATAGAAGCTCTTGTAGCCCTCTTTGCGCAGCTGCTCGACGGTTATATCCTTGCCGATCTCAACGCCGCAGCGTATCTCAACGCCGAGCTCCTTGAGAACCTCTATCTCGGCATTGATGACCTTCTTGCCGAGCTTATACTCGGGGATGCCGTAGCGCATCATGCCGCCGGGGTGCTTATTCTTTTCAAACACGGTGGGATAGTAGCCCATGAGCGCCAGATAGTATGCGCAGCTCAGACCCGCAGGGCCTGCGCCGATGACGGCGACCTTGACATCGTCAAAGCGGCCGTAGCGCTTTTCCGACTTTATCTCGGGAATGTATCTCGTCTCGGCCTTGAGGTCGAGCTCTGCTATGTATTTCTTGACCGCATCGATGGCGACGGGAGCGTCGATATTGCCTCGCATGCACGCATCCTCGCAGCGGCGGTTGCACACTCTGCCGCAGATTGCAGGGAACGGGTTATCCTGCTTAATAAGCGCAAGAGCCTCGCTGTAGCGCCCCTCGTTTGCCATCTTGAGATAGCCCTGTATCGCAATGTGAGCCGGGCAGGCGGTCTTGCAGGGGGCTGTGCCGGTGTCGTGGCAGTTGGTGCGGGCATCGTAGCGATAGTTGGGATTCCACTTCTCCTCCGGCCAGCGGGTCTCGTCGGGAACTTCGGCCTTGGGGTACTGGATCGGTCCGTCTTTGGTGCACAGCTTCTGACCGAGCTTCACCGCACCGACGGGGCAGACCTCGACGCACTTGCCGCAGGCAACGCAGTTTTCGGTGTCGACATGGGCGACATATGCCGAGCGGGAGAGGTTGCGGCAGTTAAAGAACTGGCTGGCTCTTATCGCACAGCAGGTCGCAGGGCTGCAATTGCAGATGCCGAGAATGCGCTGATCGCCGTCAAGGTTGGTTATCTGGTGCACGCAGCCCTGATCCTCGGCACGCTGCAAGATCTCCATGACCTCATCGTAAGTGATGTAGTGGCCGCGGTGCGTCTCAACGGCGTATCTTGCCATCGAGCCGACAGCGATACACATATCCTCGTAATCCTCGCCTGCGCCCTCGTCGATTATCTCCTTGGACATTCTGCAAACGCAGGGTACGGTGGCATAGATCTCGTACTTATTTAGCCAGTATGAAAGATGCTCGTGGGAAACGGAGTTGCTTTGTGCGGGTATCGCCTTCTCGACGGGCACTACATGCATTGCCATGCCCGACCCGCCGGGCGGGACGAACTGGGTAAAGCCCTTGAGTGGCTCAAAGGCCATGCGGTCAAACAGCATCGCCGCAGTCGGCTCCTTTTCGACCATCGACTTTTTCATACCCATGTACTCGCCGCTGCCGACGATATACGGCGGCAGAGCATACATTTTTTCGCCTGTGGCATTAATGTCGTTTTCAAACTTGTACTCTACGATGCCGACCTGACAAAGCTCCTCAAGGATCTCCACCAGGTGCTCTCTCGTGTGCTTTTTGTTCATCTTCAGGATCTCGTCGACCTTGTAGACCTTGTGTACCTTCATGGTGAGCGCTACCTCTGCCATTTCGTCGGTCACCCAAGGCGCCATGCCGTAGTACTCGGCATCGGAGGTCTTGATCTCCTTGACGAATTTGCGGTCGGTGATGTGAAGCGCCAGCTTCTGTATGAGCTCTCTGGGCTGCTCGTCGAATTTCGTGCCGAACTTTGTGTCGGGACGAATTCCGTTGACCCAAGTTTCATACTCCTGCTGCCACATCGGGTCGGTGTGCTTTGTGAACATGTTACTCCTCCTTGCAATAAGTTTTTATATCCCCTGTATACATTATTAAATAATTAACAGTGTCAAAAGTCAAATAAAAAAGGTCAATTCTACATTTTGCCGAAAATAGCATGACAATAATATGCACTTTGCATAAATAACATTACTGAAAATAAATGCAAAAACGGCACAGCCTACACATTCGTAAGCTATGCCGTTCAATTTTCACTCAAGCTCACGGTACATTGCCGGAGCTTCGTCCTTTTTTGCCGTTTCGTTCACGGCGAGCACCTCGACCTTTAAGTTGCGCTGGCCGAAGGCGATCTCGATGATATCGCCGACCTTGACCTGATAGCTGGCCTTGACCTGACGGCCGTTTACCGAAACACGCTCACCGTCACAGGCCTCGTTCGCCACCGTTCTGCGCTTTATTAGCCGGGACACCTTTAGGTACTTATCAAGTCTCATACAGTCTCCTATTGAAAAAAGCCGCCAAACGGCGGCCTTTTCATATCAATTACTTTGCAACTGCGTCCTTGAGAGCCTTGCCTGCCTTGAAGAAGGGGACCTTGGTTGCGGGAATCTCGATCTCTTCACGGGTCTTGGGGTTACGGCCGACACGGACGCCGCGCTCCTTGATGTCGAAAACGCCGAAGCCGACCATCTGAACCTTTTCGCCGGAAACCAGAGTATCAACAATGGTATCAAATGCGGCGTTGACAGCCTTCTCGGAGTCCTTCTTGGAAAGACCGGTCTTTTCTGCAACGGCTGTGATAAGTTCTGCCTTATTCATGTGTAATCCTCCTAAAAATTTCGTGCGTAATTGTATATATAGCCCGTATCAGCAAATGAGCCTCGGGTTATTCACAGGGAAATTGCGCCCCCTTGCGAAAGCGCATTGAAAATCTACCACAATCTGCCCTTTTAATCAAGTCTTTTTTTCTTAAAACCGCGTTTTTTTAATACTTTTTTCAAATTTCAGCGCATATGGAGCAGTTTTGCTATCTTTTCGCCCTTGGGTATGAGCTTCATATCCTCGGCAGTTATGGCACGCAGCTTGATGGCGGCAACGGTGTAAACGATGACGGCAGCGAGCATTGCAACGCACATTGCAGCGGCCATGTAAAGCTTACTGTTGTAGTCTAAGACCAGCGAGCCTGCGTAGTACACGGCGTAGGTCGCAGCACCCATAATGAGGCATGCAGCACCGGGTCTTACGAACACTTCCTTTGCCGACGGCGACTTTTCGAAGCTGCGGGCAATGAAAATGAGGTTCAAGACACACATCGTCACATAGCAGCACAGCGTACCAATGGGGGCGCCGTAGATGTTGAGCTCCGGGATGCCGACGAGAAACCAGTTGACGGTTATCTTCACAATGCCGCCGGCGATGATGGAGTACGCCGTGAGCTTTTCCTTGCCCGTTGCCTGCAAAACGGCGGTAGTCATGAGCGAAAAGCACACGAATATCGATGCGATACCCAAAAGGCACAAAAGCAGCGTACCGGCTTCGTGAGCGCCGGGGTAAATGATCTTCATGATGGGGTCTGCAAGCACCGCAAGTCCGACGCCCATGGGAAGGCACAGCGCCATGGAAATTCTCAGCGAGTCCTCGGATATCTTCGCTGCCTGCTTTTTATCGCCGAGGACTATCTTTGCGGCGATAGCGGGGACAACGGAGATGGTCAGGGGCGTAATGAATGCCGCCGGGACATTAAACAGTGTCTGCGCCTTGCCGTAAACACCGTAGAGCACCTTTGCCTCGTTGTAGGTAAAGCCCGCTGCGTCCTGAAGCCTTGCCATGCAAAGGCCGGAGTCGAGAAGATTTATAAACGACAAAACGATGGAGCCGAGGGCGATGGGTATGCCGATGCGAACAAGGTTTTTGAATATAACGCTGCGGGGCTCGGGGATATCGGGCTCGGCAACGGGGATTATCTTATAGTTGCGAACCTTATACACATACATGTATATGAGTACCGCCAGCGAGCCGACCGTCACGCCGAAGATAGCACCTGCCGAGGCGACGGGCTTATCGTAGCCGTTAGCGACAAAGTACCACGCCAGCGCAAGCCCGACAACGACCTTGACGAGAACCTCGAGCACCTGACCGACGGTCGTGGGTATCATATTCTCGTGTCCCTGAGCATAGCCTCTGAACGCCGAGGTGAGGCAGACAAGCAGCACCGCCGGAGCGAGCATGCGTATGCTCAGTGCGGTGTCGGGATTATGCAGGATACCGGCGAGCCAGTCGGGAAACAGGAACATTATCGCCGTGCTCACGGCGCCGAGGGCAAAGAATGTCCACAATGCGACCGAGAAGGTGCGGCGCACCTGCATCTGCCTGCCCTGCGTGTGAGCCTCGCTCACCATTCTCGACAGTGCCACCGGCAGGCCGGCAGTCGCCAGCATCAGAAACACGCTGTAGACATTGTACGCCGAGATAAACAGGCCGTACCCGTCGTCACCGAGCAGGTTTCCGATGGGTATCTTGTAGATCGCACCGAGGATCTTCATTATAACAACACCGGCGGCGAGTATCGCCGCACCGTGCAGATAGTTTTGTTCCTTTGCTTTAGCCACGGGCTTTCCCCCTACGCTTATCATTTTAAAACTTAGTGTAATATATACCGCCGATAGCGATAAATCAAGGGATTTGTGTAAACAATCACCTCATATACTTGAGCACCGCCACCTGCTGGGGCGTGCTGTGATCGACGGTTATGGTGTCCGTGTCGTAAAAATGCACAAGGTCAAGCGGCATGTACTGATCGGTGAATGCTTCCACCCTTTCCATCCTGCGGCTGCCGCAGCCGTCATGCGCATAGTGCATGGGAATGACGACATTTGCAAAAATTTCATCGGCAAGGGGCTTTGTCCTGTCGCTGGGCAAAGCTCTAAAGCCGCCTGCGGCTATCATCAGGACATCAGCGCCGAAAAGCTCGGCCTTCTCGTTGTCGGTGAGCATGCTGCCAAGGTCGCCCATGTGTACGAGCTTGTACCCGTCCCAGTTTATAATGTGTATCTTATTTTTACCTCTTAATGAGCCCCAACTCGTGTCGTGGAAGCAGTCGATGACCTCCACCTCGTACGGGCAGGGCTTTGTCGTGCCGGAAAGGTGCACGCCTTCACGGTAGTTATGTCCCCTGTGCTCATGGCTCACGAGCACCGCATCGGCATCGACGCTAAGCGGCGGGTAGTGCGCATTCGTGAGGTCATAAGGGTCAATGACGATGCTGTAGCCGTCATGGCTTATCTTAAAGCATGAATGTCCAAGCCATTGTATTTCCATGATATTCTCCGTTTCTCATATGTATGTCTTTATTCAGCAGCAAAATCTCGGCATAATAATGCCGAGATCTGTGCATGCATTGTTGTTTTCTTATTCGTAGTCGTCCTCAAGGAGCTGCTCGCCTATCTTATAGACATTGCCCGCTCCGACGGTGAGTATAATATCACCGGGCTGAGCCGTCTCACGCAGACTCTGAACTATCTCGCCGAAGGTTTTGTAAAACCTTGCACCGTCTATGTTATCCGCCAAGTCCTTGGAGCTGATGCCGAGAGTGTTTTTCTCACGGGCGGCAAATATCTCGGCAAGGTAGACGATATCCGGCCGCTTGAGCTGACGGACAAAGTCGTTAAACAGCGCCTTTGTGCGGCTGTAGGTGTGCGGCTGGAATATAACGATGGTGCGCTTGTAGCCTAAAAGCTCAACAGCATCAAGCAGTGCCTTGACCTCACCCGGGTGGTGGGCATAGTCGTCAAAGACATCGGCACCGTTAAACTTTCCCTTGAACTCAAAGCGCCGTCCGGCGCCGGAAAATCCCGCAAGGCCGTACTTTATCGCCGTCGGCTTTATGCCGAGGCAAATGCTCGCCGCCGCTGCGGCAAGGGCGTTTTTGAGATTATGCTCGCCGGGGACATGGATGTTCACCGTCTCAAGGTACTTGCCCTTGTGCATGATATCAAACTTCGTGAGCGAGCCTATGCGCACGACATTTTTTGCGTACACATCCGCCTTGGAGGTAAGACCGAAGGTCACGACATTGCGGTCAATGCCCTTGAGAGCGTCCATGGTGTTCTCATCGTCGTAGTTTGCAACGACATAGCCGTCATGCGGCACATTCTCGGCAAAGGCACGGAAGCTCTTCTTGATATCCTCGATGCCGGAGAAAAAGTCGAGGTGATCTGACTCGATGTTGAGTATCACGGCGACCGTGGGGTAAAACTGCAAAAACGAATTATAATACTCGCACGACTCCATGACTATGGTGTCGCCGTTGCCGACGCGGTGGCCGGCCTGCAAAAGCGGCAGGGTGCCGCCTATCATGACGGTGGGATCTTTCTCGGCCGCCATGAGAATGTGCGTACACATGGAAGTGGTCGTGGTCTTGCCGTGAGTGCCGGAAATGCACAGGGCATTTTTATATCCCTTCATGATGGCGCCCCAAGCCTGCGTGCGCTCGAACACGGGGATGCCCATCTCATGTGCTCTTATGACCTCGGGGTTATCGTCATGGGCAGCGGCGGTCCTGACGACGAACTGTGTATCGGGCGTGACATTCGCCGCATCGTGGCCGATGAATATTTCAATGCCCTTGCCTCTGAGATTTGAGGTGCGCTCGCTCTCTGCGATGTCTGAGCCGGTTATCTCAAGTCCTGCATCATGCAGGACCTCGGCAAGCGGAGACATCGAAACGCCGCCGATGCCTATAAGATGACCCTTGCTGCCCTTTTTAAGAAACTTATCAAAATCAGACATAATATCTCCAATCAATGCGATTTTGCCGCATCTTTAATTTACAAATTCTTATTGATGTATCATTTGGCAAATGATATTATAATACTGTAATCGAGACTTTACAAGTAGTTTAACATTCATATACTGTTATAGGTGTTATTCATGCCACAAATAAACCCGCCCAAATATGTCAGGCAAATACTGTTCGGTCTGCAGGCAAGATCGCATCAGGCGTATCTTGTCGGCGGCTGCGTCCGTGATATGCTCATGGACATTACCCCGCAGGACTGGGATATATGCACGAGTGCTCTGCCCGAGGAGGTCATGAGCATTTTCCCGGGCTCGGAGCCCACCGGCATAAAGCACGGCACCGTCACCGTCAAGGTCGGCAACCGCTCCGCCGAGGTCACCACCTTCCGCACCGACGGCAGCTACCGTGACCACCGCAGGCCGGAGTCGGTAACTTTCGTTTCCGACCTCATAAGCGACCTCAGCCGCCGTGATTTTACGATGAACGCCATCGCCCTTTCGGCAGACGGCATGCTCTCAGACCCCTTTGACGGCGTGCAGGCTATCCGTGAGCGTACGATACGCTGTGTCGGCGACCCGATGCTGCGCTTTAATGAGGATGCACTGCGAATGTTCAGGGCGCTCCGTTTTTCCGCCCGTCTCGGCTTTACAATAGAATACGGGACCGTTGCCGCCATATCGGAATGCTCACCCTTAGCTTCCGAGCTTGCGCCGGAGCGTGTGCGTGATGAGCTTGAGAAGATTTTGCTCACGACCCGCCCCGAGACACTCGGCGTTGCGATAAAGTTCGGACTTTTAAAGCGCTACATACCCGGAAACGGCTGGGCAAGCCCCAATTATGCCGACATTGCGAACATGTCCCGCAAGCCCCTGACCCGCTGGGTCACATTAAGTATAATGCTCCAAAAATACGGCTATATCCCGTCTGCGCACGCATTTTTGGAGGAGCTGCGGCTCGATGGGCGCACCCTGCGCTGCTGCGCCGATGCAGAGGAGATGCTAAAGTGCGAAGCACCCACCGATAAGCTCGGCTGGAAAAGGCTTTTGAGCCGCTACGGGGTAGACTCCGTCGCCTGCGCCGTCGCCGCCTATGATGTCATAAACGGACTTAACTGCGAAAAGGAGTTCAAAGCCGTGCTCAAAAGCGGCGAGTGCTTTTCGCTCAAACATCTTGTCGTCTCGGGCGATGACCTGCTAAGTCTCGGGCTCAAGGGTCCCGAACTTGGCGAGATGCTCAAGTTCCTGCTCGACTATGTAATGGAATACCCTGACAACAACAAGCGTGAGATCCTGCTGGAGCTTGCGAAGTATTCGGAGGAAAGCTGATGCGCTGTGCTAATATGGAAGAGCTGAACGCCAATTGTTTGGGCTGCATGCGCTGCGAGCTCGGCAAAACACGGACGAATCTGGTGTTCGGTGTCGGCAACGACCGTGCCGAGGTCATGCTCATCGGCGAAGGCCCGGGTGAGCAGGAGGATCTGCAGGGCATACCCTTTGTGGGGCCGGCGGGGCAGCTGCTTGACGATATGCTCAGGATGATAGACCTTGACCGCAGCAAGGTGTACATCGCAAACATCGTAAAGTGCCGCCCGCCGAGAAACCGTGACCCCCGTGACGAGGAGCAGGATGCCTGCTACCCGTGGCTCGCAGAGCAGATAGAGCTCA
The DNA here is from genome assembly GCA_003533405.1 of Clostridiales bacterium. GTDB lineage: Bacteria > Bacillota > Clostridia > Oscillospirales > Oscillospiraceae > F23-B02. The sequence goes on along the minus strand of DQDL01000069.1, from coordinate 5,174 downwards.
TTGACCCAAAAATAATTATATGTCTCGGCCGCATTTCCGCCACAGCGCTCATTCGGGATGATTTCCGCATCACCCGTGAGCACGGACTGTGGTTTGACATTAACGGCCGCCGCATGACTGCGATATACCACCCCTCGGCGCTGCTCAGGGATATTTCAAAGCGCCCCGAGACCTTTGCCGACCTGCGCTCGATAAGAAGCGAGATAAAAAGAATTTGTAAGGAAACCTATTGACCGATGCACTCTCTTAAACCAATCACACTTGACCTAAAGCCTGCCGTTGACAGGCTTTTTGAAATTGAAAACTCCCGCAGTGCCGACTTCTGCTTCGGCAATGTTTACATGTGGGACAAGCGCTTTAAGCAGTCTGTCACCCTCTGCGGCGACAGACTCGTCACTTTGCTGCACAGAAAGGGTGATCTATTCTTCGCCTTCCCCGTCGGCAGCGGAGATATCCGCCCGAGCTTTGAATTTATGCAGGGCATATGCGACAGGAACGCTCTCCCCTTGCGCATCTGCGGCATTTGCGAGGAACACCTTGCGCTCATAAACGAAGCTTATCCCGATGAGTTTGAAGTCACCGAGGACAGGGATTTTTCAGACTACATCTACGAGATAGACAAGCTCGCCGAATACCCGGGCAGACATTTGCACGCAAAGCGCAACTACTGTAACCGCTTTGAGGCAGAGCACAAATGGAGCTTTGAGCCGATAACGGCCGAGCGTCTCCCCGATTGCCTCGATATGCTCGATAAGTGGACACAGCAGTCTCAAGACAGGCTTACCGCCGATATAGGCTTTGAGCACGATGCAATAGTCCGTGGCTTTGAAAGCTTTGACGAGCTCGGGCTTGAGGGCGGCATGCTCATCGCAGACGGCAGGCTCGTCGGCTTCACCGTCGGCGAGGTCATAAACTCCGACACCTTCTGCACACACTTTGAAAAGGCCTACACCGACATTGACGGAGCATACACAATGCTCTGCCGTGAGATGGCCCGCATGGTCATGGCAAAGCACCCGGATGTGCGTTATGTAAACCGAGAAGATGACATGGGCAACCCCGCTCTGCGCACCTCGAAGCTGTCGTACAAGCCCGAGGAGATACTTATAAAATACATCGTAAGGTCAAAATGATATGTACTACGCAATCAATATAAACGAATACCGGCAGGAGGACATCCCCTCGCTCAAGCGCCTGTGGACGGAGACTTTCGGCGATGCACCGGAGCTCGTTGACCGCTTTTTTGAGCTGCTGCCGTCGATGGGCACGGGGCTTGTCGCAGACAGTGGCGGTGAGCTTTTGGGCGCTGCGTACCTTTTGGATGCCGAGCTGTGGTGCCCCGAAAAGCCGCCGGTGAAGCTCGGGTATATCTACGCCGTCGCCGTTGAGCCTTCTGCCCGCAATTGCGGCATCGGCGCAAAGCTCATTTCCGCCTGCGAGAGGTACTGCTGGGAAAACGGCATTGAAATTTGCACAACGCTGCCCGCCGAGGAGTCGCTGTACGCATGGTACGAGCGGGTCGGCGGATTTCAGACCGCAGCAAGATGCATGTACGAGACGGTGTTCCCCTCGGACAGCCCCGCCGAGATAACCCTGCTCTTTGCCGACGAGTACGCCTTCAAGCGTGCGGATATTTTGCGCGATAATAATTATGTAAACCTAAACTACGGCTACATGCTGTTTCAGGAGGCGTTGTGCAAGACCTACGGCGGTGGGCTGTTCGGCTGCAAGGGCGGTATCGCCTGCGGCTATGTGGATAACGGCGTTCTGCTCGTGAAAGAGGTTCTGAACGACACGCCGGAGTTCATCCCGGCACTGTGCCGTAAGCTCGGCGCAAAAAGTGCGCTAGTCCGCCGCCCCGACCGCTACGGCACTCCCTTTATCGCCGCCTACGAGGCCAAGGATCTCCCCCGTGACACGGTTTGGAATTTGGCTTTAGATTAAAATTCCCTATTGACTCTCACACTGTGGTAGGCAATATCATAGGACCGAGCTCAGAAATTACACAGCACAGGAGGTACCGCCATGCTGAAGATCGGAGAATTTTCAAAGCTGTCCAGAGTCAGCGTCAGAATGCTCCGCCATTATGACGAGATCGGTTTATTAAAACCCGCCGTAGTCGACCGCTTCACCGATTACCGCTACTACAGGGAAGATCAGCTCCCCACCGTCGGCAGAATAACCGCCCTTAAGGATATGGGCTTTTCCCTTGCCGATATCGTGAGGATACTCGAGGTGTACGATGACCCCGAGGCGCTCGAGCGCTTTTTCTCGCAGCGGCAGCGTGAGCTTGAGGAGCTGTCCAATGATACGGCGTATAAGCTGACGCTTCTGGACGCAGCCCGAAAACGGCTGAGAAAGGAAGAAACTATGAGCTATGATGTTACCGTAAAGACTATACCCGAGCGCTATGCCGCCACCGTTCAGATGACCATTCCCCGCTATGAGGCCGAGGGCATGGTGTGGAGCGTTTTGGTCGGAGAGACCTGCCGCATGGGGCTTGTTCCCGCCGACCCCTGCCTGTGCGCAGTGACCTTCCTTGACGGCGAGTACAGGGAGGAAAATGTCGAGGTGCTTGCATGGAAGACCGTCAAGGGAAGCTACCCCGACACCGAGCATGTGAAGTTTCGCACCCTGCCCGAGGTCACCGTCGCAAGCTGCACCTTCAAGGGCAGCTACGAGCAGATAACCGATGTCTACGCCGCCATGACCGCATGGATAGACGCAAACGGCTATGACTACGCAGGCCCGATGTTCAACATCTACCATGTCAGCCCCCACGAAACGCAAAACCCCGACGAGTTCGTGACCGAAGCCTGCTACCCCATAGTCAAGAAGTAAGCATTAAAATAACCTCTGTGCCTAAAGCGCAGAGGTTATTCCTTTTATTCGGTCGTAAACTCGTACACCGTGCGGTGTGAGTAGGTCTCGTTCGCTTTCAGGACGGTGGTCGGGAAGTTGGGGCGGTTGGGTGCATCGGGGTAAAACTGCGTTTCTAAGCACAGGGCGGAGTTTTTGCCGTAGACTGCGCCGTTTTTGCCGTTTCGTGTGCCCGTTGCGCCGCCTGCGTAGAACTGGACGGCGGGCATGTCGGTCGTGAAACGCATAATTCTGCCGCACTCGGGCTCGTACAGCTCAGCGCATTTTTCGCCGTTCAGCACAAAGCAGTGGTCGTAATATCCGTTTTTGATCTCTCGGCGGGTGCGGAAATCAAAAGGCGTGCCGTCAATGGGTCTCACCTCGCCTGTCGGGATGAGCTCACCGTCAACGGGCAGGTAGCTGTCCGAATTTATCATAAGCTCGTGCGAGAGGATATCTCCCCTGCCTGCGAGGTTAAAATAGCTATGGTTTGTAAGATTGAGCACTGTGTCCCTGTCGCTGCGGGCGGTGTAGCTTATGATGAGCTTATTATCCTCTGCAAACTCATACTCCACGCTCACCGTGATATTTCCCGGGAAACCGTCGCCCCCGTCAGGGTCAGTTAGCTCAAAGCGCACGGAATTTTCGGTGACGGCAGCAACATCAAAGCGGCGCTTTGAAAATCCGACACCGCCGTGCAGGGTGTTTGCACCCTCGTTTGCGGTGAGCTTATAAACATTGCCGTTCAGCGTGAACTGCGCACCGGCGATGCGGTTTGCGTATCTGCCGACGGCGGCTCCGAAATAGCCATCGTTTTCAAGATATTCCTGCGGCGTATCGTAGCCGAGGACGACATCTCCCAAGACACCGTTTCTGTCGGGAACGACGATGCTTTGTACCGCCGCACCGAGATCCGTTACGCTGACACTCGCTCCGGCGGCGTTTTTTATCGTATAGAGCGTGTATTCTCCGAAGCCTGATTTTTCAACTGACATGTGCCTCACCTCGACAGCATTATACGGCAAAACGCAAAAATGCGCAAATTGAGCATGATCATGTGCAATTCTTAGTTAATTAATAATCAAGCATGTTTAAAAAGCCTTTGAAATTCAAGGCTTTTTAAACAAACTTATGCATTTGGTCTGTTGACATTCCTGTGCAATTAGATTAAAATACGACTGTTATCCGAATAATGTGAAAACAAATTAATTATTAAATGGATAAGAGGTAGTAAAAAATGTTCAAAGTAGTAACTAAAAGATTTCTGAACGAGGCAAAGACCATCTGCCTGTTCGAGATCGAAGCTCCGCTGGTTGCGAGACATGCGCAGGCCGGCCAGTTCGTCATCTTCCGTCTTGACGAGCAGGGCGAGCGTACCCCTGTCTCCGTTGCAGGCTACGACCGTGAGAAGGGTACCGTCACCGTCATGGTCCAGGCTGCAGGCCGCACCACCAAAATGCTCCACACCGTTGAAGAAGGCGACTACATCTCCGACTTCGTCGGCCCGCTCGGCAAGGCTACCGAGATGGACGGTCTGAAGAAGGTCTGCGTCGTCGGCGGCGGCGTCGGCTGCGCCATCGCATACCCCATCGCCAAGGAAATGCACGAGAAGGGTATCGATGTCACCTTTATCGCAGGCTTCCGCAGCAAGGATATCGTCATCCTTGAGGACGAGATGAAGGCCGCTTCCAACAAGTCCATTATCTGCACCGATGACGGCTCTTACGGCATCAAGGGCTTTACCACCGCTCTGCTGCAGCAGGAGATCGACGCTAACATCGCCGAGGGCAGACCCCAGTTTGACCGTGTCATCGCTATCGGCCCGGACATCATGATGAAGTTCCTTGCAGAGGTCACCCGCCCCTACGGTATCAAGACCATCATCTCCCTCGACCCGATTATGGTCGACGGCACCGGCATGTGC
>DQDL01000069.1:0-154 GCA_003533405.1 Clostridiales bacterium | reverse complement strand
CGTCGGCGGCGAGACCAAGTTTGCTTGTGTCGACGGTCCCGACTTTGATGCACACGAGGTCGATTTTGACTCGCTGATCAAGCGTGCAGCCTTCTACAAGCCCGAGCAGGACGAGGCTGCAAAGCATATTTGCAATATGACCGGAGGTAAGCGC
>DQDL01000088.1:23860-30628 GCA_003533405.1 Clostridiales bacterium | reverse complement strand
AAACTGCATCTCGCCGTCGAGCTTGAGCTCGGGAGCAAGCTTCTTTGCTTCCTCGGTGGCGTTGCGAACGAGGTCGACATTTACGCCCTTGCCGCTGCCCTTGGTGGAGTAAGACAGCATTGCGACCTTCGGGTCGATGCCGAACACCTTTGCGGTCTCGGCGGTTGCGATTGCGACCTCTGCGAGCTTCTGAGCTGCGGTAAAGGTTACATTGCCTTCCTTGTCGACGGTATCCTGATAGTCGATGTTGATCGCGCAGTCGCCCATTGCGAGGGTCTCGTCGCCACGGATCATGATAAAGCAGGAGGACACGAGGTGTGCGCCCTTCTTGGTCTTGACGAGCTGAAGTGCGGGACGAACGGTATCGGCGGTAGAATAGGTCGCACCGCCGAGCAGGCAGTCTGCAACGCCCATCTTGACGAGCATGGTGCCGAAGTAATTACCCTTGGAAAGAGCCGCACGGCAGTCCTCGGCGCTCATCTTGCCCTTGCGCAGAGCGACCATTTCATCGACCATTGCGTCCATACCCTCGTAGGTCAGGGGGTCGAGTATCTCAAGGCCGTCTATATCAAAACCGCCCTTTGCGGCAGCAGCCTTGACCTCATCGACATTGCCGACGAGAATGGGGGTCAGGAAGCCTTCCTTTTTCAGTCTTGCAGCAGACTCAAGTATGCGTGCATCGTGGCCTTCGGTGTAAACGATCTTGCGGGGATCATTCTTCAGAATTTCAACGAGATTTTCAAACATTTTTAAATTTCCTCCATATTTGCATCTTGTGCTAATATTACTATATGACTTTATCACTACTCCGAAAATTTTTCAAGTATTTAGACCTATTTCTATTTACAAACTGCGAAATGACAGATATAATATACAGACTGTAATCACTTGTACGGAGATATATAAATGGATAATCAGAAAACTTTCGCAAAAAACCTATCCGAATTAAGACGCAGAAGCGGACTGAGCCAGCGCAAGGCTGCCGCCGACCTTAAGATAAGTCAGGCGCTGCTGAGCCACTACGAAAACGGTGCCCGTGAACCGGGACTGGGCTTTGTGTGCCGTGTCTGCGATTATTATAATGTTACCGCCGACTATCTGCTCGGCCGCTCGTCGAATCCCAACGGCATCGACCGCAGCGCCGATGTTGCCAAGGCATTTATCGGCGAGTTGAGAGTGCTTGCAAACAAGGCTGAGGCTGCGCTGGAGGAATTGCTGTGATAAATCAGGACCACATCAGGAACTTTTCGATAATCGCTCACATCGACCACGGCAAATCGACGCTGTCGGACAGGCTCATCGAGCTGTGCGGTGCGGTCGAGGAGCGCATCATGGAGGACCAGATCCTAGACAACATGGATCTTGAGCGTGAGCGCGGCATCACCATCAAGGCAAGAGCCGTCGGTCTTAACTACAAAGCTAAGGACGGCGAGACTTATGTGCTGAATCTCATCGACACTCCGGGTCATGTCGACTTCAACTACGAGGTCAGCCGCTCGCTGGCGGCATGCGAGGGTGCGGTGCTCGTTGTTGACGCCTCGCAGGGCGTTGAGGCGCAGACGCTTGCAAACACTTACCTTGCGCTGGACGCCGACCTTGAGATACTGCCCGTCATCAACAAGATCGATCTCCCCGCCGCCGACCCCGAGCGGGTCAAGCATGAGATTGAGGACATCATCGGCATTCTCGCCATGGATGCGCCCGAGATAAGCGCCAAAAACGGCATTAATGTCGAGGCCGTGCTTGACGATATCGTAAAGAATGTCCCAGCCCCCAAGGGCGACCCCGATGCTCCCCTGAAGGCGCTCATCTTCGACAGCATTTACGACAGCTACCGTGGCGTCATCGTCTTTATGCGTCTTGTTGACGGCAAGGTGCGCAAGGACACTGAGGTGCTTTTGAAGTCAACCGGCGCACGCTATAAGGTGCTCGAGGTCGGGCATATGCGTCCGATCGGTCTTGAGCCCTGTGCCGAGCTTTCCGCAGGCGATGTCGGATATTTCACCGCCAGCATCAAAAATGTCGCCGACACGCAGGTGGGTGACACCGTGACCGAGGCATCCCGCCCCTGTGCCGACGCTCTGCCCGGCTACCGCCCCGCCCGTGCGATGGTCTACTGCGGAATCTACACCGAGGACGGCAGCAAATACCCTGACCTGCGTGATGCGCTGGAAAAGCTCCAGCTCAATGACGCTTCCCTGTCGTTCGAGCCGGAAAGCTCGGTCGCACTCGGCTTCGGCTTCCGCTGCGGCTTCCTCGGGATGCTGCACATGGAGGTCATTCAGGAGCGCCTTGAGCGTGAGTTTGACCTTGAGCTCGTCACCACCCTGCCGAGCGTTATCTATAAGGTCATCAAAACAGACGGCAGCATCGTCATGGTCGACAACCCCCACAACTACCCCGACCCGGCGAACATCGAGCACGCCGAGGAGCCGTATGTCAAGGTGTCGATCATCACGCCCAACGACTATGTCGGCAACATCATGCCCCTGTGTCAGGACAGGCGTGGCGAGTACAAGGACATGCAGTATCTTGACTCGAACCTCGTCGAGCTGCGCTACGATATGCCGCTAAACGAGATAATCTACGACTTTTTCGACACCCTCAAGGCCCGCACCAAGGGCTACGCCTCGCTCGACTACGAGCTGAGCGAGTATAAGCCGTCCGAGCTTGTGAAGGTAGACCTGCTTTTAAACGGCGATCAGGTCGATGCGCTCAGCTTCATTGCGCACAAGGACAAGGCCTACGCCCGTGCAAGGAAGCTCTGCGAAAAGCTCAAGGACAACATTCCCCGTCAGCTGTTCGAAGTACCCATCCAGGCGGCCATCGGCGGCAAGATAATCGCCCGTGAGACAGTCAAGGCCATGCGCAAGGATGTTCTTGCCAAGTGCTACGGCGGCGATATCACCCGCAAAAAGAAGCTGCTTGAAAAGCAGAAAGAGGGCAAAAAGAAGATGCGCCAGCTCGGCACGGTCTCCATTCCGACCGAAGCCTTCCTCGCCGTCCTCAAGCTCGATGAATAAAGTTTTCGCCCACTGTGCGTTTGCACGGTGGGCATTGTTATGTCTTAAAACATATGTTAAGCTTAATTTTAAAAAAGTTTGATCCTTTTTGCGATAGCTGCGTTTATTTATTCAGAGGCAGGAGGTGAGCAGGTGGAGGACGCAATACTGATACGGCGGATAAAGCAGGGCGACGAGTCGGCGTTTGATGCTCTTGTGCGGCGGCACTATGAGAACATCTACGCCTTTTGCTACCGCCGCTGCGGCGATGCCGCACTTGCCGCCGACCTCACGCAGGATGTGTTCCTCCGTCTCGTCACCGCCGTGGGGCGCTACTCGGTGACCGGCAAATTCACAAACTACCTGCTTACCATCGCCGTCAATGTCTGCAACGACCATTACCGCCGCAAAAAGCCCGAAAATGCGCCGCTCACGGAGGACGCCGCCGTGTCCGACGGAGCGGAGACGCAGACGCTCAAAAACGACAGTGCGGAAAATGTCCGCCGTGCGATCGCCCTGCTGCCGGACGAGCAGCGGGACGCCGTAATACTGCGCTACTGGCACGACATGAAGCTGCGTGACATTGCCGCCGTCACCGGCGTTTCGACGGCAACGGCGAAATCCCGCCTGCGGCTGGGGATGGAAAAGCTGCGCAGACTGCTTGAATCGGAGGGAGAAGGCTATGGATATTAAATACGATGTGCCCGCACCGCCTGCCGGTGCGCTTGAGCGCACGATAAGCCTCGGGCAGCGCAAAATGCGTAGTATGCGCTTAGCCAAAATGCCGCTCGGCCGACTGCTCGGCTTGCAGCTTGCGCACTTTTCGTCGCTTTACTGGGCGGTGCAGCTCGTTGTCATCGTGTGCATATTGCTGAGTACCGGCAGCGGCAAGGAAAGCGCACGGTTTGCAGTGCTCGTCTACGCAGGGGCTGCAAATGCGCTCGGCTGCCCGGAGCTGCTGCGTGACATTTCGTGCAGCATGAGCGAAATTGAGCGCAGCTGCCGCATAAGCGGAGCAAAGCTTCTTGCCGCACGCATGCTCATTATCGCCTGCGCCGATCTTTTGGGGCTGACGCTCACGGCGGTCATCGTCTCAAGCAAGTTCGGCACAGCACTTGCACTGCCGCTGATCATGGGCGCTGCGCTGCTGTTCTCGTCAAGCTTCTTGACGCTGCTTGCGCTGCGGCTGCTGCCGTTCGTACGCAGCCGAGCGGGCGCACTTTCGCTGTCGCTCGTTATATCGGCAGCACTCGGCATCGTGTGCCTGTCGGTCGTTTGGAGCATCGGCGTGTGGGCGCTTGCTTGCGCCGTGAGCCTTGTGCTGTTGGCGGCGCAGACATGGCACGAGCTTTCGGACATTGAAAGCAGAAAGGGAAAAAGCATATGGAACTATCTATAAACAGCGTTTCAAAAAGGTACAATGACAAGCTTGCCGTGAACGCCCTGTCACTTGAGCTTCACGACGGCATTTACGGGCTGCTAGGTCCTAACGGCTCGGGAAAGACGACGCTTATGCGCATGATTACCACCGTCTCGACCCCGACCGGCGGCAGCATCACCCTCAACGGCGAGGACATTTTCGCCCTCGGCGAGGGCTACCGTGACCTATTGGGCTACCTGCCGCAGAATTTTGGCTACTACCCTAGCTTCACGGGGCGTGACTTTCTCATGTACTTTGCCGCCCTCAAGGGCATGACGAGGTTTCAGGCCGAGGAGCGCTGCGACGAGCTTTTGGAGCTCACGGGGCTGAGCCATGTTGCAGGCAAAAAGCTGCGGACATACTCCGGCGGCATGCGGCAGCGCATCGGCATTGCGCAGGCGCTTCTAAACGACCCGAAAATTCTCATTCTCGACGAGCCGACAAGCGGTCTCGATCCCGCCGAGCGGGTGAAATTCCGCAATATCATAAGCAGCCTTTCCGACGGACGCATCATACTTTTGTCAACGCACATCGTCTCCGATGTCGAGTACATCGCCGACCGCATCGTTCTGATGAAAAACGGCTCTGCAATGCTCAACGATGCTGCCGACAGCATCTGCTCTGCCATTGACGGCATGGTCTGGGAGTGCGCCGTTTCGCCAAAGCTCGCCGATGAGCTTGCGGCAAGACATGTCGTCACGAACCTGCACAACACGCATGACGGGGACGGAGCGGTGCTGCGCATAGTGTCTGAGACACGCCCTACAGAGAGCGCCACGCCCGCCGAGCCGAAGCTTGAGGATCTGTACCTTTACTATTTCAGAAAGGAGCTTTCCGATGAGCCTTACAAAGCTTGAATTCAGGAAGATATTCACGCCCATGACCTTCATCACGCTTGCCGTGATGCTCGTTGTGAATGTATACGCCGTGTTCCAGCAGCAGGGTGCTATATATGCCGAAAGTGACGGCAAAATGCAGCGGCTGTATGAAATGAGAGACGCTGCGATCGAGCGAAGCGGCGTGATAGACGATGAGTGGATCGCAGAGCGCAAGGCGGAGGCTCAGGTCATTTTTGACGATCCGCAGTACCGTGAGTCTGATGAGATGCTCGAACAGTTCCGCACCGCACTGGCAGATGAGGGCTGGTCTCCCAAGGAGATCGAAGTGCGGATGTCAAATCCGACCATGTTTCTCAACACGGAGGGGAGCTTAAAATACGGTGTGATCGAGTCCGCCGTTGAGGCTGCAGGCTTCAAGGAGCATGCAGCGGCAATTCGGGATAGACTGCTTGAGGTAAACCGCTCGGATGCCGAGGTGTGCGCCGACATAACAGCACGCTACGACCGCCTTATAAACGACTGCACCGCCTATTATGACTACGACTGGGCGTACTCGAACATACAGAACGGAATGGAAGAGTTTGCTCCCTTTACCGTGGGCATCACCGTTCTTGTCGGGCTTGCGCCGCTGTTTGCCCGTGAGCGGAGCAGGAAAACCGATTCGCTGATTCTCTCGTCAAAGCGAGGCCGCCGCTCTGTCGCTTTGGCAAAGCTTTGCGCCGGAATGCTCTACTGCCTTCTCGTTTGGTTTGTGATGTCGGCAAGCATCATCATCTACGCATTCTCGTTTTTCGGCACTCACGGCTTTAGCTCGATATGGCAGACATCCGGCAGCAATATCACCTCGCCGTATCTGTGGACATTCGGTCAGGCAGTCATCGTTGAGCTCGGCACCTGCCTTGTCGGTGCGCTGCTTTTCGGGTTTATCGCCATGCTGCTGTCGGAGCTTACGAAAAGTATGTTCGTAACAGTCATTTTGGGTGCTGCCGTCCTTATTGTGCCGATGATCGTGCACTTCAAGACGAATGTCTGCATGTTTCTGCCGACATACATCATACGGGGCGTTCCGATATGGAGCGAGTACTTTCCTGCCAAGCTTTTCGGCAATGTAATTCCGATGGCATACCTCTCGATTGCCGTGTCGTGCATCCTATGCATTGTATTTGGCCTTGCCGCAGTTGAAATTTTCTCGAAACGACAGGCCAACTAAGCACAAAAAATCCGACTTCAGGTGAAGTCGGATTTTTTCATTCTTTATTACTTAGTACCGAAGATGCGGTCGCCGGCATCGCCGAGGCCGGGAACTATATAGCCGTGCTCGTTGAGGTGGTCGTCAAGAGCTGCAACGAAGATATCCACATCGGGGTGATCCTCCTGCATGCGCTTTACGCCTTCGGGTGCGCCTATGATGCACATGAGCTTGATATGCTTGACGCCGTCCTGCTTGAGGAAGGTGATCGCAGCGGAGGCGGAGCCGCCGGTCGCGAGCATCGGGTCGATGAGGAAG
>DQDL01000088.1:23493-23705 GCA_003533405.1 Clostridiales bacterium | reverse complement strand
GCTTGATATGCTTAACGCCGTCGTCCTTGAGGAACTGGATGGCTGCAGATGCCGAGCCGCCGGTTGCGAGCATGGGGTCGACAACGATGACATCACGCTCCTCGATATCGGGGGGCATCTTGAAGTAGTACTTGACCGGCTCCAAGGTCTCGGGGTCACGGAACAGGCCGATGTGTCCGACCTTGACATTGGGCATCATGCTGACCATGCCG
>DQDL01000088.1:0-23252 GCA_003533405.1 Clostridiales bacterium | reverse complement strand
GCCGTCGACCATGCCGAGGCCGGCACGGAGGATGGGGACTATCGCCAGCTTCTTACCGGCAATGTGCTTGACCTTTGCCTTTGCAACGGGGGTCTCGATCTCGATCTCCTCAAGAGGAAGATCCCTTGTTGCCTCGTAGCACATCAGCATCGCTATCTCGGAGATAAGCTCACGGAACTCCTTGACGGAGGTGCTCTTCTCTCTGAGGATGGACAGCTTGTGCTGGATAAGGGGATGGTCGAATACGCAAACCTTGCTCATGTTTTTTCTCCTAACATTATATTAAATTTCTTATTGACAAATTAATCCTTGTGCAGGCGCTCCTGCCGCTCACGCTCGGCCTGCGACAGGCGCAGATACACCGGCAGCAGCTCATCGGCGGTGCCGGGCTTTGCTCTCAAAGCCTCCACGCCCACGCCCCATGCGCTCTGATACACGAGGTTCTGCGGTGCGACACGGCAGGCTATGCCCTCGTTCTTGAGATACTCATAGCTGATAGCTGCGCCGTCGCCGACGAGGAACACCTCACGGTCAAGCTCTTTAAGCTCCGCCGCAAGCTCCGAGAGTGAAATCGCCCTGTCGGCGCACAGTCTTTCGGGGCAGCCGTCCTTGATTTCAAACAGCGCATTATAAACCTGCGAGCGCCGTGCGTCCATCACGGGACAGACAAGTCCGCCGGCCGACACACCGTGCCACGCCATAGCCGCAAGCGTAGAAACGCCGACGCATTTTTTATCCGACGCCCAAGCCAAGCCCTTTACGGTGGATACCCCAATGCGGATACCCGTAAACGAGCCCGGGCCGTGAGCGACAGCGATAAGGTCAACATCGGCAAGCTTAATATCTGTATTTTTTAACATATCCTCCACCATGGGCAGCAGCGTGCGGCTATGGGTAAGGCCGCTGCACTGGCTGTACTGGCAGATAAGCGCATCATCCTGCATGAGGGCAACGGATGCAGCCTTTGCAGAAGATTCAAGTGCAAGAATCAGCATTACTTTCCGCCCTCCTCAATGGTTATCTTTCTCTCGGTATCGCCTAACTTTTCGATGCGCACAACGGTCTCGTCGCCGTAAAAGGCATCATCGACCTTCTCCGACCACTCGACTGCACACACCGCACCTCTGGCGAGATAGTCCTCCCAGCCGATATCAAAAAGCTCGTCGGAATCATTGAGCCTGTACATATCAAAATGGATAAGCTCACGCTCGCCGCAATACTCGTTGACGATGGTGAAGGTCGGGCTCGAAACACGGCAAGTTAATCCCATGCCCCGTGCCATACCGCGGACAAAGGCAGTCTTGCCCGCACCGAGGTCGCCGTACATGGCAACGACCGTTCCGTCGGCAAGGCTTTTTGCAAACTGCTCGCCCACAGCCTCGGTCTGCGCCTCGCTGCGGCTTATGAATGTCTGCATCTGCCTCACCTCGAAAATGGTCGTTTTCTAAATTCGCATTATACCACAAGATAGCTCATTGCGTAAAGGGGAATTATGTGCTAAAATACAAAATGAACTCGTGTGATATTTGTATATGCTTAATGAAAGGCGGTGGGTCTGATAAATAAACTTTCCCCGTATATCAAAAACTTTTTAAAGCGGGCGGACATGTTCCTGCTCGTTATGTGTCTCATATGCACCCTGTTCGGCATCTACGCCATCCAAGGCGTTACGGCCAGCGAGCATACAAGTAAGTATGTCATCGTGCAGGGCTTTGCAATGCTCCTCGGCATCGGCGCATTCATCGTTTTTACGGTCATTGACCCCGACCTCATCGCCGACAAATGGATATACCTGACGATATTCAATGTTCTCATCATCTGCGGCCTTCTCTTCTTCGGCCACGATGACGGCACCGGCAACAGAGCATGGTACCGCTTCTTCGGCATCGGTCTTCAGCCGTCGGAGATAGTCAAGGTCATATTCATCGTCCTTCTGGCAAAACAGATGACGGTTTATAAGGAGCGGCATGTGCTCAACAAGTTTGGCTCCGTCGTAAAGCTTGCAATGCACTGGGCGCTTCTGTTCGGCCTCATCGTCGTTGTCTCCAAGGACCTTGGCAGTGCGATCATCTTCCTTGCCATATTCATCGTTATGTTCATCGCCTCCGGTGTTGCATGGTACTGGCTGGGTTTAGCAGCAGCGGCAGTTGCCGCAATGATACCACTGTTTTGGAATTTCATTCTTGCGGATTATCAGAAAAACAGAATTCTTGCGCCGTATATTCCCGATGTCATCGACCCTGCGGGCACAGGCATCACATGGCAGACCCGCAGAACGCAGGAAGCGCTGGCTTCCGGTCGACTTACGGGTGTAGGCCGCGGAAACGGCCTCTTTGCGCAAGGCAACTTTGACGCAAAGCACACCGACTGCATATTCGCCTCCATTGGCGAGGAGATGGGTATGATAGCCTGCATTATCATCATCGTCCTGCTGGCAATAATAATCATTCGCTGCTGCGTCATCGGCGTGCGCTCGGGCTCAAGCTTCGGTATGCTCATCTGCTTCGGCGTTGCCGCTGCATTGGCGTTCCAGACCTTCATCAATGTCGGCATGTGCATGGGCATCTCCCCTGTTATCGGCATCACGCTCCCGTTTTTCAGCTACGGAGGCTCATCTATCGTTGCAATGTTCTCGGCTGTCGGACTTGTGTCGGGCGTTAAGTACCGACCAAAGCCAAAGCAGCATTTCATTCAATATTGATACGAAAAAACTCCGAACCGTTTGGTCCGGAGTTTTTCATTTTATTTTGCCCTTATCGATACGACTGAGCTCATTGCGGAATTTGCGTAGCTTGAACGGGCGGAGGCTGCCACGACCTTGTAGTAGTAGGTAGCACCGGCAGTGGCGGAGTTGTTGTTGAAGTAGGTCGTCTTGGCGGTGTAGTAGTAGCTGAAGTTCTTGCCGTCAGTCGAGCGGTAGACCCAGTATCTATCTGCACCGGTGACCTTGTCCCATGTAAGCTTGGGGTGGCCGTCGGAGTTGAGTGCGATCTTTACAACAGGCGCTGCGCAGTCGCAGGTGCGGGTAACCATTGCGCTCAAAGCTGAGTCTGCATCGGAAGTTTTAGAGGATATCGCCTGAACCTTGTAGTAGTAGGTGTAGCCTGCATTTGCCGTGGTGTTGGTGTAGCTTGTGTTCTTGGTGGTGAACATTTTTGTGTATGTGCCGTTTGAGTAATTAGCACGATAGACAACATATTCCTTTGCGCCGGAGACCTTGTCCCAAGTCAGCGTGACCTTGCCGGTAGAGGCATTGTTGCCGCCCTTTACAACGGGTGCTGCGCAGTCGCAGGTGCGTGAGACGACGGTGCTGTAATCGCTCTTTGTCCCGTCGGCGGCAACGGCTCTCACCTTGTAGTAATAGGCGTAGCCGACCTTTGCGGAGGTGTCGGTGCAGCCTGTTCCGTCGGTGGAGGTCATCTTCACGAACGGACCGTATTTGGTCAGCGAGCGGTAAACCTCGTATTTCGCTGCGCCCTTGACTGCCGCCCAGCTGAGCGTGATCTTGCCGGTGGCAGCATCGTTGCCTGCGGCGACTGCGGGTGCGGCGAGCGGAGCCGTGGGCAGTGCATCAAAAATTTTCTCTGCTATGTACTTGTGACCCTCGATGGTGGGATGCATTTTCAGATTGAAGTACTCCCAGAAATACTGGTCATCGTAGTTCATGGGGTAGGTAGGCGTACCGACGATATCGGCGTAGTAGTAGTTGCTGTAGGTCAGCTTGAGGCCTTTAATGTGGGTATTTATCGAAGTCACGACGGGTGCCGTGATGCCGCTGAGATCAAGATTGCTGTCTGCGGAGAGCCGGAGGCCGTCAAACGGATTATAAACACCGACGCCGACGATGGTGATATCGGGATTTATTTCATAAATCTTCTCGATCACCGCCGCATAGTTGACGGTAAACTGCATGTACGCCTTATTCATCGTTGTCGTCAGCGCACTTGTAAGATCGGCGATCTTGCCCATGGACTGATATGCGTCTATCAGCTTTCCGAAAGCGGCACCGATATTGCCGGTCTTTTCAAGATATTCCTTGATGGCGTTGAGTGCGGGATTGGATGTGTCCTTTGTCAGCTCACGCAGCACCACATTCAGGGCGAAGGAAAAAACATCGTTTGAGCCGACATTGATGCTGATAAGATCCGCCTGCTTTATCTTATCGGAATATTTCACATAGGCATTCAGCGCATCAAGATCGGCCGTTGTAAAGCCGTTGCCGTCGGTGTCAAAATAGGTGTTTCCCCAGATGCAGTCCTTGTCGTAGTCGTTGTATGTGCCGTCGAGCATATATCTGAGCTCAACTGCACGCAGGCCGCTTCGTGCGCATTGCAGAAGATTCGCTCCCAGCTCGTTTGCAACCAGCGAGTGGTAAGCGTTGGGTGCGGCAGCAAAGTCGTAGCCGAGGTAAATATAATCGTTGCTGTAAACCTTGGTATAATCCTCGGCGTTCTGGTCAAAATTCGTGGGCTTGCCGTCTCTTGCAAGACCGCAGCCGGCAGCGATGCTGTCACCAACGCACATATAGTTTTCGTAGTCATAATAGTTCTTGCCCGATGCCGCAAATGCCGGCACAGTCAGCGCAAACAACATCACGACGCACAGTACGATGGATAATGTCTTTTTCATTCCGTCAATTCCTTTCTCTGTTTCAAACCGCAATATTTGCGTTTCTGAACGAATTAAAGTCCGCTGCCAGCTTGTTGTAGTCTATCTTGCCCATACCCGCCAGCGGCATTTCCTCGACAAAGTGCAGGAACTTGGGTCTGCCCCTGTCTTCAAGCTCGGTCTCCATTTTTTCCTTGAGTATCTCACGGACGGCAGTCTCATCTGCGCCCTGACGCAGCTTCACCACCGCAAGAGCCTGCATGCCCTGCGCATGCTCGGTGTCCGCAACACCTACAACGGCGCAGCTTTGCACATCGCTGACCATGCCGATGACGCTTTCTATCTGCACCGGGAATATCTTATGTCCGTCAAAGCGGGTTATCATGCGCTTCATCCTGCCCTTTATGAAGATAAAGCCGTCCTCATCCATGCAGCCGAGGTCGCCCGAGTGTACCCACGCGGTGCCGTCCGGGTGCGTTGCCATGACCTTCTCGGTCTCCTCGGAATTGTTGAGGTAGCCAAGCATAACGGACGGGCCGCTGATACAGACCTCGCCCTCCTCGCCGTAGTCGAGCTCCTCGGTCGTGCCCGGCTTAAAAATTGCAACATTTGTAGTCAAAAGCGGATAACCGACGCTCAGGCTCTTGAAATTGCCGTTGCAGCAGCACGATGCCGCCGAGGATACCTCGCTCATACCGTAGCCCTGTGACAGCGGGAACTTGCAGCCGTGCTCACGCAGAAAGCCGTTGAGCTTCGACTCTAGACCTGCGTTCATGGTGTCGCCGCCGCTGCCGGCGGTGCGGAAAAAGCTGAGGTCAAAGCCGTTTTTCATTTCCTTGCTGTTCATGAGTTTTTCATAGTGTGCAGGAACGAGCAGAGTGTGCGACGGCTTGTATTTCTTGACGAGCTTGCCCACCTTGTCGGGGTCAAACTTCGGTATCATTACTATCTCAAGGCCGAGCGATAGCGGCATTTGCAGGCTTGCAACGATGCCATAGGACGAAAACGCCGGAATGATATCGAGGAAGCGCTGATTGCGGGTGTAGGTAACGCCGCAGTAGCGGAAGTCCATCGCAACGGCGTTGAACCCGTCGTTTGATAGCATGACGCCCTTGGGCATGCCGGTCGTGCCGCCGGTTAGCGTCACGGCAGCGAGCTCAAATTCGCCGTACCCCACAGCTTCCACGCTCTTGTCCTTGCCGAGCTTCAAAAATTCCTTCCAGCTTATCGTTCTGCCGCCGATCGGCACAGCCGGTGCGGGCATTTTTATCTGCTTGAACATCTTCACAATGGGTGACATGTAATTATCCGCCGAAATGATTATGACCTTCTCGAGCGAAAGCTCATCGAGCATATCCGCAAGATGCACATATGCCAGATCAAGAAGCAGCAGGACATTTGCACCGGAGCTTACTATAAACTCCTTTATCTCGCTCGGTGAGCGGCGGGGATCGAGCGCCACCATTGCAGCGCCGAGCTTATTTAAGCCGTACAGAGCAAACGCAAGCTCGGGTATCGTTGCCGAGCAGCAGGCAACCATGTCGCCGGTCTTGATACCGAGCTCGGCAAAGGACGCAGCGCACATATCCGCCGTATCCAAAAGCTCGCCGTAGCTTATCTTGTTGCCGAAATAGTTGATGGCGATGTTTCCTCGGTGAGACTCATTATTTTTAAGCACATGCTCGTAAAGCGTTTCCTCGGGAAGCTTTGCATTCAAAGCCTCCTCGGTATAAAACTTGAGCCACGGCTTTGCCGTCGATGCCTTTGCTTTCATATTGCCGGTCCTCCTCATTTTTGCTATACATTTCATGTGGTAAAGTTCGTTTCTAAATAATTCTTTCTGATATGTATTGTCATCTCGATAATAAAATATCGCATGAAATTAAAAAATTTTTAAACTTCCATAAAAATTAGTTAAATTGATGCAATTTCATATTATTTTTTAGGCGGTGAGAGCAAGCTATCAAGGCCAAATAGCCGGTGAGAGCCGAGCCTGTGTCGTCTGTCAGTGCCTTCGGTAAACACGCCTTTCTCCGCTTCAGCGACTTTACAAAAGCATCTTTTCTCCGAAAATGACACTGACAGATGCAAAGCAGTTTTGACGGAGCAGATTTTCGTTCAGGCAAGGCGAAGCCCGACGGGAATACTTGTCTGTATTGCCTAGGACTTTAACGCAGCATGAGCGGAAAGCTGCCCGTCAAAACCGACACGGGCTCGGCTCTCACCGGCTAAAAGAAAAAATGAAGATCGGCCGCCTTGCCGGAAGCGGCCGATCTCCTTGGTGGGGGACCAGTGATCTGGTTCGGAAGGCGGTGTATGACGCCTTTCCGTGTACTATTGTTTCGACACCGGCGTTTTATCGCAAAGCCAAGAAAAATATTTTTGTTGCGATATTTTGACGAACAATTTACAATAATGAGTAGATCGCAGTTGCGAAAGGCACAAACTGAGGTGAGCTCTATGCCGAAAACGAGCTTGCACACCTTAGTGGACGAGAGCATTATCCTGAAAATTGCCGGCGGAGATAAGACAGCTCTATCTGATCTATACCTAAAGACAAACAACGCAGTCTACTGTTTTGCGCTGTCCATTTTGAGTGACACGGAGGCTGCACAGGACATTATGCAGGAGACCTACATTCAGGTGTGGAGATCGGCCAAAACCTATAAGCCATGCGGAAAGGATCCCGTGCCATGGGTGCTGGGCATCGCAAAATATATTGCGTATGCGCACATCCGCACACAGCAAAAGCACGCCGAGTGGTCGGACAGCATTCCCGAGTCTGCCGACCCAAAAAACTGCTTTGCCGACAGCGAGAACAAAATTCTCGCCAATGCCCTGCTGAGTAAGCTCAGCGAGGACGAACGGCAGATAGTCACGCTGTATATCACGGCAGGGCTCAAGCACCGTGAGATATCAAAGCTTTTGGATATGCCCCTTTCCACGGTCATCAACAAGTACAACCGATCGCTCAAAAAGCTAGAGAAGCTGGCAGGTGATGTGTTATGAGAAAAGAGAATATTGAACACAGGCTGCATCAGGAGCTTTCGGACATTGCGCCGAATAAGCTCGATGAGCTGCTCGCCGCCGTGGATGCGCTGCCCGAGGACGACGGCTCGGTCATCGACTTTGCGCAGGAGGCGAAAAAGCGCCGTTCCCCGCTCAAGGCGGTGCTGTCGGCTGCGGCTGCGCTGCTGCTCATCGTGGGTGCGGCGGGTGTATATGCAAGCCTTTCGGCGGAGCGGTACACCGTCGCCATCGATGTAAACCCCGCAGTTGAGCTCAGGGTCAACGGCTTTGACCGCATAAGCGCCGTCACGCTCAAAAACGACGATGCCAAGGCGCTCATAGACGAGAGTGACCTCAAGGGCAAGAGCGTTTCCGACGCTGTCGATGTGCTCACCGAGAAGCTGTGCGGTGACGGCTACCTCACCGAAAACAGCAACGGCGTTTTGGTCTCGGTGCAGGGCGGCAATGAAGCACTTTGCACAAAGATAGTCGGCTCTGTGGAAAAAGCGACAGAGCGTGCGGGCTTTAACTACGCCGTGCTGTATCAGTCGCTCGACGACGATGCCGACGGCAAGACTGAGCTCATAGCAAAGCTTGACGGCAGGCTTGATAATTTTGATGCCGAGGAGCTTACTAAGCTCAGCGTGCAGGAGCTCATTTTCCTTGCGGAAAGCCTCGACTCTCTGCCCGACAAGACTGAGTTTTACGGTAAATTAAACGGCTACCTCAGCGCAGAGGATGCAAAGCACGACGCAGGCGTTGACAGCGCCTCGGCAGCTCAGAGCATCATTCGCTACGCCGAGCAGCTTGCCTACGAGATAGTGTACACCGAAAACGGCACGACACACAAATACATCGTTTCCGCCTCGACCGGCGAGGTGCTCGCCCACGAAAAGCACGGCAAGTCAGACAGCAGCAGTTCCGGCAAAAAGGATGACAACAAGGACGACGGTCTCCTCAGCGCCGACGACATTTTGAAGATATTCAAGAAAACCTTTGGCTTTGTCGATGCGGTGCTCGACGATGTGCATGTCACCCGCAGCACCCGCAACGGCGAGCCGGTGTACATTGTCACCTATAAAGTGTTCGGTGTCACACGCAGCGCTGTGTTCGATGCCCGCACCGCCGAAATGCTCGACGAGATAGGATAACCGAGATAGGATAACAAAAAAGCAGCTACACTCAGTAGCTGCTTTTTCACATTTTGATGCCACATTCATAATTCTTTTTGACACAAAATTGTCTATATGCTAATATTCAATTGTGCCTATTCGCATTATCATGTGCTATCGGAAGTCCCATGGGCTTCTTTTATTTGTGTGAGGAGGATCATATGAAAGATCTAAAGCATCTGATTTATTTTGAAGGCTTGCTTCAGGACGCAAACAACGAGCTTGTCAAGCAGGCTTCCGCCGAGGGCAAGAAGGCTCTGGGCTACACCTGCTACTTTGTTCCTGAGGTGCTGCTTAATCTCGGCGGCTGCTTCTCGGTGCGCCTGCGTGCCCCCGGCACGACAAACACCGACATCGGCACCTACTACATGACCAACAAGACCTGCCCGTTCACCCGCAGCATCCTTGAGCGCAGCATGGAGGGCGGCTATAACTTTCTGTCCGCCATGTTCTCGTCCGAGACCTGTCAGATGATGCACAGGGCGCATGAGTATTTTGACATTATGGGTCTTGTCAAGGAACAGAATCCGGACTTCTTCATGAGCATGATGGATGTCCCCTTCGTGACAACAAAAGCAGCATACGAGCATTACGAAGCGCAGCTTCGCAAGTACATTCTCGAGCCGCTGGAGCGGGTCTACGGCGTTGACATCTCCGATGAAGCCATCCGCAAGGCTATCGAGGAGCACAACGAGATCTGCCGCATCATCACCGAGATAGGCGACCTGCGCAAGCTCGATAATCCCCCCGTAACGGGCTATGAGTTCCATGTTCTTCAGCTCGTTTCCGAGGTCTGCCCGCAGTATCTTATAATAGATAAGCTCAAGGAGACTCTTGCCGAGATCAAAAAGCGCAGAAAGGACGCAAAGCCCAAGTACCGTGCCCGTTTGGTCGTGACCGGCTCCGAGGTCGATGACCCCGAGTTTACGAAGCTTTTAGAGGACTGCGGCATATATGTTGCCGCCGACCGCTACTGCTACGGCTCGCTGCCCGGCAGAGAGCAGATCGAGGTAAAGGACGGTGAGAGCGCACTTACCGCCGTCGCCCGTCACTATCTTTCGACTAGCGAGTGTCCCCGCTTCATGAACAAGGAAAAGCAGCTTCAGCGCAGAAGCTACCTCAAGCAGCTTATAAACGACTACAAGGCCGACGGCGTTTTGTACCTGCAAATGAAGTTCTGCGAATTTTGGAGCTATGAGCGTGTCATGGGCGTGCACGACATGAACGAGGTTGAGGGCATCCCCTGCATCGGCGTTGAAAAGGAATACACCATGGCTTCGGCAGGCCAGCTCCGCACGAGATTTCAGGCCTTTGTCGAGAGCATCGAGATAAAGAAAATTCAGGGAGGTAACGAGTAATGGCTAACGAAGCAAAGCGCTTTTACAAGGGCAGCGGCATCGCAAAGCACCGTGAGTGGCGTGGCCTTAAGGACACCTTTTACGATTACCTTCAGTGGGTAGTGAACCTCGGCATACTCGCAAAGTTCATCACCAAGTCCCCCGTTCGCATCGTCAAGGGACTGTTCGAGTACCGCTGGTTCGGCGCATACATGGGTACGCTGCACATGATAGATAAGTGCACCGCCGGTATGCGTGGCCCGGCACTTCGTGTCTCGCACACGCAGATGCACACCATCATGAAGGGTGCGACCGGCATGATAGCCAACAGCATGATAGGCGACCGCCGCTTCGGCGACACGAAAAATGCCGAGAAATATGTCATGCTCGAGCAGACCATGTGTCCCGAGATAGTTGCAGGCTTCCCCAACCTCAAGGCTCTGCCGCTCGAGGTTTTGCAGGGACTTCTGGGCACCTATATGGATCAGAACCTTGCACCGTACTACATGGATATCATGGAGAGCGTGGGTCTTCCTGCCGACTCCTGCCGCCTGAGCGCAAACGCCGCCGGTGTTGCGATAAACGACGACTACCCCGAGGTCGGCGCATGCCTTGTCACGAACAACATGCCCTGCGACTCGTCGACCATGAACAGCCAGCTCATCGAGCGCCGCATCAAGATACCCACCACCGTTGCGGGCATTCCCATGCGCTGGGAGGACGAGGCCACCGATAAGTACGCTCTTGCGCAGATGAAAGAGGTCATCCGTTTCATTGAGGACACCACCGGCGAGAAGTTCGACGAAAAGGCGTTTTTTGAGATAATGAAGCAGCACAACAAGGAGGTGCGCAACGAGTTTGAGGTCTGGGAGTACGCCAAAACGCCGTACACCGCCTTCGGTCATGTCATCTCCCCGCTGTTCCATGCATTCTACTTTACCTTCTCCGGCGGCAGTATGCCGTACATCGACAAAGCCGCCAAAAAGGCGCTTAAAATTGCCGAAAAGGCGTACAGAAACAAGGTCGTCAGCTTTGACAAGGCTCGCCACCGCATGATAACCTGGGGCGGTCCGGGCTGCTACTATGTTGACTTCAACACATGGGCATACAACTGCTGGGGCGTTCTGGTCGCAGCGCAGATGGACATGTTCTCCGGCAATGTCATCATGAGCGAGGATAACCTTGATCAGGCACTCATCGATATTGCTCACAACTACGAGCGAGGCGTTATGCGCCGCCACCTCACCGGCGGATATAAGCACCTGCTTGAGGTGTGGGACGAAGCCGAGAGGTTCAACTGCGATATCGTCCTTGTTTACGACGATATCACCTGTAAGGGCGCAATGGGTCTTGCCGGTGTCGTGAACGATCAGGCCAAGGATAAGGGTAAGCACCTTGTTTGGGTGCAGAACGACATGTTCGACCACCGCACGATAAGCCGCAACGAGATGCGCAGACAGTTCTCCGACTACATGACCGCAGTCCTGCAGGAGGAGCCGCTCGACGCAAGCCTTGTTGATTTTGACGATTACGAAGGATGGTAAGCACGATGAAAAAGAAGCTTTTAATCGGCGTTTTAAGCATCATTCCCGCCTCGATGCTCATATACTGGTTTAACCTTGACAACAAGCTGCTGTACTACGGCGTAAGACCGATTTTGAATAAGGTCTACAACTCCCAGCACCGTGATGTAAAGCTATAACACAAAACCTCCCCGAGCATATCGCTCGGGGAGATAGTTTTAGTATGCATTTTTCATCACGACATCGTGCAGGAAGCGCCGGAAGGCTTCGTATTGCTCGGGTGTCAGCGGCTCGGGTGAGCTCATAACAACGAGCTCATGGCCGGAGTTTTCCCTGCGGTACGGTGGGTGGATGTGCTTGTACGGGTTTTCGGCAAAGCCGCAGCGCTCGTAAAAGTGCTTGCGCCGCTGCGCCGTCTCGTCCGTCGGCGGGTCGATCTCAAGCATCAGCGGCATGTCGGAATATGCATCAAGTATCCGCTGCCCGTAGTGCATGTTGCGCTTTTCCGGCAGAACGCAAAAATGCTCGATATAGTACGCCCCGCCGATATCCCAGTACAATACCTCGCCCACAAACTTACCGTTATCGCAGACTGCGTCAAAATGATAGGCGTTATTGCCAATTATCTCGGCCTGCGAAGCGGGAAGTCTCTGCTCATGCTCGGGAAAGCTTATCTTGTACAGCTCCATCGCCTTAGTGTACAGCTCAGAGCCGGTTTTTGTTATGCGTATTATATCCATATCAGTCTCCGAAATTACTTACTTCGTTAAAAAAAGCCAAGTCTTTCGACTTGACTTTTTGGTGCGCGAGGCGGGACTTGAACCCGCACGCCCGGAGTGAGCACTAGAACCTGAATCTAGCGAGTCTGCCAATTCCACCACTCGCGCAAATTTCAATGCCAGACAATAATAGCACCAAAGGCGTAAGTTGTCAAGCTAATTCTGCGCTCGTCAATTATTATTTTTATTTTACAGCTTTAGCTATCCATCGGCAAAATTTAATGGTATAATAGCTTATCATCATAAATATAACGGAGGTTAGAAATGACCAGAAAACAGATGAAGGCTCAGGCAAAGAGCCTTATGCGAAACTCAAAGCCCAAGCCCGTATTGGTGACCATCGTTTATGTGGTCATCCTTATGGTTATCGCTGTCTTGTCCTACAAGCTCGTGGGTGAGCCCCTCGCCAAGGCCTACGCTGCCGTGATGGGAGGCTCGGGGCTGTACGATGCAAACGGTCTGCTTCGTCCGGATGCTTACGACATGATCAACAACATTGACTTTGACGCATTTTTTGCTGCTCTCACGAGAGAGGGTCCCACTCCGATGGCGAGACTGCTCGACCTTCTGCTTACCGCCGTGGAGGCCGTTATCGCCGCAGGCTTTGTCATCTTCACGCTGCGCACCATCGACGGCAGCGGCGCAAGCTACTGGAACCTGTTTGACGGCTTTGCGATGTTCTTCCGTGTGATTTGGCTGTACATCGTTGAGGGCTTCTTCATTTTCCTGTGGTCTCTGCTTTTCGTTTTCCCCGGCATCATTGCGATGTACCGCTACCGCATGGCCATCTACCTGCTGCTTGAGCACCCCGAGATGAGCGTCATGGACTGCATTAGGGAAAGCAAGCGTCTTATGAAGGGTCACAAGTGGGAGCTGTTCGTGTTTGACCTCAGCTTCTTCGGTTGGGCGCTGCTCATCGGCTTTGTCGACGGCTTCGGCGGAAGCCTCGGCATCACTCTGTTCGGCGTCAGTGTTCTGGGCTATGTCGGCTATGTGTTCCTGCTGCCGTACATGGAGCTTTCCTACTCGCTGTACTACCGTCAGCTCACCGCCGTCCCCGCCTCCGGTGTCGGGGACGAGTGGACGCCGGAGCTTTGAGGCACGCTATGAAGATAACATTTTTAGGTGCGGCACATGAGGTCACCGGCAGCTGCACGCTTATCGAGGTCGGCGACAAAAAGGGCATAGTCGACTGCGGCATGGAGCAGGGCAAGGACATTTTCGTTAACCAGAAGCTGCCCGTCGATCCCTCGGCGATAGACTTTGTGCTCGTCACGCATGCGCACATAGACCACTCCGGCAATCTGCCGCTGCTGTACAAAAACGGCTTTAGGGGCAGCGTTTACGCCACCTCGGCGACCTGCTCACTTTTGGATATCATGCTGCGTGACTGTGCGCACATTCAGATGTCCGATGCCGAGTGGAAGTCCCGCAAGGCCGAGCGCCGTGGCGAGCCGCCGGTGCAGCCGCTTTACGATCTTGACGATGTCGACGGGCTTCTGAAGCTCCTGCGCCCCTGCGAATACGGCAGCATGGTGCAGATAAATAACGCTGTAACTGTCCGCTTTACCGATGTCGGTCACCTGCTGGGCTCGGCCGCCATTGAAGCATGGCTGCACGAGGGCGAGTGCGAGAAAAAGATGGTCTTCTCCGGCGATATCGGAAACCTCGACCAGCCCATTTTGTGCGACCCGAAGCACATTGCAGACACCGACTATCTGCTTATCGAGTCCACCTACGGTGACCGCAACCACGATGGCGGCCGTCCCGATTACATCGCCACGCTTGCGCACTACATTCAGCGCACGCTCGACCGTGGCGGCAATGTCGTCATTCCTGCCTTTGCCGTGGGCAGAACGCAGGAAATGCTGTACTTTATCCGTGCGATAAAGGAGCGGGGACTCGTCCACGGGCACGATGATTTCCCCGTTTACATCGACAGCCCCCTCGCCATTGAAGCCACCGGCATCTTCCTCCAGTGTGACACGACCTATGTCGATGAGGAGATGACGGCGCTCATCCGATCCGGCAAAAATCCCATCTTCTTCCCCGGACTGCACACCGCAGTCAGTCAGGAGGAATCGAAAGCGATAAACGAGGATAAGACCCCCAAGGTCATCATTTCCGCCTCCGGCATGTGCGACGCAGGCCGAATTCGGCACCACTTAAAGCACAATCTGTGGCGGCCGGAGTGCCTTGTGCTGTTCGTCGGCTACCAGGCCGTCGGCACGCTCGGGCGTGCACTGCACGACGGGGCTAAAAGCGTCAAGCTCTTCGGCGAGGAGATAAATGTTCAGGCCGAGATAAGCTGGCTGCCGGGCGTGAGCGGTCACGCCGACAAGGACGGTCTCATCGCATGGCTCAAGGGTTTCAGCAAAAAGCCCGACATGGTATTTGTAAATCACGGGGATCCCGAGTCCTGTGAAAGCTTCACCGCCTGCCTTAAAAACGAGCTGGGCTACAACGCCTTTGCCCCCTACTCCGGTACGAGCTTTGACCTTGCCGAGGGCAAATTCATAAGCATCACCGAGGGCAAGCCCGTCTCGCCCGAAAAGAAGGTCTATTCCGAGCGCAGCTCCTCTCCCCTTTATCGTGAGCTTGTCGCCGCAGCGGAGGCTCTGCTCGCCGCCGTCAAGAAATGCGAGGGCAGACCGAATAAGCTCCTGCGCAGCTACATCGATAAGATCAGGGATCTTACCGATTACATTAAAAAATAATTATTCAAAAAGTCCGCTGTTCGTTGGAACAGCGGACTTTTTTGTTTAAGCTGACGGGAGCCGGACACCTATCGGTTTTGACGGACAGATTTCCGCTCACGCTGCTAAAACGCTTGCAGACACAAATATATTCCCCGCGCACTTCGCATTACCTGAAAAAAATTTGCTCCGTCAAAACTGCGCAGCATCTGTCAGTAGTGTTTTTCGAGGGATTTTCGGCTTTCTTTGGTGAAGGCGTGTCGTAACCCGGCAAGGCAAAAAAGGCGAAAAGCACCGAAAGGGCACACTGACAGGCGATAGGGGCTCGGCTTTCGTTAGCTTAGAAGCTTATGCCTTTATCCTCAAGCTCACGCAGACGGTTGTAGAGCGTGCCACGGGACATACCGAGATAGCGGGCGGTCTTGGCCTTGTTGCCGTTAAATTTTATAAGTGCCTCGATCATGCGATTTGCCTCCGCATCACGCACATCAAACGGTGCGCCGCTCGATGCGACCGGCTCGACTGCGGCGGCATCGCCGAAGTCCTCGCCAAGCTCAGTTATCGTCAGCTCGCAGCCGTCCTCGGCCTTGAGCAGGCTTCGCTCGATGATGTTGCGAAGCTGCCTTAAGTTGCCCGGCCAGTTGTATTCCTTGAAGCGCTCAACGGTCTCGGGCGATACGCTGAAAATATTTTTGCCGTAGCTTGCCGACAGCAGCGTCACAAAGTAATTGCTCAGCTCCTGCATATCGGCACGGCGCTCACGCAGCGGCGGCAGGTCGATGCGCAGGACATTCAAGCGGTAGTACAGGTCGAGCCTGAACGAGCCGTCCCGCACCTTTTTGAGTATCTCGCTGCCTGCTGCCGCAATGACCCGCACATCGGTGCGTATGCTGCGGCGCGAGCCCAGCGGTGTCACGATGCCGTCCTCCAAAAAGCGCAACAGGAAGCTCTGCATATCCTGCGACATTTCGGAGATATCGTCTAAAAACAGCGTGCCGCCGTCGGCTTGGACGAACTTACCCGGGTTTTTCTCCGTGCCTATGAGCAACGCCTCGATAGATTCTCTCGTGTATTCGCCGCAGTTTATCGGGACGAAAGGCCCGGCAAAGCGGGCGCTTGCGTTGTGGATAGCCTGCGCAAAAAGCTCCTTGCCCGTGCCCGACTCGCCCGTTATGAGCACATTTGCCGGGCTCACTGCCGCAGAGCGTGCCTCGTTTTTTACCTTTTTCATCCCCGCACTTACGGCAATTATATCCTGAAAGCTGTACACTGCATTGTTGCGCTCGGCCAAAGCGCTGTATTTTCTTATCTGCTCTGCCGTTTTGACCGACACCTTGAGTCCGATGACCTTGTTGTTCTCCTTTATGGCAAGACACTCGACATAATAGCGCTTGCCCGCACTTCCGAGTGCAATGTTGCCCGCCGATATCTCCTTGCCGGTGCGCAGTGCCTTCAAAACGAACGACAGCTCGGGAAAGCCCTCACGCAGGGGCTTGCCGATGACGGAGGTTATGTGCATGTCAAACTCGTTTTCAAACCGGCTGTTGGCAAAGACGACAACGCCGGTGTCGTCAATAAGGATGGTTATATCCGTACTGCACTGCACCGACTGCTCGAGCAGATGAAACCTACGCTCGATGTGCGGGTAAAGTATGCGGTTTTTGTATGTGAAATCGCCGGCCTCGAGCATAAACGATGCCGAGTTGAGCGAGTTTTTGAAGCACTTTTCAAGAGGCAGAAATATGACCGTCACGGCGTGGAAGCCCGGTCCTGCCGAGGTTTCGCCGTAGCGGGCGATGCAGGCGTATGGTGTGAGCAGGTCGCAATAATGCCCCTCACCGGCGCTGAAGCAGGTGACAAACGGTTTTTCCGGAGCGGTGTTGCCCGCAAAAACGCCGACATTCTCGACCGAAAACCGTGTGCCTATGCGCAGTCCCTTGGCCTTGAGCTCCTTCAAAAGTGCCGCATTGCCGCTTTTGTGGAATGCCGTGAGCTGCGTGTCGAGATAAAACATCGCACCACCCATGCGTTCAAGCGCCGTGCTGCGGCTCTCGTAATAGTCCTTGAAATACGCAAGGTGACACTTTGATATATCATCTATGCGGTCGAACACATGAAGATCACGGCAGTCATCATTGAGGCGCAGCTTATGCGGCTCAGCCCCGGCTTGGCGTGATTTTTCCCATGCGGCAACATTCTTCTCGTACTTGGGGTCATACTCCCCGAGCGTGCCGTTTATAAACTGCTGCTTGAGCTGTTTTAAAATTTCATTTTTCGGTAGCTTTTCCATCACGCCCTCCTTGTGCTGAACACATTTGAACACTTCACTTGGTATTATACCCGCTGTGCCCGATGTGTTCAACACTTTTTGACACATATGTTCAAATGTGTTCAAAATCGCTTGCATATTGCCCGATTTTCAAGCGTTTGATAATATATTGTCAAATCTGTGACAGGAGGATATCCTATGAACACCGTTCTCACCGAAGAAGAATTGGAATTACAAAAGATATACAAAGAATACGCCGATGAACGCATCCGCCCGCACACGCTGGAGATCGACAAGGGTCTGTTCAGCGTTGAGCCCCTGCTCAAGGAAATGCACGAGCTGGGCTTCTGCGGCATCGTCATCCCCAAGGAGTACGGCGGATTGGGCAGCAGCTATGTACACTATGTGCTCGCCGTTGAGGAGCTCTCCAAAGCCAGCGGCCCCGTTGCAAAATCCGTTTCCGGCCAGACGAATATGTGCTTCCCCATCCTGCACTACGGCACCGAGGCTCAGAAGCAAAAATATGTTGTGCCTTGGGTCAAGGGCGAAAAGCGCTCGGCATTCACGCTTACCGAGCCCGGCGCAGGCTCTGACGCAGCGGGCATGCAGACGACCGCCGTGCTTGACGGCGACTGTTTTGTCGTAAACGGCACAAAGGCGTTTATCACCGGCGCCCGTGAGGCTGATTTCTTCCAGACCTACTGCCAGTATAAAGCTCCCGACGGCACAAAAAGCCCCATTTGCCTGCTCATTGATGTTCATGAGTGCGATGGCATAACCGTCGGCCGCAACGAGGAGCTCATGGGCATGCGTGCGAGCTCCGTTGCCGAGGTCATTTTCGACAATGTCCGTGTTCCCAAGGAGAATCTGCTCGGCGAGGTCGGCAAGGGCTTCCATGCGGCGATGTCTACTCTCGACGCCGGCAGGCTCGGCATCTCGGCGGTGTGCGTCGGCATGGCGCAGGATGCAGTCGATCAGACGGTCAAGTACACCAAGGAGCGTGTGCAGTTCGGCAAGCGCATCTCGCAGTTCCAGAACACGCAGTTCAAGCTCGCCGAGTACCAGACCAAGGTCGAGGCAGCCCGCCTGATGGTGTATAACTGTGCAAGCCTCATGGACAACGGCCAGCGTGTGTCCCACCTCTCGTCGATGGCAAAATACTATGCCTCCGATGTTCTCAACGAGGTCGTGCGTGGCTGCCTGCAGCTGCACGGCGGCTACGGCTACAGCAAGGAATTTGTCATTGAAAAGCTCTACCGTGACGCAAAGCTCACCGAGATATTCGAGGGCACGAGCGAGATTCAGAAGAAGATCATTGCCAAGTGGATGGGCGTTAAGTGAAAGAGGTGCACAAGATGAAAGTTATTGTTTTTATTAAGCAGATACCCGACAGCAGCGATGTGAAGCTCGACGAAAACGGCAACCTCATCCGCAGCGGTGTCGGAACGATGATAAACCCCGTGGACAAGAACGCACTTGAGCTGGGTCTTACGCTGCGTGACCGCTTCGGCGGCAGCGTGACGGCGGTAACCATGGGTCCTCCGCAGGCAAAGGATGTGCTCAAGCGTGCGCTTTTCATGGGCTGCGACAAGGCGGTTCTGCTTTCCGACCGCATCTTCGGCGGCGCAGACACCCTCGCAACGGGCTATGTCCTTTCTATGGCGGCCAAAAAATTAGGCGACTTTGACCTCGCCATTTTCGGCAACAAGGCATCCGATGCCGAGACGGCACAGACAGGCCCCGTAACGGCGGGCTTCCTCGGTCTGCCGCTCGTAACCAGCGTCGAAGCGCTTGAGCTTGACGGCAATGCAATCGTTTGCCGCCGCAGCTTCACCGGCGGCACGGAGACCTCAAAAACCGCACTGCCCGCCGTCATCACAGTGACCCCCGCCGTGAACACGCCCCGCTTCATGACCCCCGCAAATGTCATCGACGGTCTTAAAAAGGGCATCACTGTCTGGGACTGCGCAGACCTCGGCTGCGATGAAGCCAAGTGCGGCGTCAAGGGCTCGCCCTCACGCACAAAATGCGTCACCGAGCCCACGGTCAAGAAGGTCGACGGCACGGTCATCAACGGCAGCAGCGACGAGGCTGCGGAAGTCCTCGCCGGTGTTCTTGCCGACATGCATCTGATTTGAGGGAGGTTTTAAAATGAGCAAGGATATTTGGGTATATGCCGAAACACACGACGGCAAGCTTTGCGATATAGTCCCCGAGCTTCTGACCAAGGGCAGGCAGCTCAAGGCGCACAACGGCGGCGACCTTGTCGCCGTGGTGCTCGGTTCGGCCGACGAGGCAGCTCTCAGAGAGCTTTCCGAATACGGCGCAGACATGGTCATCATCGGCGAAAACGCCGCACTTTCAAGCTACAGCGCCCGCACCTATGCACAGGCAATGACTGCACTTGCCAAAAAGTACGAGCCCGAAATTTTCATCATCCCCGCAACCGGCGTCGGCCGTGAGGTAGCTCCGCTCACCATGCAGGCGCTCGACACCGGCCTGACAGCCGACGCTCTCGACCTCATTTTCGACGAGGACGGCGACTTTATTCAGGTCACCGCAGGCTTCGGCGGAAACATTCTGGCGCACATCTGCATCGGCGAGAAGCGTCCGCAGATGGTCACCGTCTGTGCAAAGGTCTTTGACGCGCAGCCCGTCAATGCATCCCACGAGACGAATGTCATCCGTGAAAAGGTCGAATGTGCAGCTGACCCTGCATACGAGCTTCTCGAGGCTGTAGCCGCCGAAAAGGCAGAAGTTCATCTCAAGGACGCAAAGATCGTCGTCGCCTGCGGACGAGGCGTGAAGAAGAAAGAGGATCTTGACATGATCGCTGATTTTGCTTCCCGCATCGGCGCTTCGCTTGCCTGCTCGAGACCGCTCACCGACTGCGGCTGGATGCAGCATGACAGCCAGCTCGGCCAGAGCGGCTGCACCGTCAAGGCAGACCTCATCATAAACATCGGCATCTCCGGCTCAACGCAGTATCTTGCCGGTATGCAGAACTCCAAGTGCATCGTGAGCATCAATACGAACGACCAAGCCCCCATCATGGCGATATCAAACTACGCCATCGTGGCCGACTACCGCCAGCTCATCCCCGCACTTCTCAAAAAGATACGCTAAGCAAATATGTCAAAAGCCACCCGCTCTATGCGGGTGGCTTTTTCGTTATATGATGCCTTTTTTGCGGAAGGCGGCGATATCGTCGTCGCCGTATCCGAGGACGGTTTTAAGTATCTCGTCCGTGTCCTGTCCGAGGCGTGGGCCGCCACGCCAGACCATGCCGGGCGATCGGCTCATCTTCGGGGCTATGCCGAATGCGGTGACATCAATGCCGAGCGTCTGGTCAACGAAGCTGACAAAGTCGCCACGGTCGAGAAAGTGCTCATTGTGCATGCACGCCTGCGCATCGTTCACCCGTGCGCACGGCACACGCCCACGGCGCATTGCTTCCTCAATTTCGTCCGCCGTGTGGCTCAAGCACCACTCGTTTATGAGCCTGCCGAGTTCCCTGCCCTCGGGCGAATTGACCGTTTCCTTGTTCTTCGAGGTCTTTTCATACGGGTACTTTTCAAGATCGAAGCCCGCTGCATTCATAAAGCGCTCGAACACGACCTTGCCGACTGCGCCGATGCTGACATGCACGCCGTCGCTGCTTTTAAAAAGATCGTACGGCTGGAAGCCTATTGCCTTTGTGCCGCAGCGCTGCACTTCGGCAAGTCCGAGGGACGACATGGTGAATGCATCACGCATGACACGGGCCATTGACTCAAACTGCGCAACATCGACTACCTGCCCGTGTCCGGTGTTCTTTGCATCGATATACGCCGCCAGCATTCCGAAAAGCGCAAACAGCGCCGTTATATAGTCGCCGAGCGAGGGCTTGACGATGAGCGGGTCTTTCTCGGGATAGCCGTTAAACAGCGCATAGCCGGAGTAGGCCTGTCCGATCATGTCGTAGGAAGCCTGATCGCAGATCTCAGGCTTCCCGCCGAATTCCTTATGCCCGTAGCCGGAGATATGGACGATAATGAGCCGTGGATTTATCTTCAGAAGCTCCTTATCGTCAATGCCTAACTTTTCGAGCCAAACCATGTTTTCGATGAAGATATCGCTCCGAGCGATGAGCTTATAGAATATCTCCTTCACATCGGGGTCGCTAAGGTCTAATTCAAGCGTCATCGACAGGCGGTTGCGTGCATCCTGTATCCACGACGAGCCTGCCGTGCCCTGCCCGGTAGTCTTAAACGGCGGGAAGCTGCGGTAGGTGTCGCCTATCCCCGGCCGCTCTATCTGTATGACCTCAGCGCCGAAATCGGCCATCATCGTTGCCGCAAAGGGCATGGCAATAAGCGAGCCTGCGCCTATAACCCTTATGCCGCGCAACGGGCCGAATTCGGGAATGATGTAGTTAGTCTTATCCATGGTTTCTCCTCACGCATGCAGACGGCACGGTTTATATCAGATATTCTTTGCGCCCCACTGCTCAAGCAGCGCTTTTGCTTCATCCTCGGTCTTGCCCCAGCTTTCGAGTATCTCGTAGCTGTTTTCGCCGATGTGCGGGGCAAGCTGCGGCTTGCGATCCTCCTCACTGACATCGGAGAAGTCGGCAAAGTAGGCGCAGTGCTTGTTGGATGCAACATCCGTGCCCTCCCACTCGGGGTACATGGGGAAGTTGACCCACCAGCCGAGGCGATTATACTCCTCGTCCTCCCAAGCCTCCTCGGGAGTGAGCACCGGGCAGCAAGGTACGCCGGCAGCGTCGAGCTTATCATAGGCGTCCTTGGAGTCGTCAAAGGTGTTTATCCAATCGGTGATGATCTGCTCGACCAAGGTGTGATGCTTGCAGCGGTCGGGCATGGTGACAAAGCGGGGGTCTTCCTTGTACTCAGGCTTGCCCATGCAGTCGCACAGCGCATTCCATGTAGCCGGCGACACGGCGCCGATGACCATGGACATGGTCTTGCCGGTGTAGATGCCGTAGGGGCAAAGATTTGTATTGTGGTTGCCGGAGCGGCTTTGAATGTGACCCTTGTGGTTGTGGATCTGAAGTGTGCTGGAGTTGATGTGCAGAACATTGCGCACGAGCGAGAAATCAACAAACTGACCTCTGCCGGTCTTGAGCTTGTGGATATACGCAAGCAGTGTGGAAGCAAAGAACGCCTCGGCACCGCTGGTGTCGCCGATAACGGAGCCTATGCGGGTCGGAGCGCCGTCTGCGTCGCCGGTCTGGGCGTTTATGCCGCTCATTGCGACTGCGCAAATGTCATAGGACGGCTTGTTGCTGTACTTCGACGGCTTTACGCCGAACGGGGTCAGCGAAGCATAGATTATGCCGGGGTTCACCTTGCGCATATCTTCATAGCCGAGGCCGAACTTCTCCATGAAGCCGGGCTTGTTGGAAACGAGCACAATGTCAAAATTTTTGACCTGTTCAAGAATGAGCTTTTGTGCAGCGGGGTCGCTGAGCTTCATTTCTATCGATTTTTTGCCTCTGTCCTTACCGCAGGCATAGGTCGACATGCCGCCTGCATAATAAGCAAACCTGCGTCCGGCTTCGCCGCCGGGTACTTCGACCTTGATGACCTCTGCGCCGTAATCGGCAAAGTATGCGCCGACAATTGGGCCGGCCGCATTTGTTGTAAAGTCAAGAACCTTTACGCCTTCGAGCATTTTCATATCTTTTTCCTCCTATAAAAATGTAAATAAGTTGACGGGAGCTGAACTCTATCGTCTGTCGGTGTGCCCGCTCGGCACTTTTCGACATTTTCACGGAAAGCTGAAAATTTCTTGAAGCCTCACCGACAGATGCCTTGCAGTTTTGAGGGAGCAGATTTTCGTTCAGGCAA
The DNA here is from genome assembly GCA_003533405.1 of Clostridiales bacterium. Lineage (GTDB taxonomy): Bacteria > Bacillota > Clostridia > Oscillospirales > Oscillospiraceae > F23-B02. Next base: position 7 of record DQDL01000088.1, on the reverse strand, counting down.
AGATAAA
>DQDL01000087.1:18856-33220 GCA_003533405.1 Clostridiales bacterium | reverse complement strand
TACAGGGCGAATTATCCTTATCTGTATCCGCCCTTCGGGTCGCTTTTTTCATTCTTCTACATGGTCCATGCCTTGGCTGACTATCGTGCGGACATGGTCATCGGCGAGGGAGTAGTACACGGACTTGCCCTCACGGCGGCTCTTTACGAGCCGGTTGTTCTTTAAAATTCTAAGCTGGTGCGATATCGCCGAGTCGGTCATGTTCAGCACCGACGCAAGGCCGCACACGCACGCTTCCGATTCGAGTAGGACGAAAAGTATCCTCATCCTCGTCGAGTCGCCGAAGGTCTTGAACAGCTCCGCCAAGTCGTAGATATCCTCCTCGGGCGGCATTTTCTCTTCAACAATTTTTCTGAGCCGCTCGTGCTCTTTTTCGTCGTCGAGCTGCTCGGTGCGAATTTCATCGGACATTTTCGTCACTTCCTTTACTTATATTATATCACTTTCGACTGAAATTTCAAAGATTTTTCACATTCAGCGCACGGATGGCATTGAGCACGGCGATGACCATGACGCCGACATCGGCGAAGATGCCGAACCACATGTTCGCAATACCCACGGCGACAAGCACAAGACAGATGACCTTAACACCGATTGCAAAATAAATGTTCTCGTGCACGATGCGCAGTGCCTTGCGGGAGATGCGGATGGCCTTTGCTATCTTGCGGGGATCGTCGTCCATGAGGACGATATCCGCCGCCTCGATGGCAGCGTCAGAGCCCAGAGCGCCCATTGCGATGCCGATATCGGCACGGGACAGCACAGGGGCATCGTTTATGCCGTCGCCGACGAACGCAAGCTTTTCCTTGCCGCCGAGACCGCCTAAAAGCTCCTCGACCTTGCTGACCTTGTCGGCCGGCAGCAGCTCGCTGTACACCTCGTCGATGCCAAGCTCCGCTGCCGTTGCATCGGCAATGCGCTTAGCGTCGCCCGTGAGCATGACGGTCTTTTTAATGCCGCTTTGCTTGAGAGAAGATATTGCATCCTTTGCGCCGTCCTTGAGCTTGTCGGAAATGAGGATCACGCCGCAGTAAGTGCCGTTGACCGCCACATGCACGAGCGTACCCGGCTCATCGCAGGGAGGCACTTCGATGCCGAGACTCGACATGAGCCTTGCGTTGCCCGCTGCGACGGACTTGCCGTCAAACACCGCTGTGACGCCGTTGCCGCTGATTTCATGCACATCCGCCACACGCTCGGGGTCGACGGTTTTGCCGTAGGCGGCCTTGAGACTCTTGCTTATCGGGTGGTCGGAGTAGCACTCTGCGTAGGCGGCGTACTCCAAAAGCGCCGCTTCGTCAACGGTGTTATTATACACGCCGCTGACCTCGAACACGCCTCTTGTGAGCGTGCCTGTTTTGTCAAACACGACATGGCGCACCTCGGACAGACCCTCGAGGTAGTTTGAGCCCTTGACGAGCACGCCTGCGTTGCTTGCACCGCCTATGCCCGCAAAGAAGGTGAGGGGGATGCTTATAACGAGCGCACAGGGGCAGCTGATGACGAGGAAGGTCAGCGCACGGTAAAGCCACACATCCCAGCCCGAGGGGTTGCCCATGGCAAGCGATACCACCGGCGGGATTATTGCCAGCGCCAGTGCGCCTGCGCAGACTGCGGGGGTGTACACCCTTGCAAAGCGGGTGATGAACGCCTCGGAGCGAGACTTTTTCGAGCTTGCGTTTTCGACTAGGTCAAGTATCTTCGAGACGGTCGATTCGCCGAACTCACGGGAGGTCTTTATCTTAATAACACCGCTTAAATTGATGCAGCCGCTGAGCGCTTCGTCGCCGCATTTAGCGTCCCTCGGGACGCTCTCGCCGGTGAGGGCGGCGGTGTCGAGCGTGGTGCTGCCCTCGACGATGGTGCCGTCGATGGGTATCTTCTCGCCGGGCTTAACGACTATTATCGAGCCTATTGCGACCTCATCGGGGTCGACCTGCTCAAGCTCACCGTCTGCGTTTTCGATATTCGCATAGTCGGGGCGGATATCCATGAGCTGGCTTATGTTGCGGCGGCTCCTGCCGACGGCAATGCTCTGGAAAAGCTCGCCGGTCTGGTAAAACAGCATGACCGCCGCCGCTTCCTTGTAGTCGCCTAAGCCCATTGCGCCGAGCGTTGCGACCGCCATGAGGAAGTTTTCGTCAAACGGCTGTTTGTTCCTGATGCCCTTGCAGGCCTTGATGAGGATATCGTAGCCGATGGTGAGGTAGGCGATAAGAAACAGCACGAAGCCGAGCCAGCCTTGGGGGTCGGTGATAACAAATATCAGCATCAAAACCGCTGCGATTATAATTCGCAGCAGAACCTTTTTTTGCTTCTTATTCATAGCAATCACTCATTAAAGGAAGATCTCGCAGTCGTCCTCGACCTTCTTGCAGTTTTTCAGAACCTCCTGCATGACGGCCTTGACATCTGCGCCATCGACGAACTCAACGATCATCTTGAGCGCCATGAAGTTGACGACGCAATCGGCAACGCCGGCGGTGTCCTTTGCGGCCTGCTCCATCTTTGAAGCGCAGTTTGCGCAGTCAACATCGATCTTGTAGGTCTTTTTCATATCATTATTCCTCCAATAAATCATAATTGAACACTTGAACGATTGTTCAATTATGTTATACTACTACCGATGTCAATTGTCAATGCCCAAAATAAATTTTTTGCGAAAAAATTGCCCCCGATGCTTTTGCATCAGGGGGCAATCCGGACACCGGCTCAACCGTGATAATTGCCGGTAGCTGAATCAACGCATACATAGGGGACGATCTGCCCGTTTATCTTTACATAAGCCTGATAGCTCGTGCCGCCGATAAACTCGTAGTGATCGACCTCAACTCCGTATTTCTCCTTGAGGTCGGCCTCAAACTCAGCCTTCCACGCATCGCCTGAGGGTGTGGGGGTGGGCGTATCGGTGGGCTTGGGGGTGAACGACGGGCCGACGGGATCCATGGTCATCTGCGGCGTGGCCTTTGCGCTGACAGGCTGCGTTTCCGGCACGGAGGTCGCAGGGATGCTCACGGAGCTGTCATACCCGCCGCAGGCGGTGACCGAAAAAGCGGCTATAAGTATGATTACGAGTGCCAATGCTATGGCGGGTATGTGTTTTGCTGACATGTTAGTCTCTCCTCTCAGGGAATTACGCTGAAGTCAAAGATATCCGCAAACGCTTCCATCGTCTCACGGGAAAGCGGGGCGGCCTCGGTGTCGCCCGGGGTGCGCAGGAGGTTGATGACGACATAGGATTTGCCCAGATCCGCAATGATGAGCTGCTTGCTTGCCGATGTACACATCAGAAGCTCAACGCCGTTGGGGGTCGTGTGCTGCCACTGGGTGTAGTCGTCGATGCTTCCGACATTCAAAAGTGCCGTCGAGAACGAGCCCTTCATGTTGCGGATGAACTGATAGCTGACGGGCTGCTTGAGGTCGGTGCCCGTGATGGCGGCATCGCCGTCAAAGCGGAACGAGCCGTCGGCGTAGACAAAGCCCTGATTCACGGTGTTGACGAAATTGTTGCCGCTGGGGGCGTAGATTACTCCGGTACCGGCAAGGGAGAAAAATTCGTCCTCGGTTGCGGGCTCCTTGAAGCCCTCGAGAAGCTTCAGCGAGTATTTCTCGCAGATGCGGTCGATCTCGTCTGCCATCTCCTGCGTGTAGCAGATGTAGGCGTTGTACTTTTCCTCAAAGCCCGTGGGCTTGTTGCCGACCGAGGCGAGGATGCTTCCGTCGACATCGTAGCTTTGCAGGAAGGTCTGCCACTCGGCGGCCGCCTGCCATTCGGGGCTGTTTTCCTTGCCCTGCAGGCTGATGTAGTCGCCTGCGGCAAAGCCGCCCTGCGTCGTCTCGGGCTTTGTCATCAAAAATGCGTCACGCAGGCCGAACCAGTCGGCGGCGTATGCTGTGGCGGCCAGAGCAAACATTGCGGCGACCACGGCGGCAATGAGGATAAGCTTCGGTCTCGCCGAGCGGGCCTTATGCGGAGCCTGCACGGCGGCACTTATATTCCGGAACATCCTTGCCTTTGCAAGCTCGCTCGGCGACATGGCGTCATAGGCGTTTCGGATATGGTCGTTATTCATAGGAACATCTCCTTTCATGGCGGCTCAGGCGTCGGCGGTGCTGCCGAGAGAGCGCTTGAGAAGCTTGCGTGCCCGTGCAAGTCGGGTGCGTACAGTCGCATCCGGCCGCTTGAGCATTTTCGCTATCTCGGGGGTGGAGTAGCCCTCGTAATAGTACATGTACACGATGGTCTTGTACTCGTTCGGCAGTGCCATGATCGCCCGCAGGGTCTCGCCTGTGTCAAAGTTCTGCTCGAAGCCGAGCTCAATGTGCTCGTCGATATCCTGCGTTTTTCTGCGCCAGCTCTTGATCTCGTTTTTGCAGAGGTTCGATGCCGTCACGATAAACCACGCCTTTTCGTGGCGTTCCGACTCGAACTTCACATCACGGTCCAGATAACGGAGGAAGGTGTCCTGCGACAGATCCTCCGCATCCGCACTGTTTTTCAAAAAAGAGAAGCAAACACGGTAAACGGCGTCAATGTTGCGCGCATACACATCGGAAAATCCCTGTTCGGTTTCGCTGTATGAGTTCGGGATAACGCTCACCGTCCTTTCGATAAGAATGGGGGCTGAAGCTAAGTTGACGGAAGTCGAACACTATCGGTTTTGACGGGCTGATTTCCGCTCGTGCTGCGCCGGAGCCGGTTCCGGCAAAACTGCGCAGCATCTGTCAGTAGTGTTTTTCGAGGGATTTTCGGCTTTATTTTGGTGCGGGCGGGCTTTGTGCCCGGCAAGACGAAAAAAGGCGAAAAGCACCGAAAGGGCACACTGACAGACGATAGGAGTTCGGCTTCCGTCAACTTAAAATAGTGAGTTATATGTTAAGGCCATAAGGTTTGTCGGAAGCGTTTAAGGTAATTTGTTGTTTGCTTCAACTCCCATTCACTTAAGAGACAAACGAAACGGCAAAAGCGTTTCAAAAAATACAAAATATGCGCAGTATCAGATATACTGCGCAGTTGGCGACCTCTTGACTTTGCGGGGGAGTGGTGGTATCATAAAGACACAAAGGGCGATGACCAACGGTCAGCTCATTTGGGTAACAATTTTTTTAGAAAAAAACCGTCACTTGGCAGAGTGGCGGTTTTGCTTTTTTACTCTAATCGAGATAGTATATCTTCCGATATGTATCGTTAGTGTAATTGGCATAAGTTGACGGGAGCCGAATCCTATCGTCTGTCAGTGTGCCCATTCGGTGCTTTCCACCTTTTTTGTCTTAATGGGCGTCAGCCCATTCTCACCAAAGAAAGCCGAAAATCCCTCGAAAAACATCACTGACAGATGCCTTGCAGTTTTGACGGAGCAGATTTTCGTTCAGGCAAGGCGAAGCGTGAAGGTAATACTTTCGTATTTGCAAGGGCTTTAACGAAGCATGGGCGGAAAGCTGCCCGTCAAAACCGATAGTGTTCGACTCCCGTCAACTTAAGCGCACCCCCTCTCGGGTGGTGTAGCTGACCGCCTCGCCCCTTGCTTGGTACTAATATAGTGCATTCGGTCCGTATCTGTCAAGTTTTGCAAACAAAATCTATATACTTTCTGTCGGGGAAATGGTATTATCATAGCCGGAGGTGCTGCAGATGATATTCGTTTATCCCGATTTTTATTTTGACTTTTCCTGCACCGCATCACGCTGCCGGCATAGCTGCTGCCGTGGCTGGGAGATAGACATAGATGAGGACACGCTGGCACTTTATGACGCACTCACGGGCGATATTGGCGACACGGTGCGGCGGAGCATCGAGCGCACGCCGACGCCGCATTTTGCGCTCACGGAAAACGAGGACTGCCCGTTTTTGCAAGCGGACGGCCTATGCAGGCTCATACTCACCCTCGGCGAGGACAGCCTGTGCGATATCTGCGCCGAGCACCCGAGATTTTATAACGAGCACCCCGACCGCATCGAGGCGGGGCTCGGCCTGTGCTGCGAGGAGGCGGTGCGCCTGCTGCTTGAAAAAGACACGCCGCTTGAGCTCGTCGTCGAGACCGACGGTGAGGTGCCGGAGCCGACACGGCGTGACGACATTTTCGCCGTTCTCGCCGGGCAGAGTACGCCGCTATCCGAACGCATGGACAGGGCGCTCACGCTTGTCGGGGCAGCGATGCCCGATTTCACGCTCTCGCAGATTGCGGAGCTGTACCTCGGCTTAGAGCGGCTCGACGATGAGTGGACAAAGTGCCTTGGGCGCCTTGGCGGCTCCGCTCCGCTGCCGCAGCCGGAGGGAATAAAGTACGAGCGCTTGGCGGAATATTTCGTCTACCGCCACTTCAATGATGCCTCTCCGCAGACCCTTTCCTTTGCGTTTTTGAGCGTGCGTCTGCTGTGTGCGCTCGAAAAACTGTGCCCCCAGCCGCTTTCGGAGCTTGTGCGGCTTTACTCATCGGAGATCGAATATTCGGACGAAAATGTCGAAAAGGTACAGAATGTACTGACATAACGGCAAAAAGAACCAACAATTTTCGTCAATTCCTTAACGCTGTCTATTGAAAATCGGGCGGCGGGAGCATATAATTGCTATTATATATGACGAGCAAATAAATACTTGGAGGTTAATTTATGTATAGTGATAAGTGGATGTTTGACATATCATTGCATAAATCGCCGGCGATTGAAATCAATTCCGCCACTAACATATATTACTGGTTGGACGAGAATGAGCAACTTGTGGGTGTTTGTATCAATTTTGAATTGTCTGATGATATTCATTACGAACTGAAAGCAGAGAATTGGTTGAGATTTCTTGACGAGGTTTTGGGGGTCAATTCCCATGACGACATTATTGCGCCTTTTAGCGACTTCTTGAATGCTTCTATTCCACAAGTTGATTTAGAGACAGCTCTTGACACAAAACATATCGAATACAAGAAGATTACCTTCTATAATTTTGAGGATTGATCTTTGAACAACAAAAGGTATAGCCGATGAGATCGGCAACTAATTGCGGATAATCAAATTCTATATACGAGGGGATCATATGGCAAATTATTCGGCGTACATGGACAAGGTCATATTGTTTGACCTTGGGACACAGGAGACCTCGGTCTTGCCGTGGTCGGATGAGGACAGGTGCAGATACATAGGCGGCAGCGCAATGGCGGCAAAGCTTCTTGGCGACAGCAAAAACGCCGCCGACCTTATCGTCATCACCACCGGCCCTCTCACGGGAACGGGCGCACCGGGCTCGAACTACTTCAGCATCTCGGCAGTGTCGCCGCTGACGGGCGAGGTGTCCCATTCAAGCTGCGGCGGCAACTTCGGCCTTTACCTCAAAAAGGCCGGCATCGATGCACTGGTCATAAAAGGCTCGTGCGAAAAACCGATGTGGCTCGGGATACTTAACGAGCACTTCACGCTGCATAAGGCGGGCGGCCTTTGGGGAAAGACCGTCTCCACGACCAATGCCGAGCTTCAGGCGGCGATCGATGAGGAGCGCAACTGCCGTGTCAAGTGCGGCATGCTCGCCATCGGCCCTGCGGGCGAAAACGGCGCTGCCGTTGCGACGGTCGCAAGCGGCGATAACGACGCCTGCACCTGCTCGCTGGGCGCAGTGTTCGGCGCAAAGAAGCTCAAGGCGATAGTCGTCACCGGCAACCACGATATCAGCGTTGCCGATGAGGAAAAGGCGCTTGAAAACCACAAGCAGTGGTCGCAGCATCTGCATGCTCATCCCATAACCGGCGAGCTTTTGCCCAAGCGTGGCAGCATCGGCTTTGTCGAGCGCTTGCAGCAGGTGAGCCTGCTGCCGACGGAGAACTTCTCCAAGGCAAGCTGCGACTTTGCGCACGAGATAGGCGGCGAGGTTTTTGCCGACAAGTACAATGTCGTCAACCGTGGCTGCACCTACTGCCCGATAAGATGCGAGCGCTCTGCAATGTGCGAGGGCGAGGTCATAAAAGGCCCGAGCCTGAACGCAGCGGTGCTACTGGGCAGCAATATCTTAAACTCCGACATGAAGCTCATCGTCCGCTGGACAAAGCAGCTGCACGAGCTCGGCCTTGACCTTACGCATACGGCGAAGGCGATCGCATGGGCAATGCAGGCCCGCAGCGAGGGCATTTGGAAAACCGAGCTTCAGTTTGGCATAACAACGAACATTTCCGACACCTTTGCGGCCATCGCCCTCAAAACGGGCATCGGCGAGGAGCTTTCCATGGGCTGTGCAGCCCTCGGCAAGAAGTACGGCGGCGAGTTTGCGTACATGTTCACGGACATAGTCGGCGCAGCGGCAAGAAGCTATGTCGGCTTTAACGGCACACTTTCAGACTATGCTGAAGCGTATCTGGACGCTGCCCTGAACGCAGGTCAGTGCCCCTATGTTGCGCTGGCGCTCATCCCCGCATTCATGGTCAAAAAGCCCTGCGGCATCAAGGCCGCAGCCGCAAGGAAGCTTGCTCCGCTTGCACCGGTTGCAGCGAAGATAATAAGCGTCCTGCCCGAGTCGGTCGGCGACAAGCTGCCCGTGACCTTCCTCACGAGGGAGCTTCGCTACACCGTCGGCATGAGCATGACCCTTGACGCACTCGTTAAGACCGGTACGGCAGACGCAGTCGAGCTTCCCAAGCCCATGCTCAAGGCGTATAAGGCGGCAAACGCATTTTCCGTCAAAGATTGCGCCGCAAAGCTCAAGGAGACCGCCGAGAAGCTCAAGGGCATGGATAAGGACGAGCTTTTAGCCAAGCTCGGCATCAAGGAATAAGGGGGCAAGGTAATGGCATACAGAATCAACGAAAGCGTGTGCAACGGCTGCGACGCATGTGTCACCGCCTGTCCCACGCAGGCGATCTCCGGCGTGCAGCACGAGGTGCACACCATCGATCCGGATAAATGCGTATCCTGCAATCTGTGCATGAATCTGTGCAAGAACTTTGCGATAAGAAGCGGAATGCAAAACGAGATAATCGAGCATGACGAGTGGCCCATCCCGCATGTTGACCCCGCAGTCTGCAACGGCTGCTCGGCCTGCGTCGAGATATGCCCCATGTATGTTCTGCGCATATCCGAGCCCAAGTTCAGGGGCGACACCGGCACCATAGCCGAGCTTACGGACATTGACCTTTGCATCGGCTGCGAAAAGTGCGCAAAGCACTGCCCCGTGGGCGCAATAGAAATGGTCAAGCGCCTTGTCGCAAACGAGAAGGAGGAAGAGTAATGCCCGGGATAGATTACGCATTCATCGACTCCGTGCTCGAGCAGCACGGCTATGACAGAACAAGGATAATCGCTATCATGCAGGATATCCAGAAGCAGTACCGCTATCTGCCCAGAGAGGTCATTGTCTACATCGGCGAAAAGCTGCACATGACCCCGGCAAAGCTCTACGGTGTTGCAACATTTTATAAGAACTTCTCGCTCGACCCCAAGGGCAAGTATGTCATCAAGGTCTGCGACGGCACGGCGTGCCATGTCCGCAAATCGGCGGATATCCAGCAGGCGTTTTACGACAGCACCGGCATGACGCCGGACGACAGCATGTCCTCTGACGGCCTGTTTTCCATCGAGCGTGTCGCCTGCCTGGGCGCATGCGGCCTTGCTCCGGTGTGCATGGTCAACGATATCGTCCATGCGCAGATGACGCCGAAAGAGGCACGCAGACTTATCGCTGAGTTAAGGGAGGCTGAGAAGGATGAAGCTTGAATCACGCAAACAGCTTGACGAGTGGCGCTTAAAGGCCGCCGAGGCGCTTTCGGCGCAGAAGCATAAGATACTCGTGTGCGCAGGCTCCGGCTGTATAGCCAGCGGCTCGCTCGGTGTATATGAAAAGCTCAAGACCGTTTTGGCGGACAAGGGACTTGAAACGGAAATCTGCCTTGAGAGTCATGTCGACCACGGCGACAGCGTCGGCGTTAAGAAAAGCGGCTGCCAGGGCTTTTGTGAGATAGGCCCGCTTGTGAAAATTGAGCCCGAGGGCTATTTCTACTGCAAGGTAAAGCCCGAGGATTGCGAGGATATCGTAAACGAGACCATCGCAAACGGCAGAGTAGTCGAGAGACTTCTGTACACCTGCGACGATGTTACATACACAAAGCAGGAGGATATCCCGTTTTATAAAAACCAGCTCCATGTCGCACTCGAGCACTGCGGCGAGATAAACGCCGAGAGCATCGACGAGTACATTGCCGTCGGCGGCTATACGGCGCTCGAAAAGGCGCTGTTTGACATGACCGGCGACGAGATAATAAGCGAAGTTTCCGACTCCGGCCTGCGTGGCCGTGGCGGCGCCGGCTTCCCCACGGGCAGAAAGTGGGCGCAGGTCGCAGCGCACAAGGAGACAAGCGAAAAATATGTCGTCTGCAACGGCGACGAGGGCGACCCGGGCGCATTCATGGACTGCTCCATCATGGAGGGAATCCCCCACAAGATGATAGAGGGCATGATAATCGCCGGTATCGCAACGGGCTCGGAAAACGGCTGCATCTATGTCCGTGCCGAGTACCCCCATGCGGTCGAGAGACTGACAAAGGCGATAGCTCAGGCAGAGGATTATGGCCTTATCGGCGAGAACATCCTCGGCTCTGGCAAGACCTTTAAGCTCAAGATAAACAAGGGCGCAGGCGCATTCGTCTGCGGCGAGGGCTCGGCAATGACGACCTCCATCGAAGGCAACCGTGGCACTCCCCGCACAAAGCCGCCCAGAAGCGTTGACCACGGCCTGTTCAACGCCCCCACCTGCCTTAACAATGTCGAGACCTTTGCAAATGTGCCCGTCATCATCAACAAGGGCTCAAAGTGGTTCAAGTCGATAGGCACCGAGGGCAGCGCAGGCACAAAGGCCTTCTCGCTGGCGGGCAATATCAAAAACACCGGCCTTATCGAAGTCCCCATGGGTACGACGCTCAAGGAGATAGTTTTCGATATCGGCGGCGGCGTTAAGACCGGCAAGTTCAAGTCCGTTCAGGTCGGCGGCCCCTCCGGCGGCTGCCTCACCGAGGAGCACCTTGACCTTCCGCTCGATTACGACTCGCTCAAAAAGATAGGCGCCATCATGGGCTCGGGCGGCCTTGTCGTCATGGGCGACGATACCTGCATGGTCGAGATAGCCCGCTTCTTCATGAGCTTCACGAAAAACGAGTCCTGCGGCAAATGTACCACCTGCCGCATGGGCATCCCCAAGATACAGGCGATACTTGAGCGCATAACTCAGGGCGAGGGCACGATGGAGGATCTCGATGAGCTTGAAAAGCTTTCAAAGCTCGTCAAGACCTGCTCACTGTGCGGTCTCGGCAAGACGGCGACAAACCCCGTAATGAGCACTCTGCGTTATTTCAAGGACGAGTACATTGCCCATGTCAGGGACAAAAAGTGCCCTGCCCATGTGTGCAAGCCGCTGTTTGAGATAAGGATAGATCCCGAAAAGTGCATCGGCTGCACCAAGTGCGCCGTCAACTGCGCAACGGGCGCAATTACCGGCAAGCTTATGCGTGCGCACAGCATCGATCTTTCGAAGTGCACACGCTGCCGCACCTGCATTGACGGCTGTCCGACCGAAGCGATCGAGGAGGTATGAGTATGAGCCATATTATCATAGACGGCATCAAGTGCGAATTTGAAAATGCCCGCAATGTTCTCGAGGTCGCTTTGAATAACGGCATCGATATCCCCAATCTGTGCTACTGCGAAAGCCTGACCACCTACGGCGGCTGCCGCCTGTGCGTTGTCGAAAACGAGCGTGGCGGTATCGAGGCTGCCTGCACGATGGTGCCCAAGGACGGCGCAGTCGTGCGCACGAACACCGCCCAGCTGCGTGAGTTCAGACAGGGCATTTTGAAGCTTCTGCTCGAAGGCCACCGCACCGAGTGCGCCACCTGTCCGCAGTCGGGCAAGTGCAAGCTCCAGGACTACGCAAAGCGCTACGGCGTCGCCGATGTCAAGCCCGTCGACTACTGCCGTGAGCCTGTTGACGACAGCTCTCCTGCCGTTGTCATCGACCCGTCAAAGTGCATCCTGTGCGGCAAGTGCACAAGGACCTGCCTGCAATTGCAGAATGTAAATGCGATAGACTTTATAAACCGAGGCAACGAGACGGTGCTGTCCTGCGGCATAGGCTACAAGCTTGCCGATACCAACTGCACCTCCTGCGGCCAGTGTGCGGCAATGTGCCCCACCGGTGCACTGACGATAAAGAGCGACACTGCCCGTGTCTGGGACGCCATAAACGACCCGACAAAAAAGGTCGCAGTGCAGATAGCTCCCGCCGTTAAGCTCGGCATAATCGAGGCGTTCGGACTTCCCGCAACCGCACAGGTGATGGGCAAGATGGTCACCGCCCTGCGTCTCATGGGCGCAGACTATGTCTTTGACGCTTCCATGAGCGCTTATCAGACGATTCTGGAGGAAGCCGACGACTTTAAGACCCGCAAAAAGGGCGGCACGGTGCTTTCGTCGTATTGCCCGGCTTGGGTAAAGCATGTCGAGTGCGACCACCCCGAGCTCAAGGACAGACTGTCGGCCGCCGGCTCGCCCATGCAGATATGCGGAACGCTCATCCGCCGCAAGTACCCGGACGAAAATCTGGTTTCCGTTGCGGTCATGAGCTGCGCCGCCGCAAAGGCGGAGGCGCTCAGGGAGGAGAATATCAAGGACGGCAAGAAGCCCGTTGATATCGTCATCACCACGCAGGAGTTTATCGGCATGATCCGTGAATACGGCATGAGCTTTGCCGCTCTGCCCGACACGCCGACCGACAACTTCTTTGCGCAGGTCACGGGCGACAAGTGCAAGACCCCCGTGGCGCTCCGCATCGATCCGGATAAGTGCATCGGCTGCACAAAGTGCGCCCGCCGCTGCCCTGTCGGTGCGATCACCGGCAAGGCAAAGACTGCCCATGTCATCGACATGGATAAGTGCATCCGCTGCCGCACCTGCATGCTCGGCTGCCCGAAGGACGCTATCGAGAATGTCTCGCTCGACGGCAAGACAAGGGTCGCCGTCGTCAACGGCCTTGCAAATGCCGACAAGCTGCTTGAGAAGATCGCCTCCGGCGAGGAAAAGTACGACTTTGTCGAGGTCATGGCATGCCCCAAGGGCTGCCCGGGCGGCGGCGGTCAGCCGGAGGAGTGCATCTTCGGCAAGATAGACCGCAGCACCGGCACATTCGAGCTTGATTTCACCTTCCCCGAACAGCCGGCCGAGCTCGTTGATGTCAAAACCTTCGTCAAAGGCAAAAACAAAGAGCTCTTCAGAGTCAGATAAAAGCAAAGAAAAAGCTCCCCATCGGGGAGCTTTTTTCATGCCTAAAAGGCATGGTTGTTTAAATTTTATGCCTGCAAGGCATACTTGCTGCGGTACGATGCAAACGCCTGCCTGAAGTCCTCGCTGCTTTTGCGGTAGACGCTCAGGCTTTCGTGGAGATTGAGGTTCCGATCCTCGGCGTCGAGCACGCAGCCTGCGATATTTGAGCAGTGGTCGCTCACACGCTCGAGGTTCGTCAGGAGATCGGACAGCACGAAGCCTGCGTCGATGCTGCAAACTCCGCTTTGCAGACGCTGAATGTGCCGTGTGCGCAGTGCGTCCTTGAGCTCGTCCACCACCTGCTCGAGCGGCTCGACCATTGATGCCACTTTGAGGTCATGCTGCGTGAATGCCGTGTCGGCAAGACCTATAATTTCCCGCACGGCGTCGAGCATCTGCTTGAGCTCGGCCTTTGCCGTGTCTGAAAATACGATGCCCTTTTGCTGCATCTCCTCGGCCGATTCAAGAATATTCACGCTGTGGTCGGCAATACGCTCAAGGTCGCCGATGAGCTTGAGGTACTCGGCGGAGGTGAGGCTGTCTGCCTCGCTGATGTGGTGCGCACTGAGCTTGACGAGATATGTGCCGATGATGTCCTCGTACCGGTCGGTCTTGCCCTCAAGTCTGCGTATCTCATCGGCGAGCTCGGGCGTGAGGTTGGTGAGGGAATCGAGGCTCAGAAGAAGCGCCGTCTTTGTCGCTGCGCTCATCTCGTCCATGAGCAGGCGGCAGCGCTCAAGTGCGAGCGTCGGGGTGGCGAGCAGGCGCTCGTCAAGCGTTTCGTCATGTGCCGGCTGCTTGCCGTCGGGGATGAGGAAGCACACGAGCTTTTCGAGAAAGCCGCCGAGCGGCAACATGATGATGGTGCAGGCGATGTTAAACAGCGAGTGGGCAATTGCAATGCCGAGCATCGTTGCGCTCTCGCCGAAGAGTGCCGGAGCGAACACCGCCTTTACGATGCAGAACACCGTCAGCCAAACGATAGTGCCGATGACATTGAAGCTCAAGTGCACCATGGCGGTGCGCTTTGCGTTTTTGTTAGCGCCCACGGAGGAGATAAGCGCCGTGACGCAGGTGCCGATG
>DQDL01000087.1:16418-18778 GCA_003533405.1 Clostridiales bacterium | reverse complement strand
GCAGGTGCCGATGTTCTGACCCATGATGATGGGGATGGCCGCACCGTAGCTGACCTGACCGGTCGCCGCCAGCGCCTGCAGGATGCCGACGGAAGCAGAGGACGACTGGATGATGCCCGTGAGAAGCGCACCGGCGGCAACACCCAGAATGGGATTGGTGAACATCACAAACAGCTGCCCGAACTCGGGCACATCACGCAGTCCGGCAACGGAGCTCGACATGGTGTCCATGCCATACATGAGTGTTGCAAAGCCCAGCAGGATGGTGCCGCTGTCCTTTTTGCGGTCGTCCTTTGAGAACATATGCAGGATAACGCCGATGAGTGCCAATATCGGCGTGAACGACGAGGGCTTGAGAAGCTGGATAAACACATTGTGACTGTCGATGCCCGCAAGCGAGAGTATCCATGCCGTGACGGTCGTGCCGATGTTTGCGCCCATAATGACATGAATGGACTGGCTCAGGGACATGAGCCCCGAGTTAACGAAGCCGACCGCCATGACCGTAGTCGCAGACGACGACTGGATGATGGCCGTTATGCCAAGACCCGTGAGCAGCCCCGCCCACTTATTGCTCGTGAGCCTGCCCAAAAGAGTGCGCAGGCCGCTTCCGGCTCTGCGCTCGAGCGCCTGACCCATCAGGTTCATGCCGAACAGAAACAGACACAGGCCGCCTATTAAATTTAATACAGAAAAAATGTCCATGCCAATACCCCTTTAGTTGACGGGAGCCGAACCGCTATCGGTTTTGACGGGCAGATTTCCGCTCATGCTTCGTTGAAGCCCTAGCCCATATATGTCCATTATGCCCGTCGGGCTTCGTCTTGCCTGAGCAAAAATCTGCTCCGTCAAAACTGCAAGGCATCTGTCAGTAGTGTTTTTCGAGGGATTTTCGGCTTTCTTTGGTGAGAATGGGCTGACGCCCATTAAGACAAAAAAGGCGGAAAGCACCGAAAGGGCACACTGACAGACGATAGGGGTTCGGCTTCCGTCAACTCAACTCTATTATTGTTTCTTGAGCTAAGGGTATCAGCAATATGTCAAATCCAAGACCGTCAAATTGTAAAATCCGTGTAAAATCTTGATTTTACAATTTATAATTTCAATTTACATCCGCAATTTCGCCCGTCTCGACGAAAATGACCCACTTTGCGATGTTAACGGCGTGGTCACCGATGCGCTCGAGGTATTTTGCGATCATGAGAAGATCGATCGCACACGAGCACATGCTGCGGTCGGTGCGGATAGTCTCTATAAGCAGCTCCTT
Organism: Clostridiales bacterium; assembly: GCA_003533405.1. Lineage (GTDB taxonomy): Bacteria > Bacillota > Clostridia > Oscillospirales > Oscillospiraceae > F23-B02. The sequence goes on along the minus strand of DQDL01000087.1, from coordinate 17,511 downwards.
CATGCCGTCAAAGTGCCGGTCTACGACATCGTCATAATCCATGACCTCGTGCGCCTGCTTGGTGTCGTTATTAAGAAACGCCTCCACGCTGCCGTTGACCATCTTTATTACCGACAGCGCCATGTCGTGCAGCGCCTGCTTGGGCGCATTGTCCGGCAGAGCGCCGGTCTGCACTATCTCGGCGATATCCGCCGACTGGTTGCCGATGCGCTCAAGGTCGGTGACCATTTTAAGTGCCGCCGAAATCGTGCGCAGGTCGGTCGCAACCGGCTGCTGCAGCAGCAACAGCTTCAGGCACAGCGCCTGCACATCCCGTTCGAGACGGTCTATCTTTTCCGTTACGCCGTGCACCTCATCGGCCAGCGTAAGGTCATTATCCTGCAGCGCCTTTGCCGCCTTGGCGATGGCAGCCTCGCAAAGAGCACTCATGGTGCTCAGACTTTCGTGCAGCGTGCTCAGCTGCTCGTCGTATATGCTTCGCATTATCCGAACCTCCCCGTGATGTATGCTTCCGTTCTTTTGTCCTTCGGCATGGAGAACACGCCCTGCGTGTCGCCGAATTCCACAAGCTCGCCGAGCAGGAAAAACGCCGTGCTGTCGGAAATTCTGGCGGCCTGCTGCATGTTGTGGGTCACGATGACGATGGTGTAATCCTTTTTAAGCTCCTGCGCCAGCTCCTCGATCTTTCCGGTGGAGATAGGGTCGAGAGCGCTCGTCGGCTCATCCATAAGCAGCATCTCCGGTGCAACGGCGAGGCTTCGTGCGATGCACAGTCTCTGCTGCTGGCCGCCGGACATGCCGAGGGCGGACTTTTTAAGTCTGTCCTTGCACTCGTCCCAGATAGCCGCACTTTTAAGCGAGGCTTCGACTATCTCATCGAGCTTTGCCTTGGAGCGCACGCCGTGCAGCCTCGGACCGTAGGCGATGTTGTCGTAGATGNNTAGATGCTCATGGGGAAGGGGTTGGGCTTTTGGAACACCATGCCTATCTTCGTGCGCAGCTCGGTCACATCCGTGCCGTCGGCGTAGATATCCTCCCCCTTAAAGCTTATGCGGCCTTGGATGCGGCAATTCGGCACAAGGTCGTTCATGCG
>DQDL01000087.1:15746-16192 GCA_003533405.1 Clostridiales bacterium | reverse complement strand
CGGCACAAGGTCGTTCATGCGGTTAAGAGTTTTTAAAAATGTTGATTTTCCGCAGCCGGACGGGCCTATGAGGGCAGTTATCTTCTGCGGCATGATATCCATGCTGACAGATCGCAGAGCCTGATGCTCTCCGTACCACAGCTCTAAGTTTTCGGCTTTAATGATAGGTTCATCCATTAATGTTTCCTGACCTTTCTGCCGACGAGGGAGGCGGCGAGGTTAATGATGAGGGTGATGCAGATGAGTATAACGGCGATAGCGAAGGCGACATCGAACTTGCCCTCCTCGCTTGCGTAGATATAAAGCGCCACGGTCAGCGAGGCTGCCGAGGATTGAAGCGCCTTGGCAAAGCCGAGGAGTTTAAGACCGAAGCCTGCCGTGAACAGCAGCGCCGCCGATTCGCCGACCACTCTGCCGACTGCGAGGATGCAGCCGGTGACGATGCC
>DQDL01000087.1:0-15523 GCA_003533405.1 Clostridiales bacterium | reverse complement strand
GCCGAGCGCCAGCGCACCCTCACGGTACGACTGCGGCACGGCGAGAAGGCTCTCCTTGGTGTTGCTGATGACCGTCGGCAGCACCATGATTATAAGCGTGAGCGAGCCTGCGAGGATGCCCTGCCTTAGCCCTAATATCTGCGTGAAAAACAGCATTCCGACAAGGCCGAAGATAATTGACGGGATGCCCGTGAGCGTCTCGACGGCAAAGCCGATGGCATTTGAGATGCGCTTATTTGACGCATACTCCGTGAGATACACCGCAGCACCAACGCCCAGCGGCACGACGATGATCATGACGAGGACTATAAGGTACAGGGTGTTCAGGATGTTCGGCAGTATGCCGATGGAGTCGGAGATGTAGCTTGTCTGCGTTGTGAGGAACTTTGCGTTTATGCCCGGGATGCCACGGTAGAGCAGGTAGCCGATCAGACCGATGAGCAGCAGGCAGGTCACGGCGGCGCACAGCGACATAAGGAATTTAAGAGTTTTGTCCTTAGCTATTCTCATGCCTCAGTCCTCCTTGCTGTGCGATATCATGTGCAGCAGCGTGTTGACCATCATGATGAACAAAAACAGCACAAGGCTTATCGAAAACAGCGCATTTCTGTGCAGCGTGCCATAGGAGGCGTAGGACATTTCCGAGACGATGGCGGTCGTGAGAAAGCGGACGGAGGAAAACAGGCCCGGCATGTTTGCGACATTGCCTGCGACCATGATTATCGCCATCGCTTCGCCCATAGCTCTGCCCACGCCCTGCACAACGGCGGTTGCGATACCACGCTTAGCCGCCGGAAGCGAGACCTTGAAATAAGTCTCGGTCTTGAGCGCACCGAGCGCAAGCGACGCTTCCTCGTACTCGGGCGGAACAGCGTCCAGCGCCGTTTTCGAGATGTTTATGATGTAGGGCAGGATCATGACCGCGAGCACAAGAATTGCAGTCAGCAGGCATGCGCCCGATGACAGGCCGAACACGCTCTGCACCGCCGGTACAACGACTATCATGCCCACAAGGCCGTATATGACCGAGGGGATGCCCGCCAAGAGCTCAACTGCGGTGTTCACGAGCTTCGCGATCCTTGGCGGAGCAACCTTTGAAAGGTACAGCGCCGTCATTATGCCTATCGGCACGCCGATGACTACCGCTCCTGCGGTGCCGTAAACGCTCGTGAGGATAAACGGCAGGATGCCGAACTCGTTCGTACCGGCATTCCATGTGTCGCCGAACAGGAAGTTAATGAGCCCCACCTCACGGATGGCGGGTATACCGGCGATTATGAGGTAGATGCTTATTAAAAGCACGAACGCCACCGCAATAAGACCGCATATTAAAAACAGCAGGCGAAAGCCCGTTTCAATCGTCTTTTTTCGTTTCATGGACAGCTCCTAAAGTTAGTTGCTTAATTGGAATGCCCCGTGTGCAAACACGGGGCATTGTTTTTGCTTTGCCGAAGCTTACTTTGCTGCGGGGACTGCGCCTGCGTTGCGGATGAGGTCGGCAGCATCGGTGCTTGTTGCAAAGTCGAAGAATGCCTTTGCTGCGCTCGAAAGCTCGGTGCCGTCCTTGGTCACAAGGACGAAGGGGCGCTGGATCGCATAGCTGCCGTCGAGAACGGTGGCCTCGGAGCAGGCAACGCCGCCTACGGTGACTGCCTTGATGCCGTCTTGGCCTTCAACTGCCGAGAGGGAAGCGTAGCCGATGGCATTCTTGTTGCTGCCTACTGCGGAGATGACGGCGCCGGTGGAGGTGAGCTCCTGAGAAAGCTTGCATGCGTCCTTTGTGCCGGTGACCGACTCAAAGCCGTCTCTCGTGCCGGAGTTTGCTTCACGGCCGATGCAGGTGATCTCAAGATCGTCGCCGCCGACATCCTTCCAGTTGGTGATCTTGCCGGTAAAGATATCGGCGATCTGCTGGACGGTGAGGTCTGCGACCTTGTTGTCTGCGTTTACGATGATTGCAATGCCGTCAAGTGCGATGGTCGTGCCGGTAAGACCGGTCTCACTGTCCTTGAGTGCACGGGAGGAAAGACCGATGTCGCACTTTCCGGTGCTCACGGACTCGATGCCGGTGCCCGAACCGGTGGGGTCGTAGGTGACGGTGATGTCCTTGTTGGTTTCCATGAACTTTTCGCTCAGTGCGCCGATGACCTTCTCCATGGAGGTCGAGCCGTTGGTGGAAACGCTCTGAGGCTCAGAGCCGTTGCTGCCGCAGCCGGCCAGAAGTGCGATCGACATAAGTGCTGCCATGCCGACGGCTATAATACTTTTCCTTTTCATTTTGTATACTCCTTTGTACAAAATCGTTTTTGGATGTTCTCCTTGGGTACGGTCATAGATTACCGCCGTATCGTAAAGGCTAATACCGTGTTTTTGTAAAGAGTTTGTAAGATTGGAGCATAAAAATTGCCGCAGGGGGGAGCCCCTGCGGCTAAAAATATATGTTTTACTTTGCGTTTGCCAACTTAACAATATCGCCCACGCCGTCGAGTACCATCGTCGGGCGGTAGGCAAAGTGCTCAAGCGTCTTGCGGGTGGAAATGCCGGACATAACGAGCACCGTGGACATACCGCTTTCCATGCCGGAAATGACATCGGTGTCCATGCGGTCGCCAATCATAACCGCCTCGCCCGAGTGGCAGCCGAGGATCTTGAGCCCCGTGCGCATCATGAGCGGGTTCGGCTTTCCGCAGAAATACGCCTCCGTGCCGGTCGCCATCTCGATGGGCGCAATGAGCGCACGGCATGCCGGTGCGATGCCGTTCTCGATAGGACCCGAGATATCGGAATTAGCGCCGATGAGCTTAGCGCCGGCCATAACAAGGTTCGTCGCCCTCGTGAGGGTGTCCAGCGAATACGCCTTGCCCTCGCCGACGATGACATAGTCGGGATTGACATCGTTCATTGTGATGCCCGCATCGTACAGGGCGTTTAATAGTCCCGCCTCACCTATGACATATGCCGAGCAGCCCGGGGACTGCTCCTTTATAAACGCAGCAGTTGCAAGTGCGCTCGTGTAAAAGTGCTCCTCCGGGACATCGAGCCCCATGCGTGCAAGCTTTTGATTGAGCTCCTTGGGCGTGCAGCCGCTGTTGTTGGTCAAAAACAGATAGCCCTTGTCGTTTGCCTTGAGCCAGTCTATAAACTCCACCACACCCGGCAGAATGCGGTTGCCGTGGTAGATGACACCGTCCATATCGCAGATAAAACCCTTTTTTGCGTTAAAATCTATCAAATTATCACATCCTTTCTCTCTCATGGCCCTATATTACCGCATTTTTGTAAAGCGCAACAGAGCAAATGTGTAAAAAGAGTGTAAAAATGCCGATGTTTTAAGCAAAGATGATGTTTACGCCTCTAAACTTGAGGTTTTCGGTGACGGACTTTGCCTCGGTGCCGGTGATGACCGCCTCGCAGTCGGCAAGGTCTGCGATGCTCGCAACGGAGCTTTTGCCGAACTTTGTCGAATCGCACAGGACATATTTCTTTCTTGCGTTGCGCAAAACGGCACGCTCGACCGTGGCAACGGCGAGATTGTCGCTGTATACGATGCCGTTGTCGTCAACGGCGTCGCAGCTTATGAAGGCGTAGTCTACATCGATATTATTAAAGAAGTTGTACGCCTCGCTGCCGATGATGGTACCCGTTGCGCTTCGTATTATGCCGCCGCAGATGTGGGTGTTGAGTATCGCCCAGTTGGCAAGATACTCGGCGGCCTGCATGGAGTTCGTGTATATCTCGGCCGAGTCGAGGTCATCGAGCAGGTTGCTCAGCGCATAGACCGTCGTACCGCTGCCAAGAGACAGCGAGTCGCCGCTTTTTATCAGCGAGCGGGCCTTGGTGGCGATGCGGCGCTTTTCATTGACATTCTTATGGAGCTTGCTGTCGAAGGTCTCGTCCGGCACGGGATTTATGCTCATTACGCCTCCGTAGGTGCGGATAATGAGCTTTTTCTCCTGCATATCCGCAAGCTGCTTGCGCAGAGTTGACACGGAAATATTGAGAATGGCGCCCAGCTCGTTGACCGACATTTCGCCCCGACTTTCGAGGATGCTGATGATCCTTTGCTCTCTTACTGCGGTTTTCAAGTGTATCACTCCGATGCTGATAGTTTGGCTGTGTAAAAAATGATTTGTGGATTTTGTCGATATCCACCAAGAAAAAACGCTCAAAAAACGCCAAAAACGAGCGAAACACGCAAAAATCCTCTAAGCTGTGCAAGCACTCGTTTTCGCTCGATTTCGCACGGTTGACAATACTTTGGCTGCCGAATAATATATAAGATGTGCAGCTGAAACTCGGCGAAGTGCGCATTTTTTCATAGTGAACAATATACCACAAATCGTATAATTATTTCAAGATTTTTTTTGAATTATATTTAGCTTGCGCAAAAGGTATACTTATTATAAAATTAGGTGAACTTTCTTAAACGGAGGTATGATTATGGAACAGCTCACTATCGGACAGGCTCAGAAAATGACAAGCCCGGCACCGTTCGCTCTGCTGTCGTCCGTTGACGAAACGGGCAGAACAAATCTTATGGCGGTGTCGTGGTGGACATATCTGAGCAATCATCCCGTCAAAATAGGCGCATGCCTGAGCAACAAGGGCTTCAGCGGCGGCAATATCCGCGCGGCAGGCGAGTTTGCGCTCAACCTTGTTGACGAAACGATGAAGCAGAAGGCGCTTGAGTGCGGCCGCTGCTCGGGCAGAGATACAGACAAGGCAGCAAAGCTCGGTATCGGACTTGTCGACGCCAAGGCGATAGCTCCCAAGGTCGTGGAGGCCAGCAAGGTGGTTTTCGAGTGCCGCCTGAGCGACACTGTCGCCGTCGGCGACCACACCTTCTTCATCGCCGATGTCGTTGAAGTTTACGGAGACGAAAGCAAAAAGCAGCTGTTTGCGATAAACGGCTACGGCAAATTAGATACGGTAGAAATGTGAGGTAAATTGCTATGATAATGGATTGTGCCAAATACGCCGGCCTGTGCGGGTGCGGCAGAGACCACGAGCTTGAAACGAAGATGGTCGTCGTAGAGTACGGTGCTATCAACAACTTTGAAAAGTACATGGCCGATGTCGGCCTTGCGGGCAAAAAGCGTGCCGTTGTGTACGACTCGGTCATTTATAAGCTCACCGAGGGCAAGCATGTCGCCGCCGATCAGGAGATAGTGCTCGAGGCTCAGGGACTGAGAGCCGAGGATACGCTCATCGAGGACATGATGAAGAAGCTCAATGATCCCGAGGTCATCGTCGCCTACGGTGCGGGCACCATCATGGACTTCGGCCGCTATCCGGCATATAAGCTGGGCATCCCCTTTGTTGCGATACCCACGCTTGCATCGTCCGACGGCTTCACCGCCAACATCTGCTCGGCTATCATCAACGGCCAGAAGAAGTCGACCCCCATGTGCGCTCCCACCCTCGTTGTGACCGACCTTGACATCATAAAGGGCGCCCCCATGCGCCTTGTCTCCAGCGGCATAAACGACATTCTGTCCAAGTACATTTCCGTGTTCGACTGGAAGGTCTCGCACATGGTCGCAGACGAGTATTTCTGCCCCAAGGTGTGCGATCTGGCAGAGCATGCGCTGAAAATCATGCGTGACGCTGCCGATAAGCTCGCCAAGACCGGCGAGGTCGATCACGAGGCCATGACAATGGCTCAGATGGAGTCGGGACTTACCATGCAGCTTCTTAATCACTCCAGAGCGGCCTCCGGCGCAGAGCACCTTGCCGCCCACCTTGTCGAGATGCACCCGCCCCGCTTTGAGGAGGCCGAGGGCATCCACGGCGAATGCGTCGGCGTCGGCACCTACCTGTGCATCAAGGAGTACCACCGTCTGGCATCTCTCCCCACGCCCAAGGCAAAGAAGTTTGAGCCTCTGAGCGAGGAGTGGATAAGAGAAAAGTTCGGCGACCGCCTTGCCCCGGGAATCATCAAGGAGAATGCAAACGATGTCCTCGGCACATTTGACCCGCAGAACATCGTCGACCACTGGGACGAGATAAGGGACATGATAAATAAGCTGCCCTCGGCAGAGGAGATGGAGGCACTGTACAAGGCCTGCGGCTGCAAGTACCTGCCCGAGCACATCGGCATCAAGCCCGAGCTTGCCGACGAGATGCTCGCCGTGTCCTCGGCCATCAGAAACCGCAATACCCTCATCCGCATGCGCAGAGTTCTCGATTTCGGCGAATGATCATATAACGATCGGTATCCCCGACGGCTTGCCGTCGGGGATTCTTTGCTCTGTTGGGGCAGCGAAAACGCCCATGCGGCGGCGAAATTTGCGCAGTTTTCTATGCACTTACATTCAAGGAAATATTTTGACAGAAAAATCAAGAGAATGACATTTTTTTGACGACCGAATTTGTAGAAATTGAGCGGTCGGATTTAGTTAAATTGCAAAAATGAACGGACTGAAAACACGCAGTTTTTCTAAAAAATTGCGTGTTTTGCGCAAAAGTCAAAAATGCTTGATAAGTCAAGCGTTTGCAGCGCTTTTTGCGTGCAAATTCTGCGTTTACACTGAGAAAAAGTTGCTCTAAAATATAAATGTCTTAACAGGGAATACGGCGCAGCCGTAAGACCAAAACACATCATTTTTGCAAAGGAGAAACCTGAAAATGAGACCTGAAATTATCATAATGCTGACCCATCACGATGTCACCGTAAAGAATGCCGCCGAGGTGTTCGAGCAGTGCAAGGACATTGAAGAGGTCAAGTTCTGGGGCTTTAAGAATGTCGGCCTTCCCAAGGACGAGATGAAGGCTCTGGCAGGCGCAATGAAGGCCGCAGGCAAGACCACCTTCCTCGAGGTCGTCACCTATGACGAGGCAAGCTGCCTTGACGGCGCTCAGACCGCTATCGACTGCGGCTTCGATTACCTCATGGGCACCATTTACTACGATTCCGTCGCAAAGCTTCTCAAGGACAACGGCATGGAGTATCTGCCCTTCGTCGGCAAGGTCTCCGGCAGCCCCAGCATCCTCGAGGGCACCAACGAGGAAATTATCCAGAACGCAAAGGATCTGATGGCAAAGGGCATCACCGGCTTTGATATCCTTGCTTACCGTCATGTCGTCGACGGCGAGAAGCTGGCATACGACTTCTGCAAGGCAGTTGACGCAAAGATCTGCATCGCAGGCTCTATCAACAGCTACGGCCGCATCGACACCATGTTCGATATCGGACCCTGGACCTTCACCATGGGCTCTGCTCTGTTTGAGAAGAAGTTCGTTGCAGACGGCGACTTCCGCACCAACCTCCAGGCAGTTGCCGATTACATGGCAAAAAAGTAATGTAAGCCGCTTGGACAGCGGTTACAATAGAAAGTAAAAAGGATAATAAGGAGGACCCACCAATTGGAAGACAACAAACTTAAAAAAGCCCTGACCGCAGCCGGTATATGGGCAGTCGCCGTCGGTGCAGTTATTTCCGGCAGCTACTACGGCTGGAACTACATCTTCAGCGAGACCAACTTTGTCGGCGCTCTCATCGCAATGGGCATCGCAATTTTGTTCTACATCCCCTTCGCATTCATGTTCGCAGAGCTTGCGACCGCTATCCCCAGCTCCGCAGGCCCGGCAGCCTACACCGAGAAGGCATTCGGCAGAGGCGCAGGCTTCTTTGCAGGCTTCAGCTATCTCGTTGAGTCGCTGTTCTGCACTCCCGGTATCTGCATCGCTATCGGCGCATATGTCCACACCCTGTTCCCGGTATGCCCGGCGGTCGTCGCATCCGTCGTTGCTTACCTCATCTTCCTGTTTATAAACATGAGAGGCATTGAGGCAGGCCAGACCATCGGCCTTATCGTCACCGTCATCGGTGTTGCAGGCGTCGTGCTGTACGCTTGCATCGGCCTTCCCCACGCAGACTTCAGCCTGCTCGGCAAGATGGGCGACCTCGGCGGCGTAAAGGGCATCTTCGTCGCTATCCCCTACGCAGTATGGTTCTTCCTCGCATTTGAGGCAGGCGGCATGGGCGCAGAGGAATGCAAGAACCCGTCCAAGGATATCCCCAAGGGCTTCATCGTCGGTATCTTCACTCTGCTCGTCGGCGGCATGCTGATGCTCATCACCACCGCAGCAGCTCTGCCCAAGGAGGAGATCCTTAAGAACGACGCTCCCGTTGCAAATGTCATCAACCACCTGTTCGGCGAAGGCTCCACCATGAGCATCGTGTTCATCGTCATCGCCATGATCGGCCTTGCCGCATCCCTTAACGGCATCATCATCGGCCAGTCCCGTCAGACCTACGCTCTTGCACGCTGCAAGTGCCTGCCCGGCTTCCTCGGCAAGCTCGACAAGAACGGCACCCCGATGAACGCACTTCTCGTCACCTCCGTCATCGGTATCGCACTGACCCTCATGGGCTCTGTTGCAGTTATCGTTGTCATCGCAGGCATCGGCTCTGCATTCATGGCTCTGTGCTGCTTCGCTTCTTGGATCAAGCTCAGCAAGGATCAGCCCGACATGCCTCGCCCCTACAAGTGCCCCAAGTGGCTCGGCTACCTCGGCATCCCGTTCTGCATCCTCGTTGCCGCTGCTTCCATCTACAGCGCAGTTGCAGGTCAGTCTCTGCTTCTGGCAGGCATCGCCTTCGGCTTCTTCGTGCTGGCTATCATCTACTACATAGCCGTCTGCAAGAACAAGAACGGCACCTTCCTTGTAGAGCCTGAAGATCAGTGATACAATATTAAGTTACCGTGAGCCGAACACCTATCGGTTTTGACGGGCAGCTTTCCGCTCATGCTTCGCTAAACCCCTAGCCCATATATGTCCATTATGGCCGTCGGGATTTATCTTTGCCTGAACGAAAATCTGCTCCCTCAAAACTGCAAGGCATCTGTCGGTGAGGCTTCAAGAAATTTTCGACTTCCTCTGAAAAAGCAGAAAAATGCCGAATAGACGCACCGACAGACGATAGAGTCCGACTCCCGGCAACTTTAGTTTTCAATCAATATTCAAATGTCAATCGCGGCATCGTGTTTAACGCGATGCCGCGATTTTGCATACGGACAAAATTAAGGAGAATAAAATGGGCAAATATGTAATAGGCATCGACCTTGGCACCCAGTCCCTCAAGGGCTTCCTCGTCGACCCGAACGGCAAGATAGTCGCCGAAGCGTCCCATGCGCACGACTACTCCGCCCCGCACCCCAACTGGGCAGAATCCAAGGTATCGGACTATATAGTTTCCTTCACCAGCGTTATAAATGAGCTCGTCGCTAAAAGCGGCGTTGCTCCCGAGGATATCGGCACCATCGGCATGGACGCAATAAACGACTCCGTCATCGCCGCCGACGCAGACGGCAACGCACTGGGCGACCTGTGTGTTATCTGGATGGACCGCCGTGCCGAGGCCATCACCGACAGGATAAAGGCCACCGTGGACGAAAGTCATGTTTTTGATGTCACCGGCCTTAACCTTGACTCGACCCACACCGCAGCAAAGATGCTGTGGATAAAGGAAGAGCGCCCCGACATTTTCGAGAAGGCAAAATACATTCTCAATGTCGACAGCTACATGGTCTACTGGATGACCGGCGTTGCCGCAGTAGACTATGCTCAGGCCTCCGCATCCATGCTTTACAATGTCGCAAAGATGGATTGGGACCCCGAGATGTGCGCACTGTTCGGCCTTGACCCGGCTCTTTTGGGCACGCTTCAGAAGGCGGAGAATGTCGTCGGCACTCTTAAGCCCGACATTGCTCAGCGTCTGCACCTGACCCCGAACACCAAGGTCATCGTCGGCACCGGCGACGAGCACAGCTCCTGCCTCGGCTCCGGCCTTGTCAAGAGCGGCATGGTCTGCGATATCACCGGCACGGCAGAGCCCGTCGCCGCTACCTTCAACAAGCCCGTTTTCGACAAGAAGGGTCTTGTTGAGACCCATCACTCGGCTCACTCCGGCCTGTGGCTCATCGAGAACCCCGGCTTCGTTTCCGGCGGCTCGACCAGATGGTTTATCGACAACATCCTCCGCAAGCCCGGCTACAAGGAAATGAACGAGATAGCAATGGGTGAGACCTCTTTCCTCGGCAAGGTAGATCCCGAAGCAAAGGAAACGCTTGTAAACTACATCGCACCCAAGGATGTCGCCATCGGCTCGAACGGCCTGACCTTCCTGCCGTGCATGGGCGGCGCAATGACCCCGACATGGAACGGCAAGGCAAGAGGTACCTTCATCGGCCTGACCCTCAGCCACGGCATCGGCGAGATGGCAAGAGCCGTTTTCGAGGGCATCACTTTCGGCCTTAAGGACAATGTCGACCGCTTCGCAGAGCTCGGCATCGATGCCGACACCGTGCGTATAGTCGGCGGTGCGACCAAGTCCCCGTTCTGGTGCCAGATGAAGGCCGACGCACTCGGCAAGCGCCTTGAGGCCACCAAGAGCTCCGAGGGCGCTGCGATAGGCGCAGCAATGCTCGCCTCCGTTGCCGAGGGCAACTTCGCAAACCTCGAGGAAGCAGCCGAGGTCATGGTAGAGCTCGGCGCTATCTACGAGCCCGACTTCAGCAAGAAGCCCGAGTACGACGAGGCATACGCCCGTTACCTCGAGTGCTACACCACTCTCGAGCCGTTCTTCAACAAATACTACAAGGCATAATTCACAGCAAAGGAAGTTCAGAAAAATGATAGATTCTCGTTTGATCAGAGCGGATGCGACAAAGCTTCGTGAGCTTGAAAAGGTCATGAAGGAGCAGGAAAACTCCGAAATTCTCTGCTCCATCGATATGAAGGATATCTGCATTTCCTCCGGTGCGGTCGAGGGCATCTGCGATGCCGTCGCATCGCTCACCGAGGGCAAGAAGGTCCTTCTTGTTACCGGTCCGGTCGACTTCCGTGACAGCGCCGACCGTTCGGTCAAGCAGCGTGTATATGAGCTGCTCAAGACAAAGTATGAGGTCGAGTGGTTCGTCGTAAGAGAGCCCGATGACAGCATTGTACATTGCACCCCCGAAAACGCCGCAGCCGTTGCGGAGCATTTTGCGGGCGTTGACTGTGTCGTCGGTATCGGCGGCGGCACCATCTGCGACCTGTGCAAGTATTCCACCTACACGGCAGACCACGAGCACCCACTGCCGCTTGTTATCGTGCAGTCGGCTCTTTCCGTCAACGCATTTTCGGATAACTCCTCCGTCATGCTCTTCTCCGGCGTAAAGAGGACCGTACACTCCCGCTACCCCGACATTCTCATCATCGACCTTGACATCGTCGAGGCCGCTCCGGCGGAGATGAATGTCTCCGGCTACGGCGACCTTATCGCAACATGGACGGCGCCCGTTGACTGGTATCTCGGCAGCGTTCTCGGCATGAGCTCGGGCTTCCACACCGCTCCCTCGGACATGATCCGCACCCAGTGCGAGGAGCTGCTGGAAAACTCGGCAAAGCTCGCCGACGGCGACGGCAAGGTGCTTTACGACCTTGCAAATGTGCTGACCTTAAGCGGCCTTTCCATGGGCCTTGCCGACCAGAGCTCTCCTGCTTCGGGCTCGGAGCATGTCATGAGCCACCTCATCGACATGGCGTCCAAGGTTCGCCACACCGGCATCTGCTACCACGGCACGCAGGTCGCCGTTTCCGGCATCAATTCCTGCATCATCTGGGATTACCTGCTCAACGAGTTCGACCCCAAGAGCGTCGACCTTGATAAGTGCTATCCCAGCGCCGAGGAGATGGAGCCGAAGGTGCGTGAGGCCTTCGATTGGCTCGATGACACCCATTCGGCAGCCGACGAGTGCTGGTCGGACTATCAGAAGAAGCTTGCAAAGTGGCATGAGAACAAGGAAAAGTTCAAGGCGTTCCTTGATAACTTCGATGAGTTCAAAAAGACCGTCGAGCCGTGGGTCAAGAAGCCCGAGTACATTGCCGCATGCATGCACAATGCAAATGCTCCGACCCGCTACAGCGTCCTCAACTACCCCGTTGACGCAAAGACGGCTCGTTGGGCAATGACCAACTGCAACCTCATGCGCAACCGCTTCTCCGTCATCGACCTTCTGTACTTTGCCGGCGTTTGGAACGACGACTTCGTGCAGATGATAATCGACAGAGCCGAGGGCATGGACGCAGGACTATGACAAATTACGCACCCGAGGTAATTCTTGAGTGCTCGCTGAACGCACGCGACCTCGGCGGTATCCCCGCCGCCGAGGGTCTGCGTGTGCAAAGCGGCAGGCTCATCCGCTCGGGCGAGCTGAGCAGGCTCAGCCCAAACGATGAGCGCTACCTTCGCAGCATCGGACTGCACACGGTAATCGATCTTCGCACCGATAACGAGCGTGAGCTCAAGTCCGATCGGCAGGTCGACGGCGTGCTTTATATGCACCTGCCCGTCATTGAGGGGCTGCTTCCCGGCATAACCCGTGAGTCGATAGAGGATCCCTACAAGGCGTTTTCCCGACCCGACTATGCCGAGAAGCTCGGATCAAACGGCTTTGCCGTTATGCGCTCGCTGTACCCGCTGCTCGTAGAAAGCGACAGCGCAATAAAAAACTACAGCCGCTTTTTCCGCCTGCTGGAAAGCAGCAAGCAGGGTGCGGTGCTGTGGCACTGCGCCATGGGCAAGGACAGAGCGGGCATAGCGTCGGCGCTTATACTGTATGTGCTGGGTGCGTCCATGGACAGCATAGTCGAGGACTATCTCCTGACCGGCACACGCTGCGCCGATGAGATACGATCGGCGACCGAGGCCTGCCGTGAGTTTACAAACGACGACAGGGTCATCGAGTCGATATACTGGCTCAATACCACGAACGAGGAGTATCTTGCCGCAGCGTTTGACACCATGGTGCGCATGTGCGGCAGCGTTGGCGAGTATATCCGGCAGAAGCTCGGCGTGACCGAGGAAAGAAAGCAAAGGCTCAGGCGTAACTACCTGATTTAAGGAGCTGCCAATGAATGCGGTTATAAGTAAATTGGCCGATGCCGGCTGCGATATCGGCAAGGGACTCGAGACAAGCTATGACGAAGAGGAGCTGTACATAAGCAGTCTGCGTCAGTTTGCCGAGGACGACACCCCGCAGAAGATGGAAAGGGCGTACCGCAGCAACAATATCGATAAATGCAAAATGTACGCCTGCTCGTTCAGCAGAGTGCTGTACAATCTCGGCATGCGGGAAATGTACTATCTCAATGACAGCATTTTCGCCTCCGCCGAGAACGGCGGCAGGGAGCTTGGCAGGCTCGTCCGCCTGCTTGTCGCAAAGAAAAATAAAATGAACGAAATAATCTATTCGGCATGAAAAATTCCCGACTGTTGTCGGGGATTTTTCATTATTCCGCACTCGGGAAGTGTACCGTAAATGTCGTGCCTTTGCCGGGGACGCTGTCAAGCTCAAGGCGGGCTCGGTGTATCATGAGTCCGTGCTTTACGATGGAAAGTCCCAAACCCGTGCCGCCGACTTCTTTGGAGCGGCTCTTGTCAACTCGGTAGAAGCGCTCGAATATGCGGCTTTGGTGCTCCTCGGAGATGCCGATGCCGGTGTCGGCGACGGTCAGGCGCACGCTGCTCGGCTCCTTTGCGACCGACACGCTCACCTTGCCGTCGGGGCGGTTATATTTAATTGCGTTGTCGCACAGATTGTACACGATGCTGTACAGCACCTGCGGGATGCCCCGCACCGAGGCGCTCTCGCCTCTGACCGTGAGCTCGACCGAGTTTTCCGCAGCGGCGCTTTGCAGGCTGTCGGCGGCGTTTTCGGCGATGGACTTGAGGTCGCACAGCTCCCACTGCATGCCGTCGGCTCCGCCGTCAAGCTGCGTAAGGTCGATGATATCGCCCACCAGCTGCGTCATGCGCTGCGCCTCAAGGCGTATCTTTCCGGCGAACGGGCGGATGTCCGACTGCTTGACCATGCCGTTTTCCAGAAGCTCGGCATAGCCGGAAATTGCGTGCAGCGGAGTTTTCAATTCGTGCGAAGCGTTGGCGGTGAACTCCTGCCGTATCTGCGAGGTTTTCTCAAGCTCCGCCTGATTTTTCGCTATCTCGTTCTGCTGCGCCCGCATCTTGAGCAGAAGCGGCTCTATCTCGGTGTACGCCTCCTTGCCGATGTAGTCCGAGGGGTTGTCCGGGTCAAGGGCGTTTATAGGCTCGATTATTTTTTTGGACAGTCGGGAGGCAAGCCAGAAGCTCAGCGCAAGTGCGAGCACCGCAACGATGGCGATAGGCTGCGCAAAGCCTAATAGCAGCATAAGAACCGTTGAGCGCACGCTCGAAAGGCGTATCACCGTGCCGTCTGGCAGAAGCTCGGCGCAGTACAGCAGCTCCTCGGACAGCGTCTTGGAGTAGCGGCTGCTCTCGCCGTGACCGGTCTCGAGCGCCTGCCGGACCTCATCACGCTCAAGGTGGTTTTCCATCTCGGCGGAGTCTGCCTGACTGTCGTAAAGCACCGTGCCGTCCTTGTCTATCCATGTGATGCGGTAATTTTTCTTACCGAGCCCTTCAAGATAATCCGTGCCGTCCATGGCGGCACCCTTTGCCGCAAGCTCGGTCTCGATGCGAAGCTGAGCCTCCTGCACATCGGAGAAATAGCTGTAGGTCATGCCCATGATGAACACCAGCGATGCCAAAAGCACCGCAAGTGCGACGATCCATATGGAATTGAAAATTTTCTTACTCATGCTCACACCTCAAGCTTGTAGCCAACGCCTCGCACCGTCTGTATCTGCCGTCCGGCAGCGCCGAGCTTTGTGCGCAGCGTGCCGATGTGCACATCCACCGTGCGGCTCTCGCCGATGAAGTCCGAGCCCCAGACGGAGCTAAGCAGATGCTCTCTCGTAAACACCTGACCCGGGTGCTCAAGAAGAAGCTTCAGAAGGTCATATTCCTTGAGCGTCAGCACGACCTCACGACCGCCGGATGCCACGCTGTGTCTCGTCGGGTCGAGCGATATATCGCCCAGCGACAGCACCGCCGGTGCGGCGGACTTGGGGTTTGCCCTGCGCAGCACCGCCTTGATACGGGAGACCATCTCCATCATGCCGAACGGTTTTGATAAGTAGTCATCTGCTCCTAAATCAAGCCCCACGACACGGTCGTACTCGCTGCCCTTGGCCGTCGCCATGATAACGGGAATGTCGGCCGTCACCGGCGAAGAGCGCAGTCTGCGCAGAACGGCGATGCCGTCCTCGCCGGGCAGCATGATGTCAAGCAAAATGAGCTCCGGACGCTCCTTTTTCATAGCGTCCCAAAACGGCTCGCTGCTTGCAAAGCCCTGCGCTTCGAAGCCCGCCATATTCAAAGTGTACAGCATCAGATCACGGATGCTGCCCTCATCCTCAACGCAGTAAATCATGCTTGTGCCTCCATTGCTTTTCTTTATGGTAAGATAATACCCCATAATTGTAAAAATGGACAGACGGTAATTGTAAAATCCGTGTAAAATGCAAAATTATTCGCTGATTTCAACCTGCAAATCGCAATTTTTCCGTAGGTTGAGTTGACGGGAGTCGAACACCTATCGGTTTTGACGGGCAGCTTTCCGCTCATGCTTCGCTAAACCCCTAGCCCATATAT
>DQDL01000026.1 GCA_003533405.1 Clostridiales bacterium | reverse complement strand
GCTTCGGGGGGAGCGCCCCCTTGCGGCCTGCGCCTTGCGCCGCCTGATGGCGGCTGCAAGGCCAAAAATGTATGCGCCTCTCCTCGGAAGGCGGCTTGTTCCGGCGCCGCCTTTTATCCTCGTCGCCATGGCCAGCCCCCATTGCGATGGGGGCGGCCGGCCGGCGCCCGCTCCCGGGTGCCGGGCGTTCCCCCGCTCGCCTTGCCCCTCCCGCCGTGGGCGCCGCTCCTCGCTTTGCGCAAGGGTCAAGTCGTGCGCCCTGTGGGCGCCCTTGCGCTCCGCTGCGGGGCTTTGCCCCCTCTGGTCGCCCCCTCCGCTCCCCTCGGGGGGCTTTGGCGCCCGCCCTTCGGCGGGCTTTTTGTGGCGCTTTGCGCCCCCCGAGGAAAAAGGGGTTTTTGTCGCCGCTGCGGCGGCGACACGGGGATTACCTAATTGTGCACTATGCTGCACAGCATGTCGCAAATCTCTGCGTGGCGCACACTGTAATTAAGATGGTGAAGCTTTGCACTCCCCACCACGGACATTTCAAACAAAATATGATATATTTTGTTTAATTTTTAGTTGATTTGTCAATAGACAGGTTTATAGCTTCCCTGTTATAATGGGTACAGTGATTAGATGATTGGAGCAGACTATGGATTACAGAACCGAAGCGCCGGATATTATCAAGGGCTTTTTGACATATCACGAGACTATTAAAGGTCATTCGAGAAAAACAGTTGATGAATACTATCTCGATCTGCGGAACTTTTTTAGGTTTTTGAAAATTCAGCGTGGTATCGTCCCTCGCAACACTGAGCTTGAGGATATCTCAATTTCTGATATTGATCTGAATTTCGTAAAATCCGTTACTGTCACAGAGGCTTACGAGTATCTCTCTTTCATGACCCGTGATAAGGTCAAGAACCAGCGCAGTCGTGAGGTTGAGTATGGTACTAAAGCCTCCACCCGTGCACGCAAGGTCTCAACGCTCAGAAGCTTTTATAAATACCTGACTGTCAAGGCAAAACTCCTTGATACAAATCCGCTTCAAGACCTTGATGTGCCGAAAATTCCGCACACACTTCCCCGCTACCTCACCCTGCCGGAAGCTCAAGCCCTCCTCTCCTCTGTAGATGGCAAAAACAAAGAGCGTGACTACTGCATCCTCTGTATTTTTCTTAACTGCGGGCTGCGAATATCTGAGATAGTCGGTCTTAATCTGTCCGATATCAGAGTCGACCACATAAGAGTATTCGGTAAAGGCAGTAAGGAACGCATCATATATATAAACGATGCATGCGCTGAGGCTATCAACAATTATCTTGAGGTTCGGAAAAATATTGCGGCAATCGACAAAAACGCACTGTTTCTGTCAAACAGGCGCACCCGCATGAGCCGTGAGGCTGTGCACAGCATGGTCAAGGTGTCTCTCAAAAGAGCCGGACTGGATGCCGACAAATACTCCTCGCACAAGCTGCGTCACACAGCGGCAACCTTGATGCTTCAAAACGGTGTTGATGTGAGGACGCTTCAAGAGCTTCTTGGGCATGACAACCTCAATACCACACAAATCTATACCCATGTTGATAATTCCGAGCTGCGGCTTGCCTCCGAGGCAAACCCGCTTAGCAACTTTAAACCGAAATAAAAAATATGACCGCTATCGTTCTGATAGCGGTCATATTTTTTATTGATCAATTCGGGAAATGTTCAGCACTCCGAACATTCCGGCCGCAAAATCGAGCAGTGCAACAAACCATAGCGTCGCATTGCCTGTCACGGCAAGGACTATCAGCACGGCTTTCATGATTGAGCACAGTGCAAGATTTTGCATCGATATCTTTTTTACTCCCCTTGCAATGGATACCATTGCCGGTAAGCCGAAGATGCCGATATTAGACATCCGCAGATCCTCGGTTTCTGTCTGCTCCCCTACCTTTGCGTCAAGGTCGGCATCGGAATGGTAACCGACATTCTCGGCGCTGACATACATCAGGGCATCGTCCTTATCAAGGCTTTGCCGCACATCTTTGACGACCGAAAGCTTCTTTGCGGTGTCGCAGCACGGGAAAAATTCCGATATATTAATGGATTTTGCGGTTTTTTCGCAGATATCCATACCGTCCTCGGCGACCAGCATGCTCGTTACGCCCAGTGCCTTGAGGTCGGAAACTGTTTTAGCTGCATATGGGTTGACATTTTCATTAAACACTATAGCGCCGGCATACCTGCCCGCAATGACAAGATACAGCACATTGCCCTTGCGCACGCTTGCGGTGTCAATTGAAATGCCTCTTGAGTCGAGAAGCTTAAGCGTACCGAGGAGCATTTGCCTGCCCTCGATCTTGACCTCCATGCCGTAGCCAGCAATGTCGTTGAACTCCTGAATGTATTCAGGGTAAATTTCTCCGTTATACGCCCCGACTATGGCGGCTGCGATGCGCTGTTCGGATTTATAGGCAACATATGCGCACGAGCGCAGGAAGCTTTTTTTGTCGAGTATGGGCGATATCATCGCTGCAATTTTCGGAGCTCCAGCGGTTATTACATCAGATTTGTCGAAAACTATCGTTTTAAGCATTGCAGCTTTATCAATGGTTTCCGAATCATCGATGATGATTCCCGCAGCGGCGGAGCGGCACAGTCCATACGCCGTGCACAAAGAGAGCGAGGCAAATGCCGAAGCGGGAACGATGGCAACTATGAGCATCGCTCCCCTTCTTATCGACATGACATAGGTCATATCGGTCAAAAGCGGCATAAATGCAGCAAAAAGCACGGCAATGGCAGTCAACGCCATGACGGCAATAGAATAATACGGCTCAAGCTTCGTGCGAACGGCGTTTATCGAGCCGTCGCAGCGATTGAGTAGGCTGCGCTGCTTAGAAAAGCTTTCGGGGCCGTTTTTCGGCAGATCCTCTGTCGCAGCCTGCTTTGTGCGCTTTTCGGCATATTCCATAAAAACCCTGCACGCCTGATAAACCGCAACAAACACGGTCGCTTCCACATAACAGCCAACGGCGAAGCTGGCAGCAGCAGCGATAAGCACGAGACAGGAATTATTGAAATAGTCCTTTCTAAGCACGGCATAAACGGCCGTTATTGCTATATCAAAGCCGCTTATAAGTATCGCTGCAACAAGCATTATTATTGCAACAAGCTGTGATGCGCTGATATTATACGCCAGAACAAGCAGGATAACGGTTATTGTGAGCCTGACAAGCGTGACGAAGTCCGGCATTATGGGCTTTATGCCCTTGCTGTGTTCATGCATTTGCGCACTTTGGTTCACAAAAATCACCCTCCCTGTTTTTATCAATTATTTTAGTTCAAACCTTGCCGTTGCATCCAAGAACATCGACTATCTTATGAGCGACCATGTCCTTGATGGCGGCTCTTGCGGGCTTGAGATACTGTCTGGGGTCAAAGTGGTCGGGATGCTGGTTGAGGTACTGACGGATGGATGCAGTCATTGCAAGGCGAAGGTCGGAGTCGATGTTTATCTTGCAAACTGCCATGGATGCTGCCTTGCGAAGCTGATCCTCGGGAACGCCGATAGCGCCGGGCATATTGCCGCCGTTTTCGTTGATGATCCTGACAAATTTCTGAGGAACGGAGGACGCACCGTGCAGGACTATCGGGAAATTGGGCAGTCTTTTCTCGACCTCTTCAAGAATGTCAAAGCGGAGCTTGGGGTCGGTGCCGGGCTTAAACTTATAAGCACCGTGCGAGGTACCAATGGCAATCGCAAGCGAGTCGCAGCCGGTGCGCTCAACAAATTCCTGAACATCCTCAGGTCTGGTGTAGGATGAGTCCTCGGCGCTTACCTTGACTTCATCCTCTATTCCGGCGAGCGTTCCAAGCTCGGCCTCGACGACGACACCGTGATCATGGGCATACTCAACGACCTTCTTTGTGAGCTCGATATTCTCCTCAAACGGCTTTGAGGATGCGTCTATCATGACCGAGGTAAAGCCACCGTCGATGCAGGACTTGCAGATATCAAAGCTGTCACCGTGGTCAAGATGCAGAGCAATCGGCAGGCCGGTCTCGATAACGGCAGCCTCGACGAGCTTCATGAGATAGGTGTGATTAGCGTAAGCACGAGCACCCTTAGACACCTGAAGGATCAGCGGAGCATTAAGCTCGGCGGCAGCTTCGGTAATGCCCTGGACAATCTCCATATTGTTTACATTGAAAGCACCGATAGCGTATCCGCCTTTGTAGGCCTTTTCAAACATTTCCTTTGTTGTTACGAGTGGCATGGTCGAAAAACCTCCTGATAAAATTTAAATTAGTTAATTTGCATAAAAAATTTGATTTTCTTATTTATTATAAACCCTTTTCATGTTATAATCAATAATCATTAACGATGTGGAGGCATTATTTTGGATAATTTATTCGATTCACCCCTGGTCGGCTCCTGTATATTCGGGCAGTCCGGCGGGCCTACTGCGGTTATAAACGCCAGCGCTTACGGCGTAATAAAAACAGCACTTGAGTCCGATGTGATAACCAAGGTCTACGGTGCTGCCCACGGAATTAAGGGCGTTCTAAGTGATGAGCTTTTTGATATGGGCGAAGAAGAGGATTATGAGCTGAAGCTGCTGCTCAACACCCCCTCCTCCGAGCTTGGCTCGTGCAGGTACAAAATAGCCGACCCCGATGATGATGAGTCTGATTATATAAAGATACTCGAGACATTTAAGAAATATAATGTAAGGTACTTCTTCTATAACGGCGGCAACGACTCTATGGACACCTGCAATAAGATAAGCCGTTATATGGAGCGGGTCGGCTATGAATGCCGTGTCATAGGCATACCCAAGACCATTGATAACGATCTGTTCGGAACAGACCACTGCCCGGGCTTCGGCAGTGCTGCAAAGTTCATTGCGACCACCTGCATGGAGATAGACAAGGACACCGATGTTTACGATACCGAGATGGTAACGGTCGTTGAGATCATGGGCAGGCACGCAGGCTGGCTCACGGCGAGCGCCGCTTTGGCAACCGAATACGGCCATGGCTGCGGTCCCGACCTAATTTACCTTCCCGAGCGTGATTTTGACCTTGACAGGTTCACCGAGGATGTCCGCAAGGTTTTAAAGCAGAAGCACAATGTCCTTGTCGCCGTATCCGAAGGCGTTCACTATGCTGACGGAAGCTTCGTTTCCGAGGCCAAGGCCTCCGGCACGGACGGGTTCGGCCATGCACAGCTCGGTGGGCTGGCAACTAAGCTTGCGAGCTATCTTAAGGATGCGCTAAAAATCAAAAAGACCCGTGGCATTGAGCTGAGCCTTTTGCAGCGCTGCGGCTCGCATATTGCATCGTCTGTTGATATTCAAGAGGCGTTTATGGTCGGCAAGGTCGCTGTTGAGGCTGCAATTGCCGGTGAGACTGGCAAAATGGTCGCCTTGGAGCGTGACGACACCAGCGGTACATATTCCTGCCACACTACCCTGCTCTCGCTCAGCAGTGTTGCAAACTACGAGAAAAAGGTCCCGCTTGAGTGGATAACAGACGATGGTAATTATATCACATCTGATTTTATTAATTATGTACTGCCCTTAATTCAGGGTGAGCCGCACATCCCTAAAGAAAACTCTCTGCCGAGATATGCAAGGCTTAAAAAGGTAAGAGCAAAACCCGAGGAAACTGTTTGCGTCTAACGCAAGGTTTTTTATAGAAAAGAATTAGGAGGAATTTTATGCAGCAAAAGCGTAAACTCAATCTGCCGGCATGGATAATAATCGGCATGCTCGCAGGCATCGTAGTCGGCTTCATTTTTCTGAAGATCGGCGGCACATTCACTACCGATTATTTAAAGCCTTTCGGCACTATCTACATCAATCTTCTCAAGTTCATGGTCGTCCCCGTCGTTCTGTTTTCTATTATGAGCGGCGTCATCAGCCTTAACGACCTCAAAAAAGTCGGCAGTGTAGGTATAAAGACCTTTGTATACTACATTTGCACCACGGCGCTTGCCGTTGTTATCGGCCTTGTTGTCGTTAACTGCTTCAAGAGCTTCTTCCCTGTTCTCGACTCGAGTGTAAGAGCCGGTCTGTCATATGAAGCTACCGAGGCTCCTAAGATCATGGATGTTATCGTTAATATCTTCCCCGATAATCTTCTCAAGCCCATGGTCGATACCAACATGCTGCCCGTTATCGTCATTGCCATTTTCTTCGGTGCAGGTGTTCTTGCCGCCGGTGAGAAGGGCAAAATGATCGCAGATATCGTAGAAAGCATGGACGAGGTCGTCATGAAGGTACTTATGATGATCATCAAGCTCACCCCGATCGGCGTATTCTGCCTTATGGCCGATGTTGTCGCAGTTAACGGTGCAAAGGTCGTCGGCTCGCTGGCTCTCGTTGTCGGCGTTGCCTATATCGGCTACATTCTCCACCTTGTCATTGTCTACAGCTTGAGCGTCAAGTTCCTTGCAGGCATGAGCCCCATCAAGTTCTTCAAGGGTATGGCCGCTGCAATGCTCACCGCATTCACCACCACCTCGTCGAATGCAACGCTGCCTGTCAACATCGAGTGCTGCAACGACATGGGTGCAGAGCCTGAGATCAGCTCCTTCGTCCTGCCTCTCGGTGCTACCATCAATATGGACGGTACCGCTATCTATCAGGCAGTTGCAACCGTATTCATTGCCTGCTGCTACGGTATTGACCTCACCATTGGTCAGATGGCAATGGTAGTCGTGACCGCAACTCTGGCATCCATCGGCACTGCCGGTGTCTCCGGTGCGGGCATGATCATGCTGTCCATGGTTCTTCTGCAGGTCGGCCTTCCCGTTGAAGGTATTGCGATCATCGCAGGCGTTGATAAGCTGTTCGACATGGGTCGTACAACTCTTAACATCACCGGCGACGCTACCTGCGCAATGTGGCTTTCCAAGGTTGAGCGCAGAAACAAGGAAAAACTCGCAGCCAAATAATAAGCTTATAACGAAAAACAGTTCCCCGTTTAATACGAGGAACTGTTTTTTAATCAAATGCGGGGTTTACGGCATAGAAGTTCTTTTTGTCAAGCTTCTCGAGGGCGTTTCGCAGTCCCTCGCCGAAGCGCTGATAATGGACTACTTCCCTTTCACGCAAAAACTTTATGACATCGTTCACATCCGGGTCGTCGGATAGTCGCAGAATATTGTCATATGTCGTGCGAGCCTTTTGCTCGGCTGCCATATCCTCATGCAGGTCGGTTATGACATCGCCGTTTACTTGCATCGTTGCCGCAGTCCACGGGGTGCCGGAGGCAAACTGCGGGTAAACTCCGGCGGTGTGATCCACAAAGTAGGCTTCAAAGCCTGCATTTTTTATCTCCTCCGGCGTCATTTTCCTTGTCAGCTGGTGAACTATCGTGCCAACCATCTCAAGATGCCCAAGCTCCTCTGTTCCTATATCTGTGAGCAGCCCCTTAAGCTCGGGATATGGCATACTGTACCGCTGGCTGAGATATCTCAGCGATGCTCCTAATTCCCCATCGGGGCCGCCATACTGACTAATGATAAATTTTGCCAGTGCAGGATTTGGATTTTTAATTCTGACCGGGTATTGCAGCTTCTTTTCATATACAAACATTTGTCAGCCCTCCGTTTTTACGCTATAATCCCACGGCCAAGGGTTCTTGAGCCATGTAAAGCTCTGCGCTTTGGCAAGATCCTTAGTCGTAACTGGGCCGTAGAGCTTTACATAGCGCTCCCGCGCTGTGCTTGCAAGCTCCAAAATGTTCTTGAGCATATCAAACGCTTCGCTGTCCTCGCAATGTGTGTCAAGGTACAAGACCAGCTCATGGGCGACAAAATCAAGCGCCATCAGCTCGCCGAGGGGCGTGCCGGTAAGTTCTCCGGTGTTGACCATATTCATGAACGGAAGGTCAAGTCCCGGGAAAAGTGTGCCTCTTGAGAGGGCTTCGGCTGTATTATATGTCGGCTTCACACATTCCTGCATCGGCACATATGCCATTGCCAGCGGTGCGCAGGATGGCAAAGAGCCGTTCTTAAAATCGCAATTATTATCCACTTAGCATATCCTCCTTTGTGCTTCATTATATGACGGAGGACATAATAAGTGAAAGCCCACCGTTTGGGCGGACATAGATAAGGATAAATCGCCCTGTAA
>DQDL01000101.1:22768-32260 GCA_003533405.1 Clostridiales bacterium | reverse complement strand
ACGAGGTCGCTCTCGGCTACACCGCCGAGATGGCAATGGACGAGGCAAAGCGCTGCCTTAACTGCCACAACACCCCCTGCCGTACCGGCTGCCCCGTTTCCGTTCGTATTCCCGAGTTCATCGCAAAGGTCGCAGAGGGCGACTTCGATGCGGCTTATGAGATAATCACCTCCACCAACTCCCTGCCCGCAGTCTGCGGCCGTGTTTGCCCGCAGGAGAAGCAGTGCGAGTCCAAGTGCGTCCGCGGCATCAAGGGCGAGAGCGTCGGCATCGGCCGTCTCGAGCGCTTTGTCGCCGACTACCACATGAACAAGGCCGAAAAGGTCGCCCCCACCGTTCCCGAATCCAACGGCCACAAGGTCGCCGTTGTCGGCTCCGGCCCGTCCAGCCTTACCTGTGCAGGCGACCTGCGCAAGCTCGGCTACGAGGTCACCATTTTTGAGGCCTTCCACAAGGCCGGCGGCGTTCTCGTTTACGGCATCCCGCAGTTCCGTCTCCCCAAGGAGATCGTTGCCGCCGAGATCGAGAACCTCAAGGCAATGGGCGTTAACATCATCACCAACGCCATCATCGGTAAGTCCGAGACCGTTGACGAGCTGTTTGAGGACGGCTTCGAGGCAGTGTTCATCGGCTCCGGCGCAGGTCTGCCCCAGTTCCTGCACATCCCCGGCGAGAACCTCCTCGGTGTTTACTCCGCTAACGAGCTTCTTACCCGTGTAAACCTCATGAAGGCTTACAGAGACGATTACGATACGCCCATCAAGCACTTCAACCGTGTTGCCGTCGTCGGCGCAGGCAATGTCGCAATGGACGCATCCCGTGTTGCAAAGCGTCTTGGCGCTGAGCATGTTTTCATCACCTACCGCCGCGGCAGAGACGAGCTGCCCGCCCGTAAGGAAGAGGTCGAGCATGCAGAGGCCGAGGGCATTGAGTTTAATCTGCTCAACAACCCCGTTGCCATCATCGGCGACGAGAACGGCAATGTCAAGGGCATCGAGCTTGTCAGGCAGGAGCTCGGCGAGCCCGACGAGAAGGGCCGCAGAAAGCCCGTTCCCATCGAGGGCAGCAACTGGGTGCTGGATGTTGACACCGTCATCATCGCTATCGGTACCAGCCCCAATCCCCTGATCCGCAACACTACCAAGGGTCTTACCTTCACCCGCAAGGGCGGCATCGAGGCCGGCGACAACGGCCAGACCGCTCGTGAGGGCGTGTTCGCAGGCGGCGACGCCGTTACCGGCGCTGCAACCGTCATTCTCGCAATGGGCGCAGGCAAAGCAGGCGCAAAGGGCATTGACGAGTACATAAAGAACAAGAACAAGTAATTAGCCTTAAAAATTTTAAAAAAGGTTCCCTTCGGGGAACCTTTTTTGTTGCATTTTGAGTTATTATGCAGTAAAATACCTTTCGTATTAAAGTGCAATATCAAGGATGCAGCGCATTTTTTGCATCCGCTTCCGAGGTGTTTTTATGAATAAAGCTCAATTTCAGTCTTATTTGGAAAACAGCAGCTCATCTAAGCTGCGTGATGTGGTCTCGCAGATGCTCTATGACGAGATAGTGTCCCTGCGCATAGCTCCGGGCACGAAGCTCAATGTTAACAGCATCGCCTCCGCCCTCGGGATATCCAGAACGCCGGTCGCCGAGGCCATCGTCAATTTGTGCGAGCAGGGCTTTGTGGTGTCAAAGCCGAACTCGAGCGGCTACTATGTCATCGACCTGAGCCTTAGCGATATGATAGACCTCTACAGCGTGCGTGCGGCTATCGAGTGCGAGGCTGCCGCTTTGTGCACGGAGCGTGCAAGCGCCGAGACAGTCGCAGAGCTTGAGAAGCTTGCCGACGAATTTACCGACTGCGTCATTCGCAAGGACTATGACGGCATGATAGCGACCGACATGCCCTTCCACAGCCTCATCGTCGAGTCCTGCGGCAACAGCTACATTCAAAAGTGCTATGAGATGCTGCTGCCGAATTTGACGATGTACCAGTCGTCTATGATAAAGTTCATCAGCAACTCCGAGGAAAACCCGTGGTCATCGAGCGTTATATATAACCACGCCGCCGTTGTCTCGGCGATTAAGATGCACATCCCCGAGCTTGCCCGTCAGGCCATGACCGACCATGTGACCTCAAGCCTTAACTTTACAATGTTCTCCGGCGGCGGCGCAGACCCGTTCTCGACCGTGAGAAACACAAGAAAAAAGTGAGATAAAAAAATCTCGATGGTATCGATACCATCGAGATTTTTTGTTTTAATTATTACTCCCAGCAGTCGGTTTTGCCTTCAAGGCCGATGCTGGAGGACTTAAACTCTGGGGACTTGCCCTCCTTGCGCTGCTTCTTGTAATCCTTCAGAGCTGCGATAGCCGGGCCGCCGAGTATGAGGATGACGGGCACATTGATGACTACCATGATGCCCTGCAGCATATCTGCGGTGTCCCAAACGACGCCGGCGGAGAGTATCGCACCGACAAAGACCAGAACGGTCGCAACAATGCGGAAGCAGGTGATAAACGCCTTGCTGGGCTTGCGTTTGAGGATAAATCTCAGGCAGCCCTCGCAGTAATAGTAGTTGCCCAGGAGCGTGGTGAACGCAAACAGGGTCAGCGCCGCTGCGATGAAAATCGGGCCTGCTGCGCCAAGGGATGCAAATATCGAGTCCTGAACGAAGTTTGCCGCATTGGCGCTGCCGTCGGCATTGATGTATGCTGCGGAGTTGATGCCACCGGTCCTGAGCTGGCCGCACAGGCACATAAAAGCGGTAGCCGTGCAGATGAGCAGCGTGTCGATGAACACGGACAGCATCTGGACAAGACCCTGCTTGACAGGATGTGCGACAGCTGCGCTGGCTGCGGCATTGGGGGCAGAGCCCATGCCCGCCTCATTCGAGTAAAGGCCACGCTTGATGCCCCACATGATGCACGAGCCCGTGAAGCCACCGAAAATGGCCTTGAAGTCAAATGCGCTGACGAATATCGCCTTGAACATTGCGGGAATGTAGGTAATATTCATGACGAGTATCACGAGCGAGACGATTACATACAATACGCCCATGATGGGGACGAGAACGCCGGTGATCTTCGTAAGACGCAGGCCGCCGCCGAGTACGCATGCGCCGAACAGGACGGCGAGGATGCCGCCGATTATGTACGGGGTGGTCTGGGCATCATAGAAGCCAAAGCCGCTGAAGGTCGACTGGGTGTTGTACGCAGCGAGCATGTTGTAGCCCACGGCGTAGGTGAGGATGAGGACTATCGCAAAGATAATGCCGAGCCAGCGCTGCTTGAGGCCGTCCTGCATGTAATACGACGGGCCGCCGTAGCTCGTGCCGTCTTTGTCCTTGCGCTTGTAGATCTGCGCCAGAGTGGACTCGATAAATGCGGAAGCGCCGCCGAGGATGGCGGTTATCCACATCCAGAATATCGCACCCGGGCCGCCGAGGACGAGCGCCGAGGCAACGCCGATGATGTTGCCCGTGCCGACACGGGATGCGGTGGAGACCATGAGCGCACCGAACGAGGATACGCTGCCCTTCTCTTTGGGCTTTTCGCTGACGACCTTTATAGACTCGCCGAACAGGCTTATCTGCAAAAGTCCCGTGCGGACGGTGAAGTACACACCCGCAACGATAAGAAACAGCGGCACAATGTACGGCTGGTACAGTACACCGCTGATGGCGTTTATAACGCCGTCGATTTTTTCTACCATGTGATTCTCTCTTTCTTCGTCGTATTATGAACGATGTTAACATTATATACACAATTTGCAGCTTTTGCAACACATAGTTTATGCTGATTGTCAAACGGCGGTGTGCATGGTATAATAAATGTATGAAAGAAAGCAGTAAAAAATTCAATTTGCGCTACAGCCTCATACAGGGCAGCTATTGGGCGCTCAGCGGCATAATATTCGGCTTCACGGCGGTGTATCTCCAAGGCAAGCAGTACACAAACTACGATATCGGCATCATTTTCGCCCTCGGCAACATAGTCGGCTTCATTGCACAGCCGCTGGTTGCAG
Source organism: Clostridiales bacterium (assembly GCA_003533405.1). Classification (GTDB taxonomy): domain Bacteria; phylum Bacillota; class Clostridia; order Oscillospirales; family Oscillospiraceae; genus F23-B02. The sequence goes on along the minus strand of DQDL01000101.1, from coordinate 28,239 downwards.
GTCACATCGACAGGACACGCCAGCGTGCGCTGCTGCGCTGTATTCTTATCGCTGCGGCGCTGAGCCTTGCACTCATGATATCGGTGCTGTTCATGCCGACGGCATGCCTGCCGCTGTCGGCGGCGTTCGTGCTGCTTATAGGCGGCAATATTCTGTTCCAGCCGCTGTGCATCTCGCTGTATTTTTATCTTGAAAGCCTCGGCTCAAAGATAAATTTCAGCGCCGCCCGGGCAGTCGGCTCGTTTTCCTACGCTCTTGCAAATGTTGCGCTTGGCATTTTGGTCGAGCGTGTGAGTGCGCAGAGTGTGCCGGTATCCTACATTATAATAACCGCTGCGCTCGGTGCGCTGACCCTCTCCCTCACCCTGGGTGCAAAGACGAGGCGGGAAATTTCCGAGGTGCAGGCAGAGGTTTGCGAAAAGCCGAGCGGCATTTTTGAGTTCCTGCGGGAGAACAAGCGCTTTGCACTGTTTTTGCTTGGTACTGCGCTTTTATACTTCACGCACTCGCTGCTCGGCATTTTCATGATAGAGTTTGTGCGCAATGTCGGCGGCGGAAGCTCCGATATGGGCAGTATCCTGGCGTTCATGACGCTCACCGAGGTGCCGGTGATGCTGCTGTTTCCAAGGCTCATAAAGCGCTTTAGCTGCTCCGGCCTCCTGCGCTTTGCCGTTATCATGTTCACCGTGAAGGAGCTTGCGATCTACCTTGCCGGCAGCGTCGGGATGCTCTACGCCGCCGAGGCCTTGCAGGCGCTGTCGTTTGCGATATTCGTGCCCGCCTCGGTGCGCTATGCCGATACCGTCATCGAAAAGCGAAATGCCGCAAAGGGTCAGACCTACATAACCGCCGTTATCTCCATGGCGAGCATTTTTGCAAGCCTCATAGGCGGTGTCCTGCTCGACGGTGCGGGCGCAAATGCGGCGCTTCTCGTCGGGGTTCTCGTGTCCGCCGTCGGCACACTTGTCATGATGTTTGCGATACAAAAGGCAAAATAAAACCTGCCAAACGGCAGGTTTTATTTTTCTTCTATTGCGGCCTTTATCGCATTGGCGGTGTCCTGCGAGACAAGGCCCTTTTCGGTGATGAGTGGGAACACATCGCCGCACTTTTTCCTGTAAAACAGCTTCAAGGGATACTTGAGCAGATGGGGCGCAAGCTCCTTGAGCAGCTCTTTTCCACCGTTATCCTCAAAAAATTCGCCGACAGTCATATTGTTAAAATCCATAATGTACTCCTGTAGAAAAAGCCCTGCCGGATATGGCAGGGCTTTCATGTTGATTTAATTACTTGTCGCCGTACAGAGCATTGAACTTCTCGATGAGTGCATCAGCTGCTGCCTGATCGCAGTAGCCCTTGCCGAGGATATAGCCGACAACATCCTTAGCCTGCTTCTTGTGGAAGGGAACATAAGCGATGCTGGGCATCTTGCCGATAACAGGAATGAACTCCTTAAACAGCTCTTTGCCGTTGTACTCCTTCAGGAACTGTTCGCCGGTTACTTCATCAAACTTAGGCATAATATTTCTCCTTTAAATTTTCTCGTTTGGGCAGCCATACATGACCGCCGCTGTTAAAATATATGATACACGATGGTGATTAATTTGTCAATAAGTATGTAAAGTATTCGGACATTTTCGCTATTTTGTACAAATTATATGATGAAATTTCTCACTCCGGTTTTGCGGGCTTAAAATCGGCCTCCGTGCCGTTTATGAGCCTGCGGATATTCTCCCTGTGCATGACGATGACGAGCACCGCTGAGAATACATTCATGGCAACAAACGCAGGCTCTGCGCCGAACACGACCGAGGCTATCGGAAGCGAGGCAGCCGCCAGTATTGAGCCGAGCGAGACCTTGCGGCTTAAGCCCGCAGTCAGCGCAAAAACGGCGATGATGACGCCGAACACATAAAGCCCCGTCATGAGCCCGAGCCCCGCTCCGACGGAAACGCCCTTGCCGCCACGGAATCCGAAATACAGCGGGAAGCAGTGGCCGATGATGCACATTGCGCCGCTCACTGCCTCACCGGTCACGCTCGCAAGCGCCTTACCTATGAGCATGGCGGCCACGGTCTTTGCCATGTCGAGCGCCAGCGTAACCAGCCCCGCCTTGAGTCCGAACACACGGGCGGCATTCGTTGCTCCGGCGTTGCCGCTGCCCTTTTTGCGGATATCCTCGCCCATGCAGCGCTTTGAAAGCGGGATGGACGCACAGACAGAGCCCAAGAGATATGCAATTATCGCACAGAGCACAAGCCCCATTTTGCCGCCTCCGATAGTTCAAACTTTTTAAGTTATTATATCAAAAATTTTAAGTATTGCAAGCCCTGCATAAAAAATTTTTCTGTTTATTTAATCATCATTGCCCAATTTGGTTTCATTTATGATATGATTGTGCAAAACGCCTCGGGAGGTACCCTCAATGCAGCTAAAAAAACGCCTTGCCGCACTACTGCTTGCGCTTGCGATGCTCGTGTCGCTGTGCGGCTGTGATATATACGATGTGTATGACATTTATGACGCTTTCTTTGCCGAAGATGACAAAAGTGCGGCCGAGCTCATCTCCAAGACCGGCAACGGCGGCAGGGACAACATCGTAAGCTTTGACGAGATGGAGTACAAACGCCCCGACATTGACGCACTTAAGGCCAAGGCACAGGATGTCGAGGACCTGCTCGGGAACTTTTTCAAGGTCAAAGATGTTATAATCGAGCTTGATAAATTTGTTGACCTGTACAACAATTTTTATACAATGATGAACCTTGCCTGCGTGCGCTATGACATGGATACGCGGGACGAGTTTTATTTTGAGGAGTACAGCTACTGCACGGAGGCCGCCGGTGATGTCGAGTATCTGACGGACGAGCTGCTTTTGGATTGCTCAAACTCCTCCATGTGCGATTACCTCGACAAGCACTTTTTCGGCGGTCTGCTTACAGAGCAATACTCTGTCACCGACGGCACGGGCTACACCCCATCGGACGAGCTTGCCGAGCTTGAGCGCAAGGAGGCCGAGCTTGAAAACGACTACTCCGAGCTTTACGCAAAGTACTCCGGCGATTTTGACAGTGGGAAATTCAAAAAGCCAAATGAGGAGATCGCAAGGATATACATTGAGCTTATAAAGCTGCGGCACGATATCGCCGAGCAGCGCAACATGAAGTCATACGAGGAGCTTGCGTACCTGGATAACGGCAGGGACTACACCGCCGCCGACCTTGACGGGTATATCAAGGCAATAAAGCAGTACATTGTGCCGCTGTACAAGAAGGCAGACAGCAAGAAAATGTACGACCGCTCGCTTGTTTCGGCGATGAGCCCGAAAACGGCGCTCTCGACCGTGACGGGCACCGTAGAGGGGCTCGACAAGGACATTGACGAGGCGCTCGGCTACATGCTCAAGTACAAGCTGTATGACACGGGAATGTCGGATAATAAGTACGACCAGTCGTATGTGCTGTATCTTAACGACTACGACTCGCCGTTTCTGTTTTGCAGCCCGTCCGGCTACAGCGACACGGTGCTCACAATCGTGCACGAGTTCGGTCACTATGTAGACGGCTACCTAAACTACGGCCTTAACGACAGCATCGACACCTCGGAGGTGTTCTCGCAGGGCATGGAGTACCTGCTGCTGTGCAACATGGATGATGCCGGGCAGCTCACCCGCTACAAGATGCTCGCTGAGCTTGAGCTTTATGCGTATCAGGCCTGCCTTAACGAGTTTGAGCATCGGGCATATGCCTTGGGCGAAAAGGAGCTCACGGTTGAAACGCTCAACTCCCTGTACTCGGAGCTTCTTGAGGAATACGGTCTAACGGACGATTACAAGGGGCTTGACTGGATATCGATCACGCACCTGTTCACATCGCCGTTTTATGTTATAAGCTACTGCGTGTCCGACAGTGCGGCGTTTGAGCTGTATAACATGGAGCTCAAGAAAAGCGGCTCGGGGCTTGAGATGTACATGAAGCTATTGGAGGAGTCGACAAGCTATGACTTCCTCGACCTGCTCGAAGAATGCGGCATGAGCTCGGCGATATCAGCCGATACGGTCAAGGAAATTGCAGCAACGCTTGCAGATAAGCTTGACTTATAAGCAAAAAAGAAGATGCGTTAGGCATCTTCTTTTTTGATATCTATGACCTTTAAATTGTTGCCGTAGACTTTGAATTTCACCTCAAAGCCTGCAAAGCCGAAGCCGTAGACCCGCTCGGGGTCATCGTGGTACTGCGGGCGGGGGTCGTTTGAAAGCACTTGCACGAGTGCCATCTTTGTGTTCTCATCCATGCCGCCGCACAGGCTGTCGGGCAGAGAGACATTGAGTGCGTGAAACTCCGTTTTTGAGGTAAAGCCGCCGGTTGCGTCGGGATGGGAGTCTGCGTAGGTGATATACGGCTTTATATCGAATATGGGCGTGCCGTCCATGAGGTCGGCGCCCTTTATGTGCAGAACGGGGCCACGGTCGGGCGTGAGCTCCACTTTTTCAAGCTCCACCGATGACAGACCGAGCGAGTTCGGCCTGAACGGTGAGCGGGTCGCAAACACGCCGACATGGACATTGCCGCCCAAGCGTGGCGGTCTGACCGTCGGCGACCATGTGTCCCGCACGGCTTCGGAAAACTGCCATATCAGCCAGATGTGCGAATACTCGTCCAGCCCCCGCACCGCATCGGGATTGCGGTACTCGGGTTCAAAAACTATCTCGGCTCTGACCGCCTCGGCGACCCCGCTTTGTCTCGGGATGCCGAACTTTGTCATAAACGGCGAATGTATGCGTGCTATGGGTTTTACTTCGGACATAGCGCACCTCCTTGGCATTTAGCTAATTTTATCGGCATCGGCGCAAAAAGTCAATCGTGCATAGAAAATCTCCTGCATCAAACGACGCAGGAGATTTATGTTTAATACGCTTCGATCTCTTTTATCACATATTCGTTGCCGGTCACGAGATAAGTATTCTCGCTTTGACAATAAGGACAAATTTTTGCGTATTTCACCGTCGGATAGGTCTGTTTGCAGTCCTCGCAGAAGGTCACTGCCTCGATGTTCTCAACCTTGAGCTCGGCTTCTTTAAGATACTTCGTATCCTTCCTCGCCCAGTTCCAGCAGTCAACGATGTACTCGGGGATGATGCCGCTGACCTCGCCTATCTGCAGCGTGACGCTGCCGACGGTCGTCAGCTCGTTCTCATCACAGAGCTTCTCGACTTCCTTGATGACATAAAACACAGTTCCAAGCTCATGCATGGATTTTTCCTCCGGTTAAAATTACTTCTTTGCAAACTTTGCCTTAAGATCCTTTATTGCGATCCTACCCGCTCTCTTGAGTGCGTAAGGTCCGATGGCCTTGAGCTTATCCTCGGCAGTGTACATCTTCGATGCCTCGGGTACATCACGGGTAAGGTGGATAGCGTCAAATTCGCACTTGGTGGTGCAAAGGCCGCAGCCGATACACCTGTTCTGGTC
>DQDL01000101.1:22259-22499 GCA_003533405.1 Clostridiales bacterium | reverse complement strand
TCGGTGAAGGTGATGCGGTCGTTCTTCATGGTCTTTGCCTTCTTGGGATCGTGTGCAACGGTCTGACGACCCGGCTTGTCGAAGCTCTCGATACCGAGGACGATATCGTTCTTGTTGAGCTCATAGAAGTCACGCAGGTTGCGGTTGAGAGTAAGGCTCTGACCGGGGTGTACATAGCGGTGGAGGGAAACTGCGCCCTCACGGCCGGCTGCAATTGCGTCGATGGCAAACTTCGGGCCG
>DQDL01000101.1:21898-22067 GCA_003533405.1 Clostridiales bacterium | reverse complement strand
CGATGGCAAACTTCGGGCCGGTCATGCAGTCGCCGCCGACAAAGATGTCGGGCTCTGCGGTCTGGAGAGTGATGCCGTCAGCCTCGGCTGCGTCCTTCTTGCCCTTGACCATTGCGCCGGTGTCCAGTTCGCCCCAATCGATCTGCTGACCGATGGCGCCGATGACGGA
>DQDL01000101.1:21416-21629 GCA_003533405.1 Clostridiales bacterium | reverse complement strand
AGCTCCATGATCTCGACCTTGAGACCGTTGACCTTGCCGTTCTTGTCTCCGAGGATTTCAACGGGAGCGTTGAGGTAGCAGAACTTTACGCCTTCCTCAATTGCCTCTGCGACCTCTTCCTTATCGGCGGGCATCTCATCTGCGCTTCTGCGGTAGACGATGTATGCCTCCTCTGCGCCGACACGGATAGCGGTGCGGACGACATCCATTGCG
>DQDL01000101.1:20829-21166 GCA_003533405.1 Clostridiales bacterium | reverse complement strand
AAGTCAACGCCGCCGTAAACGCCCTTGAGCTCCTCGCCGGGGATACCGAGCTTTGCAGACATCTGTGCGCCGATGCCAAGGAAGAAGCCCTTGTAGCCCTGCTTGCGCAGCTCGGCAATGGTGATATCCTTGCCGACCTCAACGCCCATCTTGAACTTGACGCCCATCTTTTTGAGGACATCGATCTCGGCGCCGATGACCTTGCGGTCGAGGCGGAAGGACGGAATGCCGTGGGTGAGCATGCCGCCGGGAACCTTATTGCGGTCGTACACGGTCACGGGGTAGCCCATGTTCGACAGGAAGTATGCACAGCTCAGGCCGGCAGGGCCTGCGCCGA
>DQDL01000101.1:9377-20627 GCA_003533405.1 Clostridiales bacterium | reverse complement strand
TCAGGCCGGCAGGGCCTGCGCCGATGACTGCGATCTTCTCCTCGTAATCCTCGGTGGACAGTCTCTTGGTGCGGCGGGGCGGGATGTAGCGGGTCTTTTCATTGAGCTCCTGCTCGGCGATGAACTTCTTTATCTCGTCGATGGCAACGGGAGCGTCAACACTGCCTCTGGTGCAGGCATCCTCGCAGCGGCGGTTGCATATGCTGCCGCAGACGGCGGGGAACGGGTTATCCTGCTTGATGAGCTTGAGAGCGTCAAGGTAACGACCTTCAGCAGCCATCTTTATGTAGCCCTGAACGGCGATGTGAGCCGGGCATGCAGCCTTGCAGGGTGCGGTGCCGGACTCGTGGCAGTTTTCCTGATTGTGCTTCTTGTAGTCCTCATCCCACATGTGCGGACCCCAGTGATTGTCATCGGGCAGGGGCTGCTTGGGATACTCTACAGGGCCATTTTTGGTGCACAGCTTCTGGCCGAGCTTTGCTGCGCCGGCGGGGCATATCTCAACACACTTGCCGCAGGCGACGCACTTTTCGGTATCGACATGGGCACGGTATGCTGAGGCGGACATGTTGGGAGTGTTGAAAAGCTGTGAGGTGCGCAGAGCATAGCAGGTGCCGGGTGCGCAGTTGCAGATGGCGAAGATCTTGTTCTCGCCGTCGATGTTTGTTATCTGATGGACATAGCCCTCTTCCTCTGCACGCTTGAGGACCTCCATGACCTGCTCGTAGGAAGCATTGTGGATGCCTTCCTTGCCGGTCTCGTAGCAGTACTTTGCGGTGTCGCCGACGGCGATGCACCAATGCTCGGGCAGGTCGCCCGAACCGCGGCCGTTGCGGCTTTCGCAGTTACGGCAGGAGCAGACGCCTATCTCATAATAGTCGTACTTCTTCAGCCAGTAGGACAAATGCTCGAGGGAGACAGACTGCGACTCGTGCTCTATCGCCTTCTCGACGGGGATGACATGCATGCCCACGCCTGCGCCGCCGGGAGGTACCATTGCGGTGACCTTCTCGAGTGGAAGTCTGGTCATGTTCTGGAAGAACTCCGTTACCTCGGGGTACTTATCCATGGTAGCGGACTTCATGTTAAGAAATTCTGCGCTGCCGGGGACGAACAGGGGTACGAGCCACTGCTTGTGGTGGTCGGCATTCTCCCAGTTGTACTCCAAAACGCCCAGCTCGCTCATCTCCTTGAGCTTTGCTTCGAGCTTTGCCTCGTCCGACCACTTGGTGAGCTTCTTGATCTCCTCAAATGCCAGCGGTTTGCGCTGCGGCATGGCGAGCAGGATCTCGACCATCTCATCGTCAAGGACATTGCACAGACCCCAGTATTCGGGATCGGCTTCGGTCAGCGGCTCGAGGCCGAGCTTCTGAGGGATGCGATCGGTAAGTTTTTTTCCGAGTTTGAACAGATTTTCTTTGTTTGTTATCATGCGGAAACCCCTTTCAATCATTTATAATGTCTTGCAACAACATTTCACATTAGCCAAAGTGTATTATAACACTTTATTTTCCGGCGGGCAACAGACATTTCCCAACTTTGCGTGGAAATTAACAAATTTACTTGTCGGACCGAAGAATGAGCTCTCTTGCCATACATATATTACTTTGCATGTGTGTTGACAAATTTTCGATCAAGTAATACAATCAGTCCGTCCAGTTGACAGTAATTAAACATCTTATAAACATCCTAAATTGAGTTGGTCAATGACAACCTGAGTTCTGCTTTGACATTTTGTCATGTTGTAGAATTTTGAACGCTCAACATATGACAAATGCACATAATGTATAAGATGGAGACAGAAGCGATATGACGCCGTTTAACGAGCAGGTGTATTCTATAGTCGAAAAAATACCGTACGGGAAGGTCGTTTCCTACGGGCAGATCGCATGGATGCTCGGCAGGCCGAGGTGCGCAAGGCTCATCGGACGGGCAATGCGCTATTGCCCCGAGGGTTTGCCGTGGCAGCGGGTCGTCAGGGCCGACGGCTCGATAGCCGGCGGCGGCCACCCCGAGATAAGGCGTGCGCTCCTTGATTCCGAGGGCGTGCCCTTTCTTTCCGACGGCAGAGTAGACATGAAAAGCTGTCTCTGGAACAGCGAGGATCAATAATTCAAAAGGCTTTGCACCAAATGGTGCAAAGCCTTTTTCTTTCCCTGACGCACAAATTTCCGCTCACGAAAGCACTGTGGCTGCATAAAGACACTTGTTCTTAGTGTGTTAACACTTTTAGTGCAAAATTACTGTTCATGTTGTTTAATATGACAAAATTTTATGTCAAAACTGTGGACAAACACTTGATTTTCACGGTAATTGGGTATATACTGTGAACAAGTTTGGATAAAAATTAACGATATTTATTTGAAACTAACTTCCCGTTAACATTCAGCCGATCGGAGGACATGCCTGATGACCCGTCTTGAAGCCGTTGACAAGCTGTGCGACAGCTACTCGGCCTATTTTGATGTCGAGCGCTTCGACGAAGAGGATACCGAGCTTGCAGCCACCTGCTTTCTCTATGTACACTCCGAGAAGTATGTTCTCGTCAAGGCTGCAAAGCTTTGGGAGGCCGACAGTAACGAGTATGTTTACATCTTCTCCGTTCCGCATCTGACGAAGGAGATATTCACAAGGTGCCGTGACTACGCCTATAACGAGGGCATGTCGCACATTGAGCCCAAGGCCGGTCATATGTGCTCTTACATTACGGCGCTGTTTATTTGCGATACCGCCGATCCCGATGCCGTGAAGGCTCTCAAGCGCACAAGGATATACAAGAGCTTCCGTCTTTCCTACTACGGCTGGATGGATTTTCACACCGGCGTTATCGAACTTTCCAACAACAAGACCTCCGCTAACGCCAGCGGTCGATGCACGGCTCAGCTTTTGGACAAGACGCTGCTCGGCAAGGGCGGCAAGCGTAAAAAGCTTTTTAATAATAGTTTGTTGTTTAAATAAATTTTTATTTATAAACAATTTTTTGAAAGGGGAAAAACCAAATGAATGCTGCTGTATTACTTATCATCAGCATCGCCATTCTCGTTGTAGGCTACATCTTCTACGGCGGATGGCTGTCCAAGAAATGGGGAGTCGATCCCAACAAGGTCACTCCCGCACACACCATGGAAGACGGTGTTGACTATGTGCCCGCAAAGGCTCCTGTGCTCATGGGTCACCACTTCTCCTCCATCGCCGGCGCAGGCCCCATTAACGGACCTATCCAGGCTGCTGTCTTCGGCTGGGTTCCCGTTGCACTGTGGGTCCTCATCGGCGGCATCTTCTTCGGCGGCGTGCATGACTTCGGCTCTCTGTTCGCATCCGTCCGCAACAAGGGCAAGTCCATCGGTACCGTTATCGAAGATAGTATCGGTCTCAAGGCAAAGCGTCTGTTCCTCATATTCGCTTACCTGACCCTCCTCCTCGTTGTTGCAGCATTTGCTTCCATCGTTGCAAACACCTTCAAGGCTACTTTCCTTGAAAACGGTGCTGTCGACATTGCAGCAAGCTCCGCAAACGCCAGCACTGCGATGATCTCCATTTTCTTCATCGTTCTTGCTATTCTGTTTGGTTTCTTTGTATACCGCAGAAACGCTCCTCTCGGCGTTGCAACCATCATCGGTGTTGCACTCATTGCTATTGCAATGGTCATAGGCCTTAAGTGGCACCCGCTGTACCTCAGCTATGAGACCTGGATGATCATCTGCGGCATTTACATTCTCGTTGCTTCCGTCACTCCTGTCTGGATCCTTCTCCAGCCCCGTGACTACCTCAGCTCCTTCCTGCTCTACGGCATGATGATCCTCGCAGTTGTCGGCATCGTCGGCTGCCATCCGAGCATCGACGCAATGCCTGCGTTCACCGGCTTCAAAGACACTCTTGCACCGACCGGTTCCTCCATCGGCTACCTGTTCCCTGCACTGTTTGTCACCATCGCATGCGGCGCAATTTCCGGCTTCCACTCCCTCGTTGGTTCCGGCACCACCGCAAAGCAGCTCAACCGCGAGCAGGACGCACAGCCCATTGCTTACGGCGGCATGCTCATCGAGTCCGCTCTGGCAATCATCTCTCTGTGTGCAGTTGCATACATCTGGAAGGATTACGCAGACGGCACTACCGTTGTTCCTACCGCAGTTTTCGCAGGCGGCCTTTCCGCAATGCTCGGCGAGCTGTTCGGCGCAGGTGCGCAGAGCGTTACCTACTCCCTGCTCATCCTTGCGGTTTCGGCATTCTGCCTGACCTCTCTTGATACCGCTACCCGTCTGGCTCGCTACATGTTCCAGGAATTCTGGGTAAAGCCCGGTGAAGAGCTTAAGGACATGACCGGCGCACGCAAGGTCCTCACCAATCCGTATGTTGCCACCGCAATCACTGTCGTTATCGGCATCGCACTTGGTATGACCGGCTACGCAAAGATCTGGGCTCTGTTCGGCGCTGCAAACCAGCTGCTCGCAGCTCTCGGTCTGCTCGCAGTCGCTGCATGGCTCGGCAAGATCGGCAGAAACAACAAGATGTTCCTCTTCCCGATGGCATTTATGCTTATCGTCACCCTGACCTCTCTGGTGTTCACCATCATCACTCAGGTCAACCTCATCACCTCCGGTGCTGATGTAACTTGGGGCATCGTCCGTGGTGTCATCGCTGTTCTGCTTATCATCCTTGCTATCGACCTCGTTGTCGAGGGCGTCAAGACCCTGAGCAAGCAGGCAAAGGCAAACGCATAATCTACAGCATATACGAAAAGAAGCAGTCGAAAGGCTGCTTCTTTTTTTTCTTTTTTTCTTATTTTGATAATCTGATCATACTGCCGTCTATGTCGGACACCTTGCGAGCACCGCACATATACATTGCGTCGGAGAACTCGTCCTTGAGTTTTTGAATATATACCCTTATGGCTTCCGTGCCGCCGCCGTAATAGCTCACAAGCACCGGGCGGCATATCATTACTGCGTCCGCACCAAGTGCGATCGCCCTGAATATATCGTAGCCGGAGCGTATTCCGCCGTCGACGATGATCTTGGTCTTGCCGCCGACAGCCTCGGCTATCTCCGGCAGCACCTCCGCAGTCGCGGGCGCATCCGGGAGCACTCTGCCGCCGTGGTTTGAGACGATTATTGCATCTGCTCCGGCATCGACCGCAAGCTCTGCACACTTGGTGTTCAGTACGCCCTTCACGATGAATGGACAGTCAACAGCGGATTTGAGCTTGCGTATCTGTTCGGGCGTTTTCGTGCCCGCATCGGGTCTGCTTTTGAGGTGCGGCAGCCCTGCGCTGTCGATGACTATGCCGATGGCGGCGGGGTTGCCTGCCTTACACAGCTCTATCTTTTTGAGTATCTCCTCCTGTGAGAAGGGGTTTAGGATGGGTATGCCGATACCGCCGCAGCTTTTGCTTGCCTCGACCGCATCCTCGGTCACGCCGTCAAACAGTCCGTCACCGAAGCACTCAAACACGCCCTCTTGCGCACATGCTGTGATGCATTGACGGTTATAGTCACGGATATCGTCCTCGGGGTGGAACTGCGCTCGCAGCGAGCCGATAGGGCCGGTCAGAAGCGGCAGCTCGATGCGTCTGCCGAATAGCTTGACGCCGGTGTCGACCGGCGTGTTGGGCACCATCGTGTTCATGTTGAGCTTGTACGGCCGCCACGCCTTCCAGTTGTCGTTTGCGCCGTTGCCCGGGGCTTTCGAGCCGGGACCCGGTATGGTGTTTCCGCAGCCGAGACCGTTGCACTCGGGACATGCCTTGCACTTCGGTCCGATATGCTTCCGTGCCTCCGCAAGCACTTCCTTGTATGTCATTTCACTCTCTCCCATCTGTTTTTGAAGTAATTATACAACAGTTTTCGCCAAAACGGAACAAAAAATCGGCAAGCTTCGGCTTGCCGATTTAAAAGTCTCTGTATTACTCCTCGGGGTCTGCCGAGACAGTCACGGTCTCTGCCTCCTCGGCCAGTTCCTCTTCCTCGGGTGGCAGCTTCTTAAGCTTGCAGCCTGCGCTCATACCGATGGCAAGGCTCACGATGACCCAAATGTGGAACAGGTAATCGATGATCATATCGGCCTGAATACCGGCATCGATAAACATAAACAGTGTGTCAAGAATGAAGATGACCAGAGCGAATATCAGCCAACCCGGTCTCAGTTTCTTGGAGAAAACATACGCCAGAACATACAGTGCGACCAAGATGATTGCCAGTGCAATAAATCCGACAAATGCCGTCTGATCCATGAAGTTATAGTCGGACAGGCTGCCGCCGCCGTAATACTCAAGGGGATATTTGCCGCACAGAATCATGCCCAGCGTTGCAACGGTATAGGGAATGTAGGCCGAGAACAGAAAATATCGGTCACTGTTAGTTACGAGCAGGACAATGTTAATCAGCGTGAAGCCAATTACGAGTAGCAGAGTGTACCTTGTGGTGTTGTACTTATTCTCAAGAGTGTATCTTTCCGATGTTTTGTTGTTCTTGAACGAAACCTTACGAGCGGTCATATTTTTCTCCTTATGTCGTATTTGTTTACACTTTGTTCATTATAGCCGATTGCTGCTAAGATTGCAAGAAAAACTACCGATTTTGTCGGTCAGATTTTGCATCGCACATTTCATCAATCAAAATCTCGACGCAAATGAGTGATGCTTGATATTTAAAAGATCTTAATGACCCCGACCGCAAAGTTCATGGACAAATCTATAAGCTTATTCTCTTTTAAAATAACGCATCCGCAAACATTATGAAGCACATAATGAAATGTTGCTATGCGACATGAAATGATCCTGCGGATCATGAAATTTTCCGCTGACGCAGAAAATGAAATAAAATTCGTTTCTTCATATGCTGCAGGCATATTTCACATTTGCAAAGCAAATATTTCATAACGAAGCTATTTCACTCGTTCCAAAGGAACGAATTTCATTGAAAAAGCACCTGCTGACAGCAAGTGCTTTTTCTGGCACCCCCGGCGAGACTCGAACTCACTACCTTGCGCTTAGGAGGCGCACGCTCTATCCGGGTGAGCTACGGAGGCATATTGCCTTTAGATTTTAACCCATCATTCACAAATTGTCAATCTCAGCTTGTGAACTTTCTGCGAACTCTATTGACTTTGCGGGCATCATGGAAGATAATACTTTATTATACTTTTTATCTGAGGACGGAATACCATATGCTGAAGCTAAAGGGCATTACCAAGGATTACGCCGTCGGAGAGGAGACCGTTCATGCGCTCAAGGGCATCGACCTTAAGTTTCGTGAGAGCGAGTTTGTCGCCATTTTGGGTCCCTCCGGCTGCGGCAAAACAACGCTTTTGAACATCATCGGCGGTCTTGACACTTACACCGACGGCGACCTTATCATAAACGGCCGCTCCACAAAGGACTACAAGGACCCCGACTGGGACAGCTACCGCAACCACTCGATAGGCTTTGTCTTTCAGTCATACAACCTCATACCGCACCAGACGGTGCTGTCGAATGTCGAGCTTGCGCTGACGCTCTCGGGCGTTTCAAAGGCCGAGCGCCGTGAACGGGCGGTGCACGCACTCGAGCAGGTCGGTTTGGGCGATCAGCTCACGAAGAAGCCTAACCAGATGTCCGGCGGCCAGATGCAGCGAGTTGCCATCGCACGAGCGCTTGTAAACGACCCCGACATTCTGCTTGCCGACGAGCCGACGGGTGCGCTCGACTCGGACACGAGCGTGCAGATAATGGAGATACTCAAGGAGATCTCAAAGGACAAGCTCATTATCATGGTCACGCACAACCCCGACCTTGCCGAAAGCTATGCTTCCCGCATAATCCGGCTCAAGGACGGCCTTATCACCGATGACTCGCAGCCGTACGACACCGAGGTCACAACGCAGTCCGCTCCGTCTGCCAAGATGACCGCAATGAGCTATATCACCGCCCTTTCCCTGTCGCTGAATAACCTCATGACCAAAAAGGGGCGCACAATACTTACCTCGTTTGCAGGCAGCATCGGCATCATCGGCATTGCGCTGATACTGTCGATATCCACGGGTGTCAACAACTACATTGACAAGGTGCAGGAGGACACTCTGTCGTCCTACCCGCTGTCAATTATGGCCGAGTCTGTCGACATGACCGAGCTCATGACCACGATGATGGGGCTTAATAACGCCGACGGCGAGAATGTGCACGACAACGATGCTGTCTACTCGAACACCATCATGTACGACATGATGAATGCAATGTCCTCGGCCGAGGTGCAGAGGAACAACCTCAAGGCGTTTAAGGAATACCTGGACAAGCAGATGAGCAGCGATACACCGCTGCACCAGCATGTGTCGAATATCCAGTACAGCTACGATCTGCCGATGAACCTGTACGCAAAGGACACAGACGGCAAAATTATTCAATCGGATGTCATGTCGCTCATGAGCAAGATGCGCAGTGCCGTGATCGGCGAGGAGGCCGAGGCCTCCGTGAGCTCGTCCATGAACAATATGATGAGCTCCTCCGGCATGAGCTCAACACAAAGCAGCTTCGTTGTGTGGCAGGAGATGCTGCCCGGGGAGGGCGACGAGCTTATAAGCCCGCTTCTTAAGCAGCAGTATGATGTACTCTACGGCTCGTGGCCGAAAAGCTACGATGAAGCAGTGCTGATAGTCGACGAGAACAACGAGGTCTCAGACCTCGTGCTGTATGCGCTCGGCCTTAAGTCGGCAAACGACATGATGAGCGCAATGACACAGTACATGACCGGTAAGCAGCCCGAGCAGACGAAGGTCGAAAGCTGGAGCTATGCCGATATATGCAAGCAGTCGTTCCGTCTCATCCTCCCTGCCGACTGCTATCAGCTTGACCCCGTGACCAAGCAGTACAAGGATATAAGCACCGACGAGCTGGGTCTCAAGACACTGTACAATAACGCCATGGAGCTTAAGATAGTCGGCGTTGTTCGCCAGAGCGACGATGCCGTGTCCGGCATGATGACCGGCGCTATAGGCTACACTAACGCACTTACGCAGAAGGTCGTTGAGGAAACGCAGGCAAAGGATTTTGTCAAGAAGCAGCTTGACGACAAGACCACCGATGTGTTCACCGGCCTGCCGTTTAAAGAAAGCAACGAGGCGCTCACAGATGACGAAATTAAAAAAGCCGTCACCGATTACTGCAAGGATCTCAGCCAGGCAAAAAAGGCCGATATCTATGTGTCGTACATGTCGGTCGCTCCGCAGAAATACATTGACTCGACCATTGACGAGCAGCTTAAGAATGTGAGCCGCAAGGACATTGAGGCCAAGGTCGTTGAAAACTACCCCGAGTACAAGGAAATGCTCGCATCCATGGACGATGAGACGCTGTTTGCATACATGCGTGAGATGATGTCTGAGCAGATATCCAAAAAGTACGCCGAAGAAGTCAAGAGCAACATGAGCAAGCTCTCGACCAAGGCGCTTGCCGAAGCTTTTGATGAGTGCTACTTTACAGCCGAGGGCTACAAGCTCATTTACGATAACTTCATGCCGGAGACCTTCTCCGACTCGAGCTACGAGCAAAACCTGCGCAAGCTCGGCTATGTTGACCTTGCCTCCCCCGCCGCCGTTAACATCTATGTCTCTACCTTCGCCGACAAGGATGCAGTTGCAGAGATAATCGAGGACTACAACGACAGCGTTGAGAAGGACGACAAAATAAATTACACCGACTATGTGGGCCTTATCATGAGCTCCGTCACGACCATTATCGATGTCATTTCCTATGTACTCATCGCATTCGTGGCCATTAGTCTTGTCGTATCGAGCATCATGATCGGCATTATAACCTACATCAGCGTGCTTGAGCGCACGAAGGAGATCGGCATACTGCGAGCCATCGGTGCATCCAAGCGGGACATCTCCCGTGTGTTCAACGCCGAGACCATCATCGTCGGCTTCGGTGCAGGCATTATCGGCATCATGGTCACTATTTTGCTGTGCGTCCCGATAAATGCAATAGTCCACAGCCTGACGGGAATCTATTCCATTAACGCCGTGCTGCCTGCGTCAGCTGCCGTTATCCTCGTGCTCATAAGCATGGGACTTACCGTCATTGCGGGACTTATCCCCTCCAAGGTTGCAGCTAACAAAGACCCCGTTGTTGCACTGAGAACAGAATAAAATGTTTAACGCCCCATCGTTTGATGGGGCGTAATTTTTGCAATTTTCACTTTTCCATGGTTTGAAGCTTTGTATTGATATCGCACAGCGCACGGCGGATGGCCGCAAGCTCCTCGGCGACGGGGTCTGCGACACTGACCTGATCGACCTCGCTTGCATAGTCGACCTTTACGCCGGCTCTTCTGACCACCCTTGCCGGAACACCGACTGCGGTGCTGTCTGGCGGTATCTCGCTGAGCACAACGGAGTTTGCCGCAATTCGACTGTTATCTCCCACCTTAAACGGTCCCAACACCTTTGCGCCGGTGCCGATGAGCACATTGTTGCCTATCGTCGGGTGGCGCTTGCCACTGTCCTTGCCGGTACCGCCAAGGGTCACGCCGTGGTAGATGAGGCAGTCGTCGCCGATCTCGGCGGTCTCGCCGATAACGATGCCCATGCCATGGTCGATAACAAGGCGCTTGCCTATCTTTGCACCGGGGTGTATCTCGATGCCGGTGCGGTGGCGGCTGAGCTGAGAGATCGCCCTTGCAAGAAACTTGAGGTCGTGCTCATAGCACCAGTGCGCCTTGCGGTGGTAGCTAACCGCCTTGACACCGGGGTAAAGGAGCAGAACCTCCAGCGGGCCTCGGGCGGCGGGGTCTCTTGCCAAATATGCGTTTACGGTTTCAAACAAATCACGGAACATATCATCAGTTCTCCTTGAACATTGCTGAGCTGAGGTATCTTTCGCCGGTGTCCGGCAGCAGGGCGACGATGGTCTTGCCGTAGTTTTCACGGCACTTTGCAAGCTCGATGGCGGCGTGCAGCGCAGCGCCCGAGCTTATGCCGACAAGAAGGCCCTCCCTGCGGGCTATCCGGCGGCCTGCTGCAAATGCATCCTCATCGGTGACGGTTACTATCTCGTCCACTACCGTGCGGTCAAAATTCTCGGGAACGAAGTTTGCGCCGATGCCCTGAATTTTGTGCGAGCCTGCCTTACCCTCGGAAAGAAGCGGCGAGCCTGCGGGTTCAACTGCCACGATCCTGATATCTTTGTTGCGGCTCTTTAGATACTCGCCGACGCCGCTGACCGTGCCGCCGGTGCCGACGCCTGCGATGAACACATCGACCTTGCCGTCGGTGTCCTCC
>DQDL01000101.1:6605-9204 GCA_003533405.1 Clostridiales bacterium | reverse complement strand
ACCTTGCCGTCGGTGTCCTCCCAGATCTCGGGACCGGTGTAGGTGCGGTGCGCTGCGGGGTTTGCGGGGTTTTCAAACTGACCGGCGATGATGCTGCCGGGTATCTCGGCGTGGAGCTGCTCTGCCTTGTCAACTGCGCCCTTCATGCCGAGCTTGCCGTCCGTGAGAACAAGCTCAGCGCCGTAAGCCGTCATGAGCAGCCTGCGCTCAACGGACATGGTGTCGGGCATGACGATGATGACACGGTAGCCTCTGGCAGCACCGATAGCCGCAATGCCGATACCGGTGTTGCCGCTTGTCGGCTCGATAACCGTGCCGCCCTTGCTAAGCTTGCCCTTTGCCTCGGCATCGTCAAGCATCGTCTTTGCAACTCTGTCCTTAACCGAGCCTGCGGGGTTTCCCCTCTCGACCTTGACAAGCAGCCTTGCCGCAAGATTTTCCTCCTGCTCGATGTTTCTGAGCTCTACCAGCGGCGTTGCACCGATGAGCTCTTCCATAGACTTATATATCTTCATTTCAATATCCCTTTCAAATTAAATAATTGCAATAAAAAAGGACGGCATAAAGCCGCCGCACCGTAATTGTAGCTATACTACGAGATCATGGCATGCGACGACGGCAACATCGACAGGTACAGATGCTGCAACAGATACACTTAGCGGACATATTCTTCATCGTCATCGCTCCTTTTAATTCCTATTATTTAACTGGGGTTTTCCCTGTCATCATAATACGCCATTTCGCCGGGTTTGTCAACAATTCCTACGAAAATAATGTGAATTAATTAGTGAAAAAATTCCCCTCGTGTGAGGGGAGTTTTTAATCTCAGGTATTTGAGTGCGAGCTCTTGAGGATGACATCATGGCTGCCGCCCTCGACGATGCTGACTGAGGACACGAGCGTGAGCTTTGCGTCACGCTTTAAGTCTGCAAGATTCGTCACGCCGCAGTTGCACATGGTGGACTTTATCTTGTAAACGCTCTTTTCAAGGTTGTCGTGCAGCGGGCCTGCGTAGGTGACATACGAGTCAACGCCCTCCTCGAAGCTGAGCTTGGACTGGCCGCCGAGATCGTATCTCTGCCAGTTGCGGGCACGGTTCGAGCCCTCGCCCCAATACTCCTTGACATAGCTGCCGTTGACGACGAGCTTCGCCGTGGGGCTTTCGTCAAAGCGGGCAAAATAGCGACCCATCATGAGGAAGTCTGCACCCATGGCCAGAGCGAGCGTCATGTGGTAATCGTGGACAAGGCCGCCGTCAGAGCACACGGGGATGTACACGCCGGTCTTTTCGTAATATTCGTCTCTTGCGGCTGCGACCTCGATGAGTGCGCTGGCCTGGCCTCTGCCGATGCCCTTGGTCTCACGGGTGATGCAGATAGAGCCGCCGCCGATGCCGACCTTGACAAAGTCTGCACCCGCCTCGGCGAGGAACAGGAATCCGTCTCTGTCAACGACATTGCCTGCGCCGACCTTGACGCTGTCGCCGTAGCGTTCTCTGATAAAATCTATGGTCTTTTTCTGCCAGCAGGAGTAGCCCTCGGACGAGTCGATGCACAGAACATCTGCGCCTGCCTCAACAAGTGCGGGGACACGGGTCTCGTAGTCACGGCTGTTGATGCCTGCGCCGACTATGTAGCGCTTCTGACTGTCGAGTATCTCGTTGGGATTTGCCTTGTGCTCGGAGTAGTCCTTGCGGAAAACGAAGTACATGAGCTTGCCCTCATCGTCGATAATGGGCAGAGAGTTGAGCTTGTGATCCCAAATGATATCGTTTGCTTCCTTAAGGGAGGTGTCCTTGGGTGCGGTCACGAGCTTAGAAAGCGGGGTCATGAACTGGCTGACCTTGGTCGTGACATCCATGCGGCTGACACGGTAGTCACGGCTGGAGACTATGCCGAGGAGCTTACCGTTTGCCGTGCCGTCCTCGGTGACGGCAACGGTGGAAAAGCCGTTGCGCTCTTTAAGGTTGAGAATGTCCGCCAGTGTCTGGTCGGGCATGACATTCGATGCGGAGGTAACAAAGCCTGCCTTATAATTTTTAACTCTTGCGACCATCGCCGCCTCGTCCTCAACAGACTGCGAGCCGTAGATAAAGGAAATGCCGCCCTCCTTGGCAAGTGCGATAGCCATGGTGTCGTTGGAGACAGACTGCATGATAGCAGACGCAAAGGGGACATTGAGCGTTATCGCCGACTCCTCGCCCTTTTTAAACTTGACCAAAGGCGTTTTCAGGCTGACATTTGCCGGGATGCAATCCTCGCCCGTGTAGCCGGGGATAAGAAGATACTCACTGAATGTTCTGGACGGTTCGTTAAAATAGATAGCCATGCTGTTCCTCCCTAAAGTTGATTAAAAGTGATTGTCTCACAAAAGTTATCGCAAGTCAACACAAAATTCGACCTTTTTCAAAAAATAAATCCGCCGCCGAGCACACGGTCACCGTCATACAAAACGGCCGACTGCCCTTTTGCCGGTGCTCTGACAGGCTCGTCGCATATAATGCGCACATTGTCGCCGTCAATGAACGCCGTGCAGGGCGGGTTTTCCCACTTCGTGTGGCGCACCCTGACAGTCGCACGCACGGGCTCTACGGGCTTGT
>DQDL01000101.1:6221-6397 GCA_003533405.1 Clostridiales bacterium | reverse complement strand
ATTGAAGCTGCGGGCGTTGACCTCGGTCTCGAAAAGCTCCTCCCAGAGGGCGAGCTCAATTTCGTTTTTCTCGGCGTTTATCTTGGAGATATAGAGCTTTCTGCCGTCAAAAAGCCCGGGTCTGCGCTGGCCGACGGTGTAGCGGTAAATGCCCTCGTGGCGGCCGACGACCTCGC
>DQDL01000101.1:5592-5975 GCA_003533405.1 Clostridiales bacterium | reverse complement strand
CGACGACCTCGCCGTGGAACACAAAGTCCCCCGGAGGCGGAAGCTCGGTACGAGCCCTGAGCCAGCCGATGTAATCCTTGTCGGGCACAAAGCATATCTCCATGCTGTCCGGCTTCTTGGCAACAGGCAGGTTAAAGTCCTCGGCAAGCGCACGAACGGCGGTTTTCTCAAATTTGCCGAGCGGCAGGATGAGCCTGTTAAGCTGCTCACGCCTAATGCGGCAGAGCATGTAGCTCTGGTCGTTTGAGGGCATGCCCTTGTACAGCACGCCGTTTTCGCTGCGTGCGTAGTGGCCGGTCGCAATGTGCTGTGCGCCGATCTCGTCTGCGTACTCGAGCAGCGACTTAAACTTCAAGGTCGGGTTGCAGATGATGCAGGGGTTC
>DQDL01000101.1:2878-5441 GCA_003533405.1 Clostridiales bacterium | reverse complement strand
GGGTTGCAGATGATGCAGGGGTTCGGCGTTTCGCCGTTTAGATACGCCTCGGCAAAGCTCTTGCACACGCCGTTATTGAGCTCGGCGTGCACATCCTTGATCTTGAGCGGGATGCCGATAAATTCCGCCGTTTTCACAGCATCGAGCCTTGCATCCTCTCCTGCATTGTCAAGATACAGGCCGTGCACCTCGTGTCCTGCGTCCTTTAAAAGCTTCGAGCACACGGCGGAGTCCACGCCGCCGGAAAATCCTAATACTACCTTGCTCATCGTCTGCCCTCCATCCACACCATCAGCACCGAGATATCCGCAGGCGAAACGCCGGATATGCGGCTTGCCTGCCCGAAGCTGTGGGGTCTTATCTTTTTGAGCTTTTCACGGGCCTCGAGCCTGAGCCCGACTACCTCGTCATAGTTTATATCGTCCGGCAGCACCCGCTCCTCCATGCGTGAAAACTCCTCGACCTGCTTGAGCTGGCGCTTTATATAGCCCTCGTATTTAAGGCTTATCTCCGCCTGATACCACACCGCACGGGGAAGCCCGGGGCGCTCGGGGTCAAAGGGTGCAAGCATTTTATAGTCAAGCTGCGGACGGCGGATGAGATCCGCAAGCGACACGCCGCTTGAAACGGGGGCTGTGTTTTTTGATGCAAGCAGCTCGTTGAGCTCCGGCGTGGGGCCTATATGCGTGCGCTCAAGGCGCTTTATCTCCCGCTCAACGGCGGCATACTTATCCAGCACCGCCTGATACCGCTCGGGCGATACGAGACCGATGCGCATGCCGATGCCGCTAAGGCGCAGGTCGGCGTTATCCTGACGGTGCAGCAGTCTATACTCGCTGCGTGAGGTCATCATGCGGTACGGCTCGTTCGTGCCCTTGGTGACAAGGTCGTCAATGAGTGTGCCGATATAGCCGTCGCTGCGTTTTAAGACCATGGGTGCTTCGCCCTTGAGCTTGAGGGCTGCATTGACACCGGCAACAAAGCCCTGCGCCGCCGCTTCCTCGTAGCCGGACGACCCGTTAAACTGCCCCGCTCCGTAAAGTCCCGAGACCTTCTTCGTCTCAAGCGTCGGGTAGAGTTCGGTGGGGTCAATGCAGTCATACTCGATGGCGTAGGCGCAGCGGGTCATCTCCGCATTTTCAAGTCCCGCTATCGTATGCAGCATCTCAAGCTGCACCTCTTCGGGCAGGGACGAGGAAAGGCCTTGTATGTAAAGCTCCTCGGTGTTCAGCCCCATCGGCTCGATGAAAAGCTGGTGGCGGGGCTTGTCCTTAAAGGTCATTATCTTCGTCTCGATGCTCGGGCAGTAGCGGGGGCCGATGCCCTCGATAACGCCGGAATATATCGGGCTGCGGTCTATGTTATCAAGAATGATCTTATGCGTTTTTTCGTTGGTGTAGGTCAGGTAGCACACCGCCTTGTTCTCCGGCGGCGTGACGGTATCAAACGAGAAGCCCTCGGGCTCGGGGTCGCCCTCCTGAAGCTCCATCTTTGAAAAATCAACACTGCGGGCGTTGACCCTCGGAGGCGTGCCGGTCTTGAAGCGGCGGATACTTAGCCCCATGTCCACAAGACACTTTGTGAGCGATGTTGCAGCCGCAAGGCCGTCAGGCCCGGATGAGCGGATGACCTCGCCGACTATCGTTCTGCCGTCAAGGTATGTGCCGCTTGCGATCACCGCAGCACGGCATTTATACACTGCTCCCGTGTGCGTTGTGACCGAGCAGACACAGCCGTTTTCAACGCCTATCTCAACTATCTCCGCCTGCTTTGTGCGCAGATTCTCCTGCCGCTCAAGCGTCAGCTTCATGACCTCCTGATAGCGTCTGCGGTCGGCCTGCGCCCTGAGCGAATGTACGGCAGGGCCCTTGCCACGGTTTAGCATGCGGTACTGGATGCACGCCTTGTCGGCAGCCTTGGCCATCTCGCCGCCGAGAGCGTCGAGCTCACGCACGAGGTGCCCCTTGCCCGTGCCGCCGATGGCGGGATTGCATGGCATGTTGCCCACGCTGTCGAGATTCACGGTGAAGCATATCGTGTCAAGTCCCAAGCGAGCTGCCGCAAGCGCCGCTTCGATGCCTGCGTGGCCTGCGCCGATGACCGCAATATCACATTTTCCTGCGTCGTATCTAATCAATTTTCTTCACCTATACCTATATCATACATCACTAAAAGTGCACCGTCCGTTACCTCAACGGTCGCTTCCTCAGCCACCATGGAGTTTGACACACCAATGGGAAAATCGGAGGTAACTACGGCGTTTTGAATTTCATATTTAAGTCCCTTGAGCGTTACTCCACGGGCAATGCCGTCAAAGCAGAACACCGCAACATTGCCCTTGCCTTTTAAGGCTATCGAGCTGTTTTTTATCGCCGTCCACACGCAGTTTTCACCGAACAGCCATCCTCTTGCCTTGCGGTTTGCAAGGTAGAGAAGCGATTGCAGGTTTGCGATCGTGTGGTCGCTGCGCTTGCCGCCGAGACCGCCGTAAATGTAAAAATGGCGGTAGCCCTTTTCAAGTCCGGTTTTGATGGCAAACACCGTGTCGGTGTCGTCCTTTTCA
>DQDL01000101.1:1709-2653 GCA_003533405.1 Clostridiales bacterium | reverse complement strand
ACCGTGTCGGTGTCGTCCTTTTCAACGGGAAGCTGCATCACATTCGGATGCTTCGGCGCAACGCCCAAGGAGTCAAAGTCGCCGAGGACGAGGTCGGGGATAATGTTGTTCTTGCGGCAGTATTCATAGCCTGCGTCGGCGGCTATGACATAGTCGCTGTCGTCGGGTATCTCACGCAGTCCGAAAAAATCGCCTGCACCGATTATATAGCACTCATGTCCGTTCATCCATGACCTCCAAAATCAATTCTGACTTTAAATAATATCACATTTTGTCTTAAAATAAAAGAGATATTCGCATTTGACTTGTTCCGTGCATCGTGGTATTATGTTAACATTAAATAGTGGAGGTAAAAACATGGCTAACAACCCTGTATTTGACCCCGAAAAAGCCCTTGGCAGCGGTCTGGGCAAGCTCACTCGTGACGAGCTGCTGAGCTTAGTCAAGAGCCTGTGCGAGATAGCCGTGGCTCAAAGCAACGAAAACCGCTTCCGTGGCGGATTCCGCCCGGGCAACATAAATTTCTCCGCCGACGGCGTTACGGTCGGCCCAGCCGACAAGGCCGGTGAGGACGGCTGGACGAAGGACGAGCTCGAGTTCATGGCCCCCGAGGTCTTTTGGAACGGCAGGAAAAGTGAGAGCGCCGATGTCTACTCTATCGGTCTTATCCTCTTTGTCGGACTCAACTGCGGCAATGTGCCGTTTGTCCCGATGGCAGACTACAATCCTACACCCGAGGTCAGAGCCAACGCTCTGCGTGCCAGAATGAACGGCAAAAAGGTCGTGCTGCCGAATCCCGAGGATAAGGAGCTTGCCGCCATCGCCGAGAAGGCAGTGTGCTTTGCCGAAGAGGACAGGTTCGCTGACCCCTTGGAGCTTTTAAACGCCCTGCGTGCCTACTGCGGCGAGGAACCCGTGACGAAAATAGACAGGCTGCCGCCCAC
>DQDL01000101.1:0-1481 GCA_003533405.1 Clostridiales bacterium | reverse complement strand
GAGCCGCCCAAGAAGCCCGAGCCGAAGCCCGCTCCCGAGCCGGAAAAGCCGAAGGAGAAGGCTCCCGAGGAGCCGCCCAAGCGCAGAAAGCGGCATAAATATGTCAAGGTCACCGAGTATATGCGCCATTCACGCAAGGTGCGTGACCGCACTTTGCTTATAATCGCAGTCATTCTCTGCATCTCCGCCGTCATCGGCGAGAACCCCGACGGAACGGTGAAGCTCTTTAACGGTGCTAAGGACGCAGTCGTCTCGCTTGCAGAGCGCATGACCGCAAAGCCCGAGCCGACACCCACGCCAGAGCCCACTGTCGAGGTCACGCCGACCCCCGAGCCCACGCCGGAGCCCACACCCACGCCTACCGCCGCTCCGACGCTTGAGCTTCTCGTTGAGGATGTCGGCTGGGACACCGCCGAGGCCAAGTGCAGAGAAATGGGCGGTCACCTTGTGACCATCAAGGACGAGGCCGATTATCAGTACATCTGCGATATGCTCAAGAACACATCGGTCAAATATGTGTGGATAGGCTGCTACCGCAACAGCGAGGGCGAGCTTACATGGACAAGCGGCGAAAAGGTCGATTATTACAACTGGGCAGGCGGCGAGCCGTCAAAGATAGACGCTTATGACGGCGCTCACGAGGACTATGTCATGCTCGTGCGTCAGCCAAACGGCACATGGAAGTACAACGACAGCCGCATGGATCCCCTTGCCGATTACGCTCAGTACTACAGCGGCAACATCGCCTACATATGCCAGCACGGATAAGATATTTAAAAACTCCACTGTTCATTTGAACAGTGGAGTTTTTCTGCGTTTAGAAGCCTTCAAAGAGGTTAATTTGTGAGCTTTCGGGCATTTCGCCGAGTGCGCCGAGGCGCTTGAGCGCTTCGATATGCGCCTGGCTGACCTTGGGGCAGGCGGCGCTGACCTCCTCGATGGAGATGTAGGTCTGGCCGTTTTTCGTGCAGTTTTGCAGATCCCGTGCCGCAGCCTCGCCGAGACCGGATATCGCAACGAACGGTGGGAGAAGTCTGCCGTCATCGGTGATGATGAACTTTACCGCATCGGACTTATACAGGTCGATGGGCGCAAACTCAAAGCCACGCATGTTAAACTCGTACACCGCTTCGAGGGTAGTCATGAGATCCTCCTCCTTGGCGGTGACATCGGGCTTCTTCTTAAGCTCGTTTATCTTGCGCCGAACAGCATCCGCTCCGCCGGTCATCATCTCGGCATCGAAGCCGTCCTTCTGACTGCGGCGGTAGAAATACGCACTGTAAAACGCCAGCGGCTCATGCACCTTGAACCATGCAATGCGGAATGCCATCATGACATACGCAACGGCGTGCGCCTTGGGGAAAAGGTAGGCTATCTTGCGGCAGGACTCAATGTACCACTCGGGAACGCCGAGAGCGTGCATCTGCTCTTCGGCATCACCGGGGAACTCGCCGCTTTTCTTGACCTTGCCCTTACGCACG
>DQDL01000110.1 GCA_003533405.1 Clostridiales bacterium | reverse complement strand
AGAACTGGCTGCTGAGCCTGGGCATCAAGAAGGAGCACCTGCGCCTGCGTGACCACGAGCCTGCAGAGCTGGCCTTCTACAGCCGCGCTACCACCGATATCGAGTACGCCTTCCCGTTCACCGACTGGGGTGAGCTGTGGGGCATTGCCGACCGCACCGATTATGACCTCGGTCGCCATCAGGAGGCATCCGGCAAGGATCTGACCTACTTCGATCAGGAGACCAACGAGCATTACATTCCCTATGTCATCGAGCCGTCGCTCGGCTGCGACCGTGTTGCGCTTGCATTCCTGTGCGAGGCATACGACGAGGAGGTCGTCGGTCAGGACAAGAAGGGCAACGACGATGTCCGCACCGTACTGCACCTGCACCCGGCTCTTGCTCCCTTTAAGTGTGCCATCCTGCCGCTTTCAAAGAAGGAGATACTTACAGGTCCCGCCATGGAGCTTTACAGAGAGCTTTCCAAGGAGTTCATGGTCGACTATGACGAAACCGGCTCTATCGGCAAGCGCTACCGCCGTGAGGACGAGATAGGCACTCCCTTCTGCATCACCTTCGACTTCAACACCGTCGGCACAGAGACCGACGAAGCCGACCACTGCGTCACCGTGCGTGAGCGTGACAGCATGGAGCAGGTTCGCATCCCCATCAGCGAGGTAAGAGATTACATCGTCGAGCGTGTAAAGTTCTGATATGACCGCCGGAGAGCAATTTGTAAAGTTGATAAAGCCTGCCGGCTGTGTGCTGTTTCTCGGCATTTTCGCTGCGTTCCTCATCATATGCTTCACGGCGAAGGCACCCGTCGAGGGCTACACCGTGCCGCACGACTCGCAGTATTACGCCCAGCACTTGGACGAGCTCAAAACGGAGCTTGAAACGAACCTATTTCCGAAGCTTGACGGCGTTGAGGAATGTTACATTTCCGGCGACAGGCTGAAGATAATAATCGATGAGGACAGCTTTGAAGCTTCCGGCAAGGCCATCACCCACTACTACGGCGAAAACCTATTTATCATAGAGAAAGAGGCAAAAAAATGAAAGACGGATTTGTTAAAGTCGCAGCGGCGTCCCCTGTCATCCGTGTTGCAGACGCAGACTATAATGCCGGTCGTGTCATCGACTGCATCAAGTCTGCCGCCGACAAGGGCGTCAAGATCATCGTTTTTCCCGAGCTGACCCTCACGGGCTGCTCCTGCTATGACCTCATCGGTCACAGCGTAATTTTAAGAGGTGCGGAAAACGCCCTCGTCAAGGTCATCGAGGCCACCCGCGGTCTGGACATTTTAGCAATAGTCGGTTTGCCCTACGCACCCCGCGGCGGCTGCCTTTACAGCGTTGCCGCAGTTATCTGCAACGGCGAGCTTTTAGGCATGGTTCCCCGCACCGAGGTCGACGGCACGCTGTTTTCAAGCGTGGATGTAAACGCCGATGTAAGCGGTCTGTTTGACTGCTTCCTGAGCAGCGAGGCGCTGTTCACAAGCTCCGTGCTGCCCGGTCTTTCCGTGGCCGTTGAGCTCGGCAACGACGCAAAGGCAATTGAGTCTCCCGCTGCACGCCACGCTCTTGCAGGTGCAACCGTTATCGCAAGTATGGCGTCCTTCCCCGCAACGGTCTACTCCACCCATGATGCAACAGAGGATATCAAGTACCGCTCCAAGCACCTCAAGTGCGGCATGATCCTTGCCGCCCCCGGCAAGGGCGAGTCGACGACCGACAATGTTTTCTCCGGTCTGTGCATGGTCGCCGAAAACGGAAGCGTGCTTGCTTCCGACGAGAGCGCCGACTGCATGGTCATCACTGAGCTCGACATTGATTACCTTGAGAACCTGCGCAGAAAAGAAAAAATCTACGGTACGGGCAAGTACCCCCACTTTGAGGTTTCGTGGGGCACGGAGTTTGCCGAGACCGAGCTTACCCGCAGCTACCGCAAGCTGCCGCATCTGCCCGAGTACGAAAAGGACATGGGCGACTACTGCCGCCGCATGATAGACATTCAGGTGTCCGGCCTTGTAAAGCGCATGGAGTATGCCAGCCTCGACCACTGCGTCGTCGGCATCTCCGGCGGCGTTGACTCGACCCTGTGCGTCATGATCTGCGCCGAGGCGATGAAGAGAATGGGGCTTCCGTCTACGAATGTCGTTGCCTGCACCCTCCCCTGCTTCGGCACCTCCTCCCGTACGAAGTCCAACGCCATAATCGTTGCCGAGCAGGTCGGTGCCGAGGTGCGTGTCATCGATATCGGCGAGAGCGTGTATAAGCATTTTGACGATATCGGCCACGCCCACGACGACTACTCCATTGCCTTTGAGAATGCTCAGGCCCGCGAGCGCACGCAGGTGCTCATGGACATTGCAAACAAGGTCAACGGTCTTGATGTCGGCACCGAGGATCTCAGTGAGTTTGTCGACGGCTGGTGCACCTACAACGGCGACCACACCAGCATGTACGATGTCAACATGGGTCTTACCAAAACTCAGGTTCGTGCAGGCGTGAGATACATCGCCCAGCACACCGAGGACAAGATTCTTGCCGATGCACTGTGGGATGTTCTCGACTGCCCGGTAACGCCCGAGCTTCTGCCTATCCACGACGATCAGATCGAGCAGAAGAGCGAGGAGAATGTCGGCTCGTACAGTCTGCAGGACTTCTTCACCCACAAGATGATGATCTGCGGCTTCAGCCCGGCAAAGACCCTGCGTATCGCAAAGGTCGCATACGGCGATGAGTTTACCGACGAGGAGCTTATCAAGTGGATGCGCAGCTACTGCAAGCGCTACTTCTCGCAGCAGTTCAAGCGCAGCTGCCTTATGGACGGCCCCGCCGTCGAGGATTTCTCCGTCTCGCCGAGAAACGGCTTCCTCATCCCCTCGGATGCGGAAAACAGCCTGTTCATGGCAAGCGTCGATTCCTTCGACAAGTAAAAAAGAAAAAAACTGACGCAGAAAAAATCTGCGTCAGTTTTTTTGCAGTCTGTCAAAGAACTAGGTAAAATAGGCGCAACAGGTAAAATC
>DQDL01000049.1:28197-28603 GCA_003533405.1 Clostridiales bacterium | reverse complement strand
CGAGTATGTGCTCATCCTCTCGGGCGACCACATCTATAAGATGGATTACGCCAAAATGCTCCGTGAGCATGTCGAGCACGACGCCGCCTGCACCATCGCCGTTTTGCAGGTGTCCATGGAGGAGGCGACCCGCTTCGGCATCATGAACCTCGGCGAGGACGGCTATGTCAGCCAGTTCGAGGAAAAGCCCAAGCAGCCCAAGAGCGACCTTGCGTCCATGGGCATATACATATTTAATTGGAAAAAGCTCCGCAAGTACCTCATCGAGGACGAAAATGATCCGACCTCGAGCAAGGACTTCGGTAAAAATATAATCCCGAACATGCTGAAAACCGGCGAGAAGCTGTGGCCTTACCGCTTCGACGGCTACTGGCGTGATGTCGGCACAGGCGCATAAATATACGGA
>DQDL01000049.1:27295-28031 GCA_003533405.1 Clostridiales bacterium | reverse complement strand
CGGCTACTGGCGTGATGTCGGCACGATAACGAGCCTGTGGGACGCAAACATGGATATGCTGTCCACAACGCTCATAAATCTATACGACCCCGAGTGGCCGATACGCTCCCGCCCCGTCGGCCTGCCGCCGCATTATGCAGGGGAGGATGCCCGCATCGTGCACTCTATAGTCACCGAGGGCTGCGTCATTGACGGCAATGTCGAAAACTCGGTGCTGTCAAGCTCTGCGCATGTCGGCAAGGGCGCTACGGTACTGTACAGTGTGCTCATGCCCGGTGCGGTCGTCGAGGAAGGGGCAACGGTCGAATACGCCATCATCGGCGAGAACACGGTCGTGAGAAGCGGCGCTCATGTCGGCGCTGCGCCCGACGGAAGCGAGGACTGGGGCGTCGCCACCTGCGGGCCGGATATCGAGATCCGCTCGGGTGCAAGTGTGCCCGCCGGTGCGATGATATACAAGTCGGAGGAGGTCTGAATATGTCTGATTTTCACGGAATAATCTTTGCCTACGGCTCTGTCAATGAGCTTGGCGAGCTTGTGAAAACTAGAACGGCGGCGTCGCTCCCGTTCTGCGGCAGATACAGGCTCATCGACTTTGCGCTGTCATCGATGATGAATGCTGGTATCCACGATGTCGGCGTTATCATGCAGCGTGACTATCAGTCGCTTTTAGACCACATCGGCAGCGGCAAGGACTGGGACATGGGCCGCCGTATCGGCGGCCTGCGAATGCTCA
>DQDL01000049.1:7846-27120 GCA_003533405.1 Clostridiales bacterium | reverse complement strand
CCCGCCGTTCGGCCTGCCCGAGTACCACAGGGGCGATTACACCGGCACGATAGAGGCATTGAATGCCGTTTCCACCTATGTGCGTGAGCTGAGAGCAAAGTACATCGTCATGGTGCAGGGCAATGTTGCGGCAAACCTTGATTTAAGAGCCGCAATGCGCCATCATGTAAAAAGCGGGGCGGAGATAACCGCCATCTGCACCGAGCGCACGCCCGAGTACCGCCACCACCGCTATGTCGTGGATGCAGACGGCTTTGCCCGCCGCATGATATTTAATCAGACCACCGACGGCGAGGGGCTTGCGTCACTCGAGGCATATATAATCTCAAAGGACCTTCTCATCACCATGATGGATGCCTGCGCTGCGGCAAACCACTATCACTTCCACCGTGATGCGATAGCGGCGTATCTTGAAAACGGCGGCAAGGTGAATGTGTACCTGCACCCCGGCTATGCAAGGCGCATCATGAGCTTGGATACCTATTTTGATGCGAGCATGGATATGCTCAAGCCCGAGTGCCGTGCCGAAATGTTCCCGCCCGAGCGGCCGGTGCGCACCAAGAGCCACGAGGATGTCAGCACCTACTACGGCGAGGAGGCGTTTGTCACAAACAGTCTCGTTTCCGACGGCTGCATCATCGAGGGCGAGGTGAAAAACTGCGTTTTGTCCTCCGATGTGCGCATTGCCCCGGGTGCAAAGCTTGAAAACTGCATCCTCATGCGTGGAGCGAAGATAGGCGAGGGGGTCATTTTGAACTCCGTCATCGCCGATAAATACGCTCAAGTGTCGGCGTTCCAGACGCTCATGGGCAGCGAGAAGCTGCCGATAGTAATTCCGAAAAACAGCAACATCTAATTAAGAGGATCATCAATGTATAAAAGTCAGATCTCCCGTGACGAGGTGCGCTCGGCGATAGAAGATAAGCTGTGTGCGCAGTTCGGCGTCACAAGTAAAAACGCAACAGACGATCAGGTGTTCCGTGCCTCGGCGATAGTTATCCGTGAGATAATGAGCCGCCTTTTGGCCTTCGGCGAGGACAAGAAGCCCGACCGTGAGGTGCATTATCTGTCCATGGAGTTTCTCATGGGCAGGAGCCTTATGAAAAATGCCTTCAACCTCGGCATTTCCGAAGCGCTCATCGGGGCGCTGAGCGACCTTGGCAGAAACGCAAGCGACATTTTCGAGGAGGAAAACGACGCAGGGCTCGGCAACGGCGGTCTCGGCAGGCTTGCCGCCTGCTACATGGACTCCATGGCGTCGCTCGGCATCCCCGCCACGGGCTACTCGATATGCTACGAGCTGGGCATCTTCCGTCAGAAGATACGGGACGGCAAGCAGACCGAGGTCGCCGACGACTGGCGCTCGGCAGCAGAAAGCTGGCTCGTGACCCGCTCGGACGAGGCCGTCGAGGTGCGCTTCGGCGGACACATCGTACCGCACTGGGATAATTACGGCCACTACCACGCCGAGCATATCGGCTACACCACCGTCACCGCCGTGCCGAGAGATATGCTCATCGCAGGCTACAGGGGCGAGACGGTCAACACCCTGCGCCTTTGGGATGCACGCAGCACCACGGCGCTCGATATGTACCTGTTCTCCGAGGGCGAGTATGTAAAGAGCCTTGAGCAGCGCACCATGAGCGAGGTCATCACCAAGGTGCTCTATCCCGCCGACGACCACATTCAGGGCAAGCAGCTGCGGCTCAAGCAGCAGTATTTCTTCGTCTCTGCGACCGTGCAGTGCATCGTGCGCAAGCACATGGATCGCTACGGCGACATTCGCTCCTTCGCCGAGCACCATGTCATTCAGATAAACGACACCCACCCCACGCTCGTTATCCCCGAGCTCATGCGCATTTTCATGGACGAGTACGGTCTCGGCTGGGACGAGGCGTGGAGCATCGTGACCAATGCGGTCGCATACACCAACCACACCGTCATGAGTGAGGCGCTCGAAAAGTGGCCGCAGGAGCTTATCCAGACGCTGCTGCCCCGTGTGTGGGAGATACTGTGCGAGATAAACCGCCGCTGGTGCGAGTATCTGCGCGCGCAGTTCGGCGAGAGCGAAAAGGTCGGCAGAAATCTTATCATTCAAGACGACGGCGTTCACATGGCAAACCTCTGCCTTGCCGCCTGCTTCAAGATAAACGGCGTTTCGGCGCTGCACGGCGAGATACTGAAAACGGACTTGTTCCGTGATGTGTGCTCGCTCACGCCCGAGCGCTTTACCTATGTCACCAACGGCATAGACCACCGCCGCTGGCTTGCACAGATAAACCCGAGGCTGAATTCCCTCGTGTGCGACCTACTCGGCAGCGAAAGCTACCTGCAAAAGCCGGAAACGCTCGTCCGCTTTGCAGATTTCGCGGACGACACCGCAGTGCGTGACAGGGTAAATGAGATAAAGCTTCTCAACAAGCAGGACTTTGCGGACTTCGCCCGCAGGCAGGACGGCTTTGTCCTCAACACGGATGCGATTTTAGATGTGCAGGTCAAGCGCTTGCACGAGTATAAGCGCCAGCTCATGTGCGCCATGCTCATAACCCGCCTGCAAAACCTGCTGCACGAGCAGCCTAACATAGACTTCACGCCCCGCACCTTCGTGTTCGGCGCAAAGGCCGCAGCGGGGTATTACACCGCAAAGCGAATCATAGAGCTCATCCTTTCGCTTGCCGACGATGTGAACCACGACCCTAAGTGCAAGGGTAAGCTGCAGGTCTACTTCATGGAAAACTACCGTGTCTCCGCCGCCGAGGCACTCATGCCCGCAGCGCAGGTGTCAGAGCAGATATCCACCGCCGGCAAGGAGGCCTCCGGCACGGGCAACATGAAGCTCATGCTCAACGGCGCCGTGACCATCGGCACGCTCGACGGCGCAAATGTCGAGATGCACGAGCGGCTCGGCGATAAGAACATGTTCCTTTTCGGCCTGCATGCCGACGAGGTAACGGCGCTCAAGGCAGCCGGCTACGACCCCAAGGCATACGCCGAGCGGGACAGGGAGCTCACGGCGGTGCTCGACCGCTTCAGCCGTGGATTCAGAGACGGCAAGAGCTACTCAGACCTCGTGTCGGGGCTACTCTACGGCGGCGATCCGTATATGCTCATCGCCGACTACCGCAGCTATGCCCAGACCCATGACAGAATGTACGCATCGATAGCCGATGACGGCGAGAGGGCACGACTTTCGATAATAAACACCGCCGAGGCAGGCATTTTCGCCGCCGACAGAGCGGTCAGTGAATACGCAGAGGGAATATGGAAGATAAAACTGTAATAGTGATCGGCGCAGTGAATATGGATATCTGCGGCAGACCCGATAATGAGCCGAGGCTGCATGATTCAAACCCGGGCGTTATAAGCCTGACCCCGGGCGGAGTGGCACGAAACATTGCGCATAACCTGTGCCTGTTAGGGCTCAAGGTCAAATTCATCACCGCCATCGGCAGCGATTTTTACGGCGAGAGCCTGTATGAAAGCAGCACGCAGCTTGGCATGGATATGCACATGACCCGCCGTCTTACCGGCGGGCGCACATCGAGCTATCTTTATGTGACCGACGAAAAGGGCGAAATGCTCATCGGCGTGTCCGACACCGATATTTCCGGCAGCATCACACCGGAATATCTCAAGGAGCACCTAAATGAGATAAACGCCGCAGATGCCGTTGTGTTTGACGGTAACCTCACGACCGACACCATAGCGTGGATAGCCGAAAATGTCACGGCTCCCCTGTACGCAGACCCCGTGTCCTCGGCGAAGGCAGACAGACTCAAGCCGGCGCTGAGCAAGCTTCAGGCGTTCAAGCCGAACGAATTGGAGGCCAAGAGCATGACCGGCGAGCACACCTCGCTGTTTGCCGCCGAAGCGCTGCTGGGTGCCGGCGTCAAGCGTGTGTTCGTGAGCCTGGGGCCCGACGGCATAGTCGCCGCCGAGGATGCCGAGATAGTGAAGCTTCCCTGCGAAAAGGTCAATGCCGTGAACACCACCGGCTGCGGCGATGCCGCCACCGCCGCCATCATCTGGGCAGGCGTGCAGGGACTTGACCATGTCTCGGCAGCCGCCGCCGCCATGAAGGCCGCCGCCCTCACCATCGAGTGCCCGCAGACGGTAAATCCCGAGCTGAGCGCCGAGCTTTTAGTTTAAGTCGACGAAAGCCGAACCGCTATCGGTTTTGAACGGCCAAAATGCGCCCATGACGCCCGAAAGACTTTGCAAATACACAAAGTATTCCCTTCAGCCTTTCAGACGACCTGAACGCATTTTATCTCGCTCAAAACTGCAAGGCATCTGTCAGTGGTGCGGCAGACATGTCACTCGTCGAGAAAAATTGAGAAAAGTGCTGAAATGGCACACTGCCAGACGATAGAGTCCGGCTCCCGTCAACTTATTGGGTGATATAAATGAAAAATCCCGAGGTTTTCACCTCGGGATTTTTCATATGTAATCATCCGCCGAAGCCCTTGCAGGGGTTGGCGTGGTAGCCGGTTTGGAGATAGTGCAGGATGCGCTCGACCTCGATGGCTCTGCCGACCGTACCCTTGAGCGCCTGATGGCTCATCGCAAGCAGCAGCAGACCCGACATCGACGGGCAGTTTGAAAACTTTACCCTGCCGCTTAAGCCGAAGCGCTTCTTCTCAAGATTGTAGCAGCGGGAAGCGAGGCGGTTAAGCTGCGCATATATCATCTCGAAGCTGTCGGCATCGAGCTTTTCCGTGCGCACGGCGGCACCGTCAAAGCGCACGAGCACCGAGCCCGACAGGCTCTCGGGGAGGTTAAACTTGTTGAGCACCGGCGCATTTTCGTAGCGCACGACAAGCTCCGTTTCGGACTTTTTGCCCAGCACCTCGTGGGTCGCATCGACCAAAAGCCCCGTTTTCGTCGGCGTTATCGTAAATAGCTCCTGCTCGCTGCCCTCGGTTTGACCCAAGCCCTCGAGATGGGCGCAAAACGATGCCGCACCGGCGAGGATCTCGTAAATGTGCAGGCACTTGGTGTCGCCCGCCGACTGGAAAAGCTCCGGAATGTCGGAAATTTTCCTGCCGATGAGCTTTGAGCCGATGCACTGCTCCAAACACGGGAAGCTGCATCTTGCGCCCTGACTGCCGTTGCTGCGGCGGTCGATATCGAGCGAGGCAATACACCCGTCTGCACCTAATTTCAGCGTGATGACGATAGGCACCTCACGGGTCAAACCGCCGAAATGGTAAATGCTCTTTTGCCATGCAATGACCGTGCTGCCGCCTTCCGTGACGACCGTGCCGCGGTATCTTTTGATAAGCTCTGATAAATCGGCATTGTGCGCATCGAACACGAAGTCGGATACCACACCGATATCGCTCAGCTCGGGAAGTTTTCTTATCTGCATTACTTAGCCACCTGCCCTATGATGCGAATTACATCGCCCACTGTCTGAATTTCGGGGAACAGCTCGTCCGGCACGGAAACGCCGAACTCGTCCTCGGCTGCGACCACGATATCCGCAAGGTCAAATGAGGATAGCCCGAGGTCTGCGACCAAGCGGGTGTCCTCGCTTATCTCGTCTGCCGAAACGCCTGCCGCCTCGGCGAGTATCTGAAGTATCTTCTCTTTCATTGCGCTGCCGCCTCCTGAAATTTATAGCGTTTTATCTTCTGTGTCGCCGTTTTCTCAAACGGCTCGTCACGCATGATGACATTGCCTATGCGCTTGTACACCGCAAGCGAGCGGTTGACGCTGTCGACCGCCGTCCACAGTGCCGAGACATTCGGGAAAATGTCCTTATCGGCGTATATCTCCGCCGTGATGGTCTGATCCTTTTCGTACACGATGGCATCGACCACACCGTCTATCTGATACAGGCGCTCCTCCGGCTCCTCGGGCGATACATTTTCGCCGTTGGCGAGGATGATGAGGTTTTTCCTGCGGCCGGTGAAGTACAGATACCCGTCCTTGTCGACCCGGCCGAGGTCGCCCGTGTGGAACCAGCCGTCACGAAACGCCTCCGCATTTGCAGCGTCGTCCTTGTAGTACCCGGGCGAAACGCTGTCGCCCCGCACGCAGATCTCGCCGTCGATGATCTTCGTCTCGCAGCAGGGGAAGGTGCGGCCTATCGAGCCGAAGCAGTTTGCTTCGGGCAGGTTCGCCGCAACTATGGGCGAGCACTCGGTGATGCCGTAGCCCTGAATGACCGTGATGCCGAGCCGCTTGTAAAACTCGATGAGCTCACGGTCGAGCGCAGCGCCGCCGCAAAGGAAGTACCGCAGCTTGCCGCCGATAACCGAGTAGACATCCTTAAAAAGCCGGTGGCTTATATCGATGCCGAACCTCTGCAAAAAGCCGCTTAGCTTAAGCCCCTTTTGCAGCTTATCGAGCTTGCCCTGTTTTTTGGCGGTGTTTAAAATTTCTTTGTGCAGCGTTTGCAGTACCAGCGGCACGACCACCAAAATGGTCGGGCTGTATTTTGCGAGGTTGCGCTTTACCGTGCGGATGCTCTCGTTTATGTACAGTGTGCCGCCGCAGTGCAGTGCACCGACGATGTTCGTCATCAGCTCAAAGGTGTGGCTCGGCGGGAGAATGGACAGTCCCGCATCGTCCGGCGACAGCGGCAGTGCCGACATTGCCGCCGTGCAGTGGCTGCCCATGTTGCGGTGGGTCAGGATGACGCAGCGGCTGAGCGAGGTAGTGCCGGAGGTGAAGTACAGTGCCGCCGGGTCATCCGGCGCAAGCTCGGGGAAGAACTCCTCACCCGGCTTGTGCAGCTTCTTGAGCAGTTCGTGCGTCTCGATAATTTCAAGACCGCTTATCCTTTTTGCCAGCTCCTGTGCCGAGGCTTCGCAGCTTTTGTCGTAAACGAGCATCGTGCTGTCGGACTTTTTAAGGCAGTATTCAAGCTCATCGTCCGGGCAGCCGAGATGCAGCGGCACCGCCGTGCAGCCTGCGCACACCACGGCGAAAAACGCCGTTATCCACGCAGCGCCGTTAGGCCCCAGTATGGCGATGTGTTTTCCCGGCTCAGCATGCATTTGCGCACCGAAGTGCCCGCAGCAGGTCTTGAGCTCCTCGCCCGTAACATAGGGGCAGTCCTTATCGCCGGATATAAAGAATTTTGTCGAGGGAAAAAGCCTTGCGGCACGCAGCACCACATCACGCAGATTTTCGTATACCACTCTGTCTGCCATGCCTCTCTCCTACCTTTCCTATCTGTTTAGTAGGATTATAGCGCCGCAGTACCCCGGTGTCAATATACAATCGGCAGCGCTTTGACAAAATTTTGGCACATTTGGCGGGATATCGGTTTGACACGGGCGGAAATTTGTCTTAGAATAGGGCGCAGAAAGGAAAACTCTTGCCATGATGATATCAACAAAAGGACGCTACGCACTGCGTGTCATGATAGATATTGCCGATAATTCCGAGGGCGAGTATGTGCCGCTCAAGGACATAGCCGAGCGGCAGGGCATCTCGCTCAAGTACCTTGAGCAGGTCATTGCGCTGCTCGTGCGGGCAGGGCTCGTTTCCGGGCTTCGGGGCACCGGCGGCGGCTACCGGCTCACAAAGCCCGCCGGGGATTATACCGCCGGCGAGATACTCTACGCCGTCGAGGGAAGTCTTGCGCCCATCGCCTGCCTTAAGGACAGCCCCAACGCCTGCCCCCGCAGCGACTCCTGCGCCACGCTCCCGTTCTGGGAGGGCTACTACAAGGTCATAAGCGACTATGTCGACGGCGTGAAGCTCACAGATATGATGAAAAAACCGAGGTGACGAGCACCTCGGTTTTGCTTAAGTTGACGGGAGTCAATTTATGCTGTTTTACTGCTGATTGCTGTCTGCATCGTCGTTATCCGAGTAGTGGATGCGCTTTCCGCAGAACGGGCAATAATCGGCCACGAAGAAGGGCAGCGCCCGCTTGCAGTACGGGCAGTACCAAATAATAAACCAGTAGATAACAAGTGCGGCCACTACGGCGGCGCTGATATAAAGGAGAACCATACTCTCGACGAACTCGTTAGCGATGTAGAGCACTAAAACGATGCTAAAAGCTATCAAAGCCGCTCGATTGCGCAGCTTAACGGGGTCTTTCATGTGCAAACACCTCCAATTAAAAGTTAGCACAAAGGGGTGATCCGGTTATGCTAATTCTTATTCAATCCGTTCATGTATTCGTTGTAGATATCGTCGGCGGATTTGACATTTTCCGTCGGCGTGGGCGTGGGCGTAGGGGTCGGCATGCTCTCGGTCACGGCGGGCTTTGCCTCACCGAACACATCCAGCGCATCCGGCAGAACGCCTGCCACCGATGCGGCGGCAAAGCCGCACACCAGCAAAAACACCACGATCATCACCCACAGCACAGCCTTGCTGCGCAGGGGATTTTTTTCTGCGGCCTTCTCACGGGTCGCCGCCTTGTAGGCTCTGGCATCGAGCGAGTTCATGCGGCTGTTTATCCTGCTCTGGCGTGAAATGAGCTGCTTCCCCATGAGCGCTTCGCTGTTTTTGGGGTCGTCTGCGAGCACCTCGTCAAACAGGGCGTCCGCATCCGACCAATAACCCTGTGAGATCAGATGATATGCTCTCTCGACCTTGTGAGCCTCCGCCTTTTGCTCGGGCGTGTTCTTCAGCAGCTCCTCAAAAGTGGTCTTGTCTTCCGTATCGGACACCTCCGTTCCAAAAAATTTAATATATTGTACCATTATCTCGTATACAGGTCAATGTTGAATTTTTGCGGCGGATGTATTACAATTCGCTCAGGAAGTGACTAAAATGAAACGACTTATAATTTTTGATCTTGACGGCACGCTGCTCGACACGCTCGAGGATCTGTGCGATGCGACAAATTACGCTCTGCGCTCGGAAAATTTCCCCGAACGGAGCCTTGACGAGGTGCGCAATTTTGTCGGCAACGGCATAAGGCTGCTTATAGAGCGTGCCGTGCCGCAGGGGACGGACAAGGCTGTGACCGACCGTGTTTTTGAGGTGTTCAAGAGCTATTACGCCGACCACTGCACGGTAAAGACGGTGCCGTATGCCGGTATTGCCGATGCGCTCCGGCTTCTCAAGGCGCAGGGGTATCTGCTGGGCGTGGTGTCGAACAAGGCCGATGCGCCCGCAAAGACGATAGTTGCGCACTTCTTCCCCTCGGTGTTCGACTCGGTCGTCGGCGAGCGTGAGGGCGTGCGCAAAAAGCCCGCACCCGACGCCGTGTTCGAGACGGCAAGGGCGCTCGGCTGCACAGTGGACGAGCTTGTGTATGTCGGCGACTCCGATGTCGACGCCATGACGGCGCAGAATGCGGGCTGCCGCTGCGTTTTGGTGTCGTGGGGCTTTCGTGGGCGAAAGCTTCTGGAGAGCTTTTCGCCGTCGGCCGTCGTCGATACGGCAGAAGAACTTGCAAAGGAGCTGTTAAGATGAAACTGAACAAGAAGCTTTTGCAGACCGCCGCCAGCGCTGCGATCGGATATGCGACCGGCATGCTCAATCCGGCGTATGTCATCGGACTGCGCAAGGGCTACGATATCCGCAAAAAGGGCTCGGGCAACCCGGGTGCGTCGAATACCATCATTCTCGAGGGCAAAAAGGCGGGGCTGTTCGTAATGGCGTTTGATATCAGCAAGGCCGCCGTCGCCGTGAGCCTGAGCCGCCGGCTGTTTCCGAAGTACGACTGCGCGGGCGAGACCGCAGGTACGGCCTGCGTGCTCGGCCACATGTTTCCGGCAACGCTCGGGTTCAGGGGCGGCAAGGGGCTGGCCTGCCTCGGCGGCGAGATCTTGGCGTTCAGTCTGCACGATTTTGCGACCATGCTGTTTTTTGAAAGCGTCCTTTTGATGGCGACACGTTATATCTGCCTT
Source organism: Clostridiales bacterium (assembly GCA_003533405.1). Taxonomy (GTDB): domain Bacteria; phylum Bacillota; class Clostridia; order Oscillospirales; family Oscillospiraceae; genus F23-B02. The sequence goes on along the minus strand of DQDL01000049.1, from coordinate 17,290 downwards.
GTGCCCATCACGCTATCGGTGGCGTATCCCGTTTATCACGGTCTCGAGACCGGCAACTGGAAGGGCTCTGCCATCCTCGGCACCGTTGCCCTGCCGGTGCTTGCAAAGCACATTGAGAACCTCCGCCGCATCGCCGAGGGCAAGGAATTCAAGGTCGACTTCCTTTGGAACAGGGAAGCCGAGCTCGAACGCACCGGCTGGGAGGAAGAAGAATAAAGCAAAGGCTGCACTTTTGTGCAGCCTTTGCTTTATTCAGTTAAGTTTGCTGCCGCAAGATAAGTTGACGGCTTTGCCGCCAGTGAAGTTATTTCATAGTGAAGTTGAGCGCCAAGGCGCTCAGATATTTTTATGCAACTGACGCAGTCTGTTAAGCGAACACAGTGCAGACTAATCGCAGAGGATTAAACCTCCGCAGTTGAAACGATCGGTGCACCGATACCCCGTACCGGGATTCCAAAGGGTGGTTAAACGCCTTTGGTTGCGTTTCTTTTGTAACTTTTCTTTGGCAAAACAAAGAAAAGTTAATATATACCAATTGATTTTGACAATTACATTTTCAGCATATAATTTGTACGGCCTGCGGGCAGGTCTCGAGCGTCAGCTCCAGATGTGCGCCGCCGTCCTCGCCGTCGAAGGACCATGCTTCCGGCTCATCGAATGTAAACTTTGCGTGGCTGGTCTGCAAAATTTCGATATTCTCGTTTGAGAAGTCGTGCGCTACGACGACCTGGGCGGCCAGCGGAAGAACGGAGGCGGCGCTCGGCAGCTTACGCACCAAAATCAGCTCGTGCAGGCCGTCGCCGAGATCGACTATATCACGGGGCAGCGCCACCGTGCCGCCGACGGAGTAGGAGTTTGACAGCCCGCCGTAAAGAAACTCGCCGTCGAGCTCACCGCCGTCGTATTCGACATGCACATGACGGGGCTTGAGGCTTCCCAGACTTTTTGCCGCACCGATGAGGTACGCCGCCTGACCGAGCGAACGCTTTGCGTCCTGCGGGGTTGCGTAGCTGACCTCGGTGAATGCGCCGAAGGCTGCGACATAGTTAAAGTACCCGCCGTCACGCCGGCCGACATCGAACGGCATGGGCTTGCCGCTAAGAAACCTGCGTGCGCCGCCCAGAATGTCGTTTTTCACAAGGCCGAGCGTGCGGGCAATGTCGTTTGCCGTGCCGATGGGGATATAGCCCACCGGCGGACGATTTTCCAGTGTCATGAGCCCCGCTATCACCTCGGCAAGCGTGCCGTCACCGCCGAGAACGAGGACCTTGTCAAACTCCGCTGCGTGCTCGGCCGCAAGCTTGGTCGCATGGGCTCTGTGCTGCGTGAAAAGCAGCGACACCGTGCAGCCTGCATCGCTTAAAAGCTTCAGCGCCTCGGGCAGTCCCTGCTTATATCCGCCCCTGCCTGCGGCGGGGTTGATTATCATCATCAGTTTTTCCATATCTATCACCCGTCCGACATTTTACCACATTGATATTACTATGGCAATATGCTGCATATTATTGTATAATAGAGAAAAAACCAAGGAGGCTCGCCATGAAGTACAGGGAGCTTATCGACAAAATGACGCTTGAGGAAAAAGCGGGGCTGACCTCGGGCATGGATTTCTGGCACACCAAGCCCATCCCCCGACTCGGCATCCCCTCGATGCTGCTGTCGGACGGTCCGCACGGCCTGCGCAAGCAGGAGTGGCAGTCGGATCATTTAGGCATGCACAAGTCTGTGCCTGCGACCTGCTTTCCCACGGCGGCGAGCCTTGCAAACTCATGGGACACCGACATGATAGAGCGGCTCGGCCGGGCACTCGGTCTCGAGGCTGCGAGCGAGGGCATAAGCGTGCTTTTAGGCCCGGGGTGCAACATAAAGCGCAACCCCCTGTGCGGCCGCAACTTTGAGTATTTCTCGGAGGACCCGTACCTGTCGGGCAAGTCGGCGGCGGCGCTCATTCGGGGCGTGCAGTCAAACGGCATCTCCGCCTGCGTCAAGCACTTTGCGGCAAATTCGCAGGAGCTGCGGCGCATGTCAAACGACTCGGTCGTTGATGAGCGCACGCTGCGTGAAATTTACCTGCCGTCGTTCGAGATGGCGGTCAAGGAGGGCGGGGTCAAATGCGTCATGACCTCGTACAATCGCTTAAACGGCGAGTACACCAACGAAAACACCCACCTCTTGCAGGACATTCTCTACGGCGAGTGGGGCTATGACGGCATGGTCGTCACCGACTGGGGCGGCAACAACGACAGGGTCAAGGCGCTTGTTGCCGGAGACAATCTCGAAATGCCCTACTCCGGCGGCGACACCGATCGCTATGTGGCGCAGGCCGTGCGTGACGGCGTGATATCCGAGGAGCTTCTGGACGAGCGTGTCGATAAAATTCTCGACATGGTGTTCACCACCCGCAAGGCGTTTGACTACAAGCATTACGACAAGCAAGAGCACCATCGGCTTGCTGCCGAATTTGCCGAGGAGACGGCGGTGCTGTTAAAAAACGACGGCATTTTGCCGCTTGCAGGCGGCAGCGTCGCCGTCATCGGCGACTTTGCGAAAACGCCGAGATATCAGGGTGCGGGCAGCTCGCTTGTTAATTCGACAAGGGTCGATAACGCCCTCGATGCACTCAGGGCGGAGGGCGTGCGCATAGTCGGCTTCGAGCCGGGCTACCGCCGTGGCGGCGGACGCAGCTCAAGGCTGTGCGCCAAGGCCTGCGAGCTTGCGATGCGAGCCGAGACCGTTTTGCTGTTCCTCGGACTTGACGAGGGCGGCGAGGCCGAGGGCATCGACCGCAGCGATATGCGTCTGCCCGAAAATCAGCTTGAGCTGCTGACGGTGCTTTCAGCCGTGAGCCGCAATATCGTCGTTATCCTCTCTTGCGGCGGCGCAGTGGAAATGCCATGGCAGCAAAGGGCAAGAGCGGTCGTGCACGGCTTTCTTGGCGGTCAGGCGGGTGCAACGGCGATGGCGAGACTACTCACCGGCAAGGCAAACTTCAGCGGCAAGCTCTCGGAGACCATTCCGCTTCGCTATGAGGATATGCCCTCTGCGCCCTACTACCCCGGGCGTGAAAAAACGAGCGAATACCGTGAAGGACTGTTCGTCGGCTACCGCTATTTCGACACGGCGCAAAAGCCGGTGCTCTACCCCTTCGGCTACGGTCTGAGCTACACACAGTACAGATACTCAGACCTTGAAATTTCCGGCGACACGGTGTCGTTTTCTGTCGAAAACACGGGCAAAATGTCGGGCGCAGAGGTTGCACAGCTATACATTGCGCCGAAAACGAACGGTACATTCCGCCCGGCTCGGGAGCTCAAGGGCTTTGTGCGCATTACACTTGCACCGAAGGAGAAAAAGCGTGCGGAAATTACGCTTTCCGACCGCAGCTTTGCGCTGTGGAGCACGAAGCACGGCGACTGGGTCGTCGAGGCGGGCGAGTATGAGATACTTGTCGGCGCATCGAGCCGGGATATCCGCCTGCACGGCACGGTGACGAGAAAGGGCATCACCGAAAAGCTCTATGATAGCCCAGAGCTTGCACCGTACTACACCGCAGACATCAAGGATGTCCCCGATGCGGCGTTCGAGGCGCTTTTGGGTCGCCCCATCCCGCAGCACAATTGGGACAGGGAAGCCCCGTTTGAATTTAACGACTGCGTAAGTCAGGGCGAATACCTCAAGGGCGGGCTCCGCAAGGCGATATACAACGGCGTGCACCTTGTGCGAAACGGACTGCTGCTGTGCGGCAAAAAGATGGCGGCGAACAACTTCATGTATATCTTGGATGTTCCCTACCGCAACATTGCCCGCATGACCGAGATATTTAACGACGAGCAGGTGTATGCACTTTTAAAGGTCGTCAACCGTGAAAAGGGCGGCGTCCGTGCGTTTATAAATGCGACAAAAGAGCGCAAATTGACAAGAAAGTGATTGTTTTGTCAAAGTTCATATGGTAGAATAACTATATTAAGACCCAAAAATGATATTGTGGGGGGAGAAAATGAAAGACCTGAAACACATCAGATTTTTTGAGCAGCTGCTAGATCAGGCCAACAACGAGCTTGTCATGCAGGCCAAGGCAGACGGCAAGGTGGCGGTCGGCTACACCTGCTACTATGTTCCCGAGGTGCTGCTCAACTGCGGCAGCGCATTCAGCGTCCGCTTAAGCGCACCCAACACCGGCTCGCTGGATATCAGCCAGTATTACATGACCAGCTTCATCTGCGGCTACGCCCGTGCGCTGTTCGAGCGTGCGTTCGAGGGCGGGTACAACTTTTTGGACTTCTACGCCTCGTCCGACACCTGCCAGCAGATGGTGCGTGTGGTGGAGAACTTCCACGAGATGCAGCTCATCGACAATCCAAAGTTCGACTACGGCATCATCGATGCACCGATGAAGGTGTCGCCCCACGGACTTAAGATGTACATAGGTCAGATAAAGGCGCAGTTTCTCGATAAGCTCAGCGCCGAGTACGGCGTTGATGTTTCCGACGAGGCTATACGCCGTGCAGTCGAGATGCACAACGAGATGTGCGGCATATTTGAGGAGATATCGGAGCTGCGCAAGGCGGAAAACCCCGTCATCACGCCGAGAGAGTTCCACATTCTCTGCATCGCAAGCTATACCTGCCCGACCTATCTCATCCTGCCGTACCTGCGTGAAACGCTTGCAGAGCTTAAATGCCGCAAGCCCGATCCCGTGAACCCGTGGAGGGCGAGGGTCGTTGTCGTCGGCAGCGAGCTTGATGACTACGCTTTCTCCGAGATACTCGAAAACTGCCGCTGCTATGTCGCCGCCGACCGCTACTGCTTCGGCGCATACCCCGGCCGCCAGCGCATCGAGCTGAACGACACCGAGGACGCTCTGACGCAGGTGTGCAGAAATTATCTTGAGACAAACCAGTGTCCCCGCTTCATGTCGTCCGAGAAGATCACCGAGCGGCGTGACTATGTAAAGCAGCTTGTCGATGAGTACCATGCCGACGGCATCATCTATCAGCAGGCCAAGTTCTGCGACTTCTGGGGCTACGAGCGCATGCTCAATACGCAGATACTGCGTGATGAGTACGGCGTGCCGACCATCGGCGTTGACCGTGAGTATGTCGTGCGTGGCTCGGGTCAGCTTTCGACCCGTGTTCAGGCGTTCGTTGAAAGCTTGGAGATAAAGAAAATTCAAGAGGGAGGTAAGGCAAAATGACCAAGCGCATGGCAGATAATATGCAGCCGAAAACCGGCATCTACAAGCACCGTGAGTGGCGTGGCCTCAAGGACACCGCCTTTGACTATGCCCAGTGGTGCGTGCTTTGGGGCAAGCTCATCAAGTGGGCGCTCGGCCACCCCATCCAGAACATCAAGGCCGTGCTGCGCTACCGCTGGATGTACACCTACCTGACCGTTCCCTCGTTTTTCGACCGCATCTGCGAGGGGCTGCGAGGTGCCGGTCTCAAGGGCGCAAGGTATAACCTCAACTATCTCGCCGATGTCGTCACCAGCCAGTTCGATGTCATTTTCAGCGCCGACATGAACCTGCACCCGGGCAGCAAAAAGGCCGAAGAGCTGAGCAAGAAGATCATCTGTATGGATGAGCTCGTGCCGCAGCTCATGTGCCGTGGCTTGCCCGATAACCCCGTCATTTTGTATCAGATGTTCCCCGTGTACCTGCCCTCGCTTATAAATCAGCACACTCCCGTGCATTACATCGAGCAGTCGGAGCTGTACGGCCTTCCGGCGGATGTGTGCCCCCTGCCGTCATACGAGGCCGGCGTTGCAATCGAGGACGACTTCCCGAAGATAGGCTGCTGTATGCTCTCATGCAACATGCCCTGCGACGGCAGCATCATGACCACCGCCGTGCAGACCCGCCGTCACGGCCTGCCCGAGCAGCCGATAAACATCCCGCTGCGCTGGCTGCGTGACGATGTGCAGGAGTACGCAGTAGAGGAGATAAAGTCCGCCGTGGAGTTTTTGGAAAAGCACACGGGCAGCAAGTACGACTGGGATAAGCTTAAAGATGCCTGCGAGATATGGAACGCACAGAACAGGGCGAAGTTTGAAAAGTGGGAGTACAATCGCACGGATATCCCGCCGCACACCGGCGCTACCGCATGGCTGTACCGCATATTCGAGCATCAGGCCGTCTGCGGCGTGCAGAAAGCGCTTGATAACGACCTCAAGGTCAACAAGCTGCTTGCAAAGCAGGTCGCCGAGCGCAGGTTCCCCAAGACAGTGCGCTACCGTGCGATCTTGTGGAATACCCCGTGCAACAACTACGCCAACTTCAACAACTGGATACTCAACTGCTGGGGTATCGACAGCGTGTGCGAGATGATAGATATCCACGGCACCGAGCAGATCGACACCTCAAACCGTGAAGATATGCTCTTCGGCATCGCAAAGATGTTCCAGACCTCCACCATGCGAGCCCACACCAAGGGCGGCTACGAGGTCATGGTAGACGACCTGTGGCAGAAGTATGCTGAGTATAACTGCGACATGATAATCCTCTTTGACCAGATATCCTGCAAGGGTGTCGGCGCAATTAACGGTATTTTCGAGGAGGGCGCAAAGAAGCGTGGACTTCTCATGTGTACCGTGCGTCAGGATCTCATGGATCCGACCTCGATAAGCCGCCGTGATATGCGTGCCGATGTCAACACCTTCATGCAGACGGTCATGAACGCCGAGCCGCTCGATCCGTCACTTGTCGATTTTGACGACGACGAATGTTGGTAAAGCATAAGGGGGAATATAAAAATGAAATTTATAAAAACCGCATCGATAGCAGCATTCTCGCTGTTTCTGTTCACCGTGGCGGCGTATTGGTTCAACCTCGACACAAAGCTTGTAAAAGCACTCGAAAAGCCGATGATGAATCATTACAACACCATGCCGAGAGACCACAGGCTATGAAAAAAGCACCCGTTAGGGTGCTTTTTCAATACGCTTTTACGCTTCATCTAATCGTCATTGCGTCAGCCCGACCGGTGACTGCACCTTAGAGTTAAGTCTGTACATCAACCTATCGGCGCACTGCAAGCTATTCGCAGCTGATTAAACCTCCGCAGCCAAAACGACCGGTGCACCGATACCCCGTACCGGGATTCCAAAGGGCGGTTTTTCAATACGCTTTTACGCTTCGCCTAATCGTCATTGCGCCAGCTCGACCGGTGAGTGCGTACTAAAGTTTAGCCTGTACATCAACCTATCGGTGCGCTACAATAAGGCAAAACAAGGAAAAGTTAATATTTCCCTATTCTATCCCCATTGCCCGTTTGAACTTCGGCAGGACGCCGATGCCGTTTGTGCGGTGGGGCGGGAGCTGATAGATATCGTGCCCGGGAAAGTCGTTGCCCTCGATAAGCAGCGGACCGTTATCCGTCACGCACACATCCCAGCCGACTATGCCGACCTGCGGCACGACCTGACCTGCCTTTTTGACCATATCCAGCACCTCATCCCACAGCGGCACCTGAAAGCCCTTGATGGCAACGCCGGTGAGCGGGTGGACATCGTAAAGATTGTGGCTTTTGTCCAGCGCCGGATATATAATTTTTCCGCAGTCCTCCTCGATGGGAACGACCATACCGCCGTTGTTGAAATTATCGACATAGCGGCCATTGCCGATGCGCAGATACGCCGCCACGACATTGGTGACGCTGCCTTGCGTGAAGGTGATGACACGGCAGGTGTTTACGGAATAGGGGTGCAGCGCCATGAGATCGTGATGCTGCACTACGCACTCCTCAAGTATGACCTGATGACCGTTTTTGAGGTGCTCGTACAGGTCGCCGTCAAACTCGGCTGCGTTTATCTTCTCGATGCCCTTGCCGCACATGCCGTCGACAGGCTTCGACATGAACACGGGGTGCTTTTTCACAAACCCGTCAAACTCCTCCCTCGTGGCGGTGGACATATCCAGCCAGTCACGGTGCATGAACTCGGAAAAGTTTTTTGCGAACTTGAGCTTGTCCTCAATTTCCGGCATGTACTTCGGGTCATTGAAGCGCTTTATAAAGCCGTTGTTTATGCCCCTCGTGACTATCGTCCTGCGCTGAGCACCGTTCAAATTATACATCTCAAACAGGGCATAATCCATGTAGCCTGCCTGATACACAAGGCCGCACCAGACCATGTCGAAAAAGATAAACAGCTTGCACTTGCCGCTTTTTTCGTGCACCTCGTCGATCTTTTGGAAGAACTGCTTATAGTTCATCTCGGCGATGCGGCGGATAAGATATTTCAGTTTGCCCATAGCGAGCCTCGCTTTCAGATTAGTAAACATCATTCTACCACATGCTCGTGAAAAATGGAAGCAATTTCGCCCGATAACAGACTGCGCCCTGTTGACTAACACTCGGTAGTTTGATACAATCAAGAAGCTGGCGGAAGCCGAGCCCCTATCGTCAGCTTAATACAGAGGTGATTACAATGGCAACTATAATTGACGGCAAGGCGCTTGCCGCTAAAATATGCGCTGCGGTGGCGACTGAGGCTGCCAAGCTTCCGAGAAAGCCGAAGCTTGCCGCCGTGCTGGTGGGCACAGACCCCGCCTCGCAGATATATGTGCGCAACAAGGAGCGTGACTGCGTAAAATGCGGCATCGACAGCGTGCGCTGCGACCTGCCCGAGGAAACGACGCAGGCAGATCTTTTGGAGCTTATAGACAAGCTCAACGCCGACGAGAGCATCGACGGCATTTTGGTGCAGCTTCCGCTGCCCGGGCATATCGACGAGAGCGTCGTTATAAACGCCATCCGCCCGGATAAGGATATCGATGCCTTCCACCCGATGAATGTCGGCCGCATGATAGTCGGCGAGCCTGCGCTCTGGCCGTGCACGCCGACGGGCATCATGGAGATGTTCAGGGAATACGGCATCTCGCTTGACGGCAAGGTGTGCGTCATGGTCGGGCGCAGCAACATTGTCGGCAGACCTATGGCGCTTTTGATGCTGCGGGCAAACGGCACGGTCGTGTGCTGCCACAGCCACACGCAAAACCTTGCCGAAATGACCCGTCAGGCGGATATATTGGTCGTTGCTGCCGGAAGCCCGAGGCTCATAACCGGCGACATGGTCAAAGACGGCGTCGTCGTCATCGATGTCGCCATGAACCGTGACCCCGAGACGGGCAAGTTCTTCGGCGATGTCGTGTTTGACGAGGTCGAAAAGAAGGCGGCGTTCATCACGCCAGTACCGGGCGGCGTAGGGCCGATGACACGGGCGATGCTCATGAAAAATATACTGACCGCTGCACAGCAGCACAGGGAGACAGACAAATGAAAAAGAGACTTTTCAGAAGCACAAAAGACAAAAAGCTTGGTGGAGTATGCGGCGGCTTGGCGGAGTATTTCGACATTGACCCGACGCTCGTGAGGTTAAGTTGACGGGAGCCGAACACCTATCGGTTTTGACGGGCAGCTTTCCGCCCATGCTTCGCTAAATCCCTAG
>DQDL01000049.1:0-7638 GCA_003533405.1 Clostridiales bacterium | reverse complement strand
TTTATCTTTGCCTGAACGAAAATCTGCTCCCTCAAAACTGCAAGGCATCTGTCAGTGATGTTTTTCGAGGGATTTTCGGCTTTCTTTGGTGAAGTCGGGCGGCTGCCCGTCGAGACAAAAAAGGTGAAAAGCACCGAAAGGGCACACTGACAGACGATAGGGATTCGGCTCCCGTCAACTTACTGGGCATTCGTGAGCTTGGCATCCATAGGCTGCGGCGTGCTCGCTTACTTTATAGCATGGATCATTATACCGGAAGATAACGGAGGAGTTGTGTAATGAGTAAATCACTGAAAACTGTTCAGACCGTCTGCAAGGTCTGCAAGGTTCTTGCCGAGATAGCGTTTGTGATGTTTGTCGTCATTGTGGCGCTGATGCTTGCCGCTACCATTTTCACCGGCACGGGCAAGCTCGATGCGCTCGTATCGAGCGGCGGTGTTGTATTGGACGATATGCTCCAGCAGACCGGTGTAACGCAGGAATATGTGACGGCGGTGCTTGTCTGCATGACCATCATAATCGCTGCGGAAGCCGTCGTTGCGAAGTTTATAAATGTGTACTTCAAGCACGAGCTCAAGGCCGGCACGCCCTTCACTTTTGAGGGCGCAAAGGAGATGCTCCGTCTCGGAATAATCACCATCGCAGTTCCCGTCGGCGCAAGCCTTGTTGCAACTATAGTATTCGGAATTATGGCTGCGGGAAGCGGACTTGACAGTGAGTTCAACTTTGAAATTTCGCTCGGCATGGGTCTTATGTTCCTCGCACTCTCGCCGCTGCTCAAGCACGGCACCGAGCTGAGGCTGCGTGCGCAGAACGCCGAGGAGAAGCTTGCCGAGGTTAAGCCCGCCGACAGTGAAGAAGATAATTTATAATCCCCTCGTAATGCTGCTTTTGGGGCTTGCCGCCGGAGCGCTGACCCGCCTCGCCGATATCTACACGCAGATACTGTGCTCGGTGTTTTCCGAGCTTTCCGTGTGGATACTTGTCGGTGTTGTCATCGTCCTCGGCTGCGACAGCCGCCGCCGTGCCTGCCTTGATATTTTTCTGTTCTGCGCAGGCATGCTCATTACATATTACCTTGTCGCCGAGTACACGCACGGCATCTGGGGCTGGCGCTTTGTCTACGGCTGGGCGGCGTTCACGCTGCTCACGCCCGTGCTCGCCTACCTCACATGGTTTGTCAAGTCCGGCGGCGTGTTTGGCAGACTGATTTCCGCCGGCATAATCTTAGTCACGCTCATTTCGAGCGTGTTCTACGGCGGCCCGCACTTTTACGATATAATCATCTGCCTTGCCTTGGCCTACCTGCTGTTTGTGAAGAAGATACGAGCATGAAAGAAAAAGAGAGCAAAACCGAATATGTGGACTGCTATTCAGATAGGTACAGAATGTGCCTTATGCCGCTAATGATACTTATTCTTTTGTCAATGACGACTTTTTTCGTGTATGTTTTTACCGAGGTCGAAGATTTTTGGCCGAAGATTTTCTCTGCGGCTTTTGCGCTCTGTTCGTTGGTAGTATCGGCGAGAGAAGTGCTTGCGGAGTTTTACGCATATTCGGCAAAATCAAGAATAGATAAAGATGGCTTAGTGTGTACACTTCTCGGCAAATATGTCAAGGGAATGACTTGGGACGAAGTTAAAGACATTGTCTGCGTTGAATTTAAACACTTTGGACCCGGAAATTCGCCTGCGAATTATCTGCTGTTTTCCGGCCACAAGTTAAATGCCGAGGAAAAGGATAAATGCATAAAGCTTGCAGGGTATAAAAATGACATAATAGTCGTCAAGTACAGCCATAAGCTTGTTGACCGGATAAACGAGATACACGAGTTCACATTCAAGGACGAAATAACACGGGACGGTCACAAAAAACATCCACTGAGCAGATAGGCACAACGCCGTCTGCTCATTTTTGTTGACGGCGGAGCGGGGAAATGTTAGAATTTCGGTGAAATTACGCAGCCGGACGGAGGTGAGGGCGGAGATGGATTATGCCGCATTTGATGCGATAATGCGAGAGGGGATAATCGTGAGATGGATAGTCCCCGCAGCGCTCGTTGCCGCCGCACTTGTGGGCGTTGTTTGGTACTTTATCAGCAAGCACCGCAACGGCATCGCAGGCGACCGCAGCTTGGGCTTTACGCTCGTCATGGCGGCTGCGTTGGTGCTCTCTGTTATCATTTCAATTGACACAACTAAGGAAATGATACCCGATTTGCAAAACCAAAGCTATACCGTAGTACACGGTGAGTATGAATGCAAATATGAAAGTGCAGGAGGACAGTGGCGGTATGTCACAAGCATAACGACGGACGAAGGAGCGGGTATTTGGCTTCGTGCGCCAGTCCCCATTGGCGGCAAAACCGGCAATGGCTATCTCCCCGAAGGCAAGTATATGGCAACGGTGTGGTACGGAGTTGAATCACACTGCGTTGTCGCATTCATCCCCGATGAGCCGATACCCGAGGAATAAGAAAAAATCCCGTTCGAGATGAACGGGATTTTTCCTATGTAGGATGTTTATTTCATCGATATGGCATCGATGGGGCAGTGTCTCTCGCAGACACCGCAGCCGTGACAGTCCTCGGGTCTGGCGAGGAACGAAACATTGTGGATGGGGTTTTTCTCGTTGGGGATAATGTCGATGCAGTATGCGGGGCAGTCCTCCTCGCAGATGCCGCAGCCGTCGCACACGGTGGTGTCGACAACGGGCTTTTTCCACTGCTCCTTGGGGATGAACTTGCAGGCCTTGCCCTCGTTATCGAGGATGCTCTCGTACTCGCAGATATGGCTGCAAGCGCCGCAGTCGATGCAGCGGTTGGGGTCGATCTCGTGCTGCTCCTTCATTTCGCCGGAGATGGCCCTTACGGGGCACAGCTGGGCGCAATCGTCGCAGCCGTTGCATTTATCGGTAATTTTATAAGCCATAATTTACTCCATTCTGCCGCTTTTTGCAGCTTACTGATTGCCCTTCCTGATGCCGAGCTTCTTGAGCGCAGCCTCGGAGGGAACGCCGTCCTTGGACCAGCCGCGAACGGCAAAATACGCCTTCTTGAGCTTGTCGGCGCCGTCCTTGGCCTCGACCTCGGTGGTCTCGCCGTCGGTCTCGGGCTTGCCTGCAAACAGGGTGCTTATGTATCTTTCGATGGCGTAGCCGCGCTCGCCGCAGCGAAGGTACTTGCCGAGATTCATCTTCATGCCCACGGCATACTTCATCTCACGGTCGTGATGGAACACCGACAGCGGGAAGAACAGAAGCTCGGGGTGCTTGTTGAGGATGCTCAGCACGGGGCCTAGCTTTGCGACCTTCTTGTTGAACGAAACGGTGATCGGGCTCTTGGGATCGGTAAACAAAACGGCGGGGAAGATGGCGTAGCCTGTGAACGGGCACTGTCCGGTGGCCTCGATGGCTTCAAACAGATCCTCCATGAGCATGCTCAGGTCGGCCTTTGCCTTGGGGCTGCCGCCGTCGATGCGCATGCCGAGATTGTCCAGAAATGCGGGGAAGCCGCTGAGCTCGTCGCCGCACAGCAGTGCAAGCGGCTCCTTTGCGGGGACATTGCTCTCATCGTCGTTTATCTCAACTGCGTGCACGCACTTGATGGGGCAGGAAAGGCAGCCCTTTGCGGTCTCCGCTGCGGGTGCTGTGCAGCCGCCGTCGGTGAGTGCGGGAGTGCCGACGATGCTGGCTGCGCCGAGCTTCGGCAGCTGCTCGCCGGTGATGGGGTGCTCTCTCAGGTAGCTTACCCACTTCTTGTTCCATGCGGTGGTCTTTTTCTCGTTGCTGACAACGACATGCTTGTTGCCGGAAACGGCGACGGCCTTGAGGTTCTTCCAGCCGAACACTGCGCCGATGCCGGAGCTGCCCTCGGCACGGTCACGGCTGAAAACGCCGGCGTTCTCGCCGAGCTCCTCGCCTGCGGTGCCGATGCCGACGATGCCGCACTTTACACGGCAGCCGTAGTCTCTGTCGAGAAGGTCACGCATCTGCTGCTCGGCGTCTGCCGGGCGCTTGCCCCAGACCTCCTCGCTGTCGGCATTGCGGAGAGTGAAGCTGTCGTTATAAATTTCGAGCCATGAATGCTCGGGGCATTTACCGGTGAGAACAAGGGCGTCGTAGCCCGCTCTCTTGAGGTAGTAGCCGAAGGTGCCGCCGCAGTTTGCGGAGGCGACGGTGCCGGTCTTTGCGGAAATTGCGGAAATGTTAAAGCGGCCGGAGCTGGGTGCACCCGTGCCGGTGAGAGGTCCGGTAGAGATGACGATAACATTCTCCTCGGACAGTGCCTCCTCCTTGCCGGTCAGGTGGTCGTAGAGAATTTTGGCGGCCATCGACTTGCCGCCGAGATACAGTTCCTTTTCTTTGTCGCTCCACGGATAGTCCTCGAGCTTACCGGTCGTAAGGTCGAATTTCGCAACTTTATCCATGTATCCGGAATACTTGCTCATTACATCAATCCTTTCAAATTTGCCTTGTGGGCATATCCGCTTTTACGGCTGACCGAAACCGCTTTGTGCGGGCCCCCCCAAAGAATTAAATTGTTAATTCCTAAACTTAGCCCACTATATCACAAAAAATCAGTGTTTTCAATATACAAACTTGTGGACACTGCTAATATTTTATCATAAAAATACAAGAAAAAGCTCCCCAAAAAGGGGAGCTTTAGACATTTATGCATGTAATCGTCTATCTGTGTCTTTCATGGCCTTGCGCAGGAAGAAGGAGCTGAAGACAAACGACACGACCTCGGCTATGAGGAAGCACCACCAGATGTTGTTCACATCGCCGGTGAGGCTCAGAAGATACGCCGCCGGTATGAGGGCAAATATCTGACGCATGCAGCTTGTTATGAGCGAGAACATGCTCTTGTTGAGCGCCTGACACGCAGAGCCGGCTACGATGCAGAACGCCGCAATGGGGAAGTGCGGCGCAATGCGCCGCAGCGCATGCGTGCCGATATCGAGCATCTCCGCCGAGGGCTTGAATGCCGACAGCAGAAGCCCCGGCGCAAGCTCAAACAGCGCAAGCCCCGTCAGCATGAACGCTGCGGCAAACATAACGCCGTATTTTATCGTGCGGTGGATGCGGTCGACCTTGCCTGCGCCGTAGTTGTAGCCGATGATGGGGATAAGGCCGTTGTTAATGCCGAACACGGGCATGAAGAAAAAGCTTTGCAGCTTAAAGTACGCACCGTACACAGCAACGGCGGTCTTGGTAAACGACACGAGCAGCAGGTTCATGATGTAGTTTGTCAGCGAGCCTATGCACATCATGATGATGGACGGGAAGCCGATTTCATAAATCTCGCCGATGATGCGTCCCTTGGGGCGGAAGAACTTAAGCCCGAGCGGGACCTCGCGGTTGCGCTTGAGGTGGAAGAAAAGACCTAGTCCGGCGCCGACGGCCTGACCGAGCACCGTCGCCACCGCTGCGCCCGCCGTGCCCATTGCGGGCAGGCCGCACCAGCCGTAGATGAAAAACGGGTCGAGCACTATATTCGTCACTGCGCCCGCCATCTGCGTCCACATGGAAAGCTTCGTGAGGCTCGACGACTGCAAAAAGCGCTCAAAGGTTATCTCAAAATACATGAATACCGAGCCGATGGAGACTATCTCGAGGTACGAGCCTGCATAGTCACGCACGGTGGCATCGTCTATCTGCGTGTTTACGAACCACTGCGCACCGAACACGCCGAAGGCAAACATCGCCGCCCAGCAGCACAGGCACAAAAACAGTGCGTTGCCCGCAACTCTGCCGGCTCTGTCATGGTCGTTAGCACCAAGCGCACGGGATATGAGGCTTGACACGCCGACGCCCGTGCCGGTGGCAAGGCCTATCATGATATTCTGCGCCGGAAACACCAGCGACAGCGCCGTCAGGCAGTCCTCGGACACCTGAGCGACATAGATGCTGTCAACGATATTGTACAGCGCCTGCACGAGCATCGACAGCATTATCGGCACTGCAAGCGTAAGGAGCAGCTTGCCCTCCGGCATCTGCCCCATTCTGGCGGAGCTTATCCCGCCTTGTTTCTCATTCATTTTAATTCAACTCCTGTTGGACTTAAAAAGTCCACCGTCAGGTGGACTTTTTAACGCTTCGGCTAACTAATTCGCCTGCCATGCCCCGTTTGAGCTCGCAGATGCGCAGGAGCCTTTGACGGGTGGCATCGTTCATGCCGCAGTTCATCCAGTCGATGACCATGCCGAAGCAGCCGCACTTGAGATAGTGGATGATGGCATCCTTATCCTCGGCCGACAACGGCGCATCGGGGAAGGCGGTCTCAATATAGGTCGTGACGGTGTAGCGGCAGATCTCCCAGAGATAATTTTCGTAAATGTCACGGTTCGAGGACTTGTATATATGCAAAAGAGCCTTCTTATGCTCCATGGCAAAGCCCATGGCGACACGCAGACATTCCTCAATGGAGTCCAGCGAGGGATAGGTACTTATGATGCGGTCTATCTCGCTTATGAATATCTCCTCGATGAGGGCGGGAATGTCGTCGTAATGATAGTAAAAGGTGTTGCGTGTCATGCCGCAGGCATCGGTGATGTCCTTAACGGTGATCTTGTTTAAGGGGTGCTCGTCGAGCAAGGTCAGAAAAGCGCTGCGGATAGCTTTTTTCGTAAAGGTGGCCATATTTATCCCTCCGATTGTAGAATAACATACAATTTAAAAAATTACAACAAATAAGTTCCCTTGCCAAGTGAGGCAAAATGACAAAAAATTCGACAAAATGCGTCAAACTAGGGGTTTACCTGCGCCGTATTATTTGATATAAATAGCGTAATAAACTTTCTGTGGCGGTGAATGAATGATATTTTTGTATCTTGCTTATCTGTTTTTCCTCGGCTCGCTTGCCGGCTGGGTGATGGAGGTTCTCTTCCGCAAATTCCTGTCTGACTCCAATCCCGAGCACAAGTGGATAAACCCGGGCTTCTGCGTGGGGCCGTATGTTCCGCTTTACGGCTTCGGCCTGTGCTTTTTGTACCTGCTTGCCGACTTCGGCGAAAAAAGCGGACTTGTCGCCACGACCGGCGGCACGATAGCGGTGCTCGTCATGATGGCCGCCGCAATGACGGCGGTGGAGTACATTGCCGGTATCGTGAGCTTAAAGGTGTATAACCTGCGTCTGTGGGACTACAGCAACAACTGGGGCAACTTAAACGGCATCATCTGCCCGCTGTTTTCGGCCATCTGGGCGGCGATCGGCGCAGCGTATTATTTCCTGCTGCACCCTCTGGTGACGAAGCTTCTGGTGTGGCTGGGCAACAATCTTGAGTTCCTGTTCGTCGTGGGCTTTTTCTTCGGCGTGTTCACGATCGATGTCGTCTACTCTGCGGGCATCGTGACACGGCTGCGTACCTTCGCAAAGGAAAACGACATCATCATCAAGTACGAAAACCTCAAGGCGCACATCCGCAAAAATCACGAGCGCTTTGCCAAGAAAACGAACTTCCTGCTGCCGTTCAAGTCGGATATCCCGCTTTCCGAGCACCTCAAAAACGCACACAGTGCCATCGAGCAGATCCGTGCACGGCGTAAGTAAAAATTATTGCTTCCTCCACACGGGGGAAGCGATTTTTTTAGCGTGCAGGAAAGTCCATGACTTTTTTGCACGCTAAAAAAACACGC
>DQDL01000077.1:5198-5868 GCA_003533405.1 Clostridiales bacterium | reverse complement strand
TCAAAACCGATAGGTGTTCGGCTCTAAGTCAACTTGAGACCATTTTATACTAAACGCACGAAAAAGTAAAGCACGGCTTGACAGCGGGAAAAAACAAAATATAATGTGTGCTATGAACAGAGAAAATTTCTTTAGAAAATTCGATAAGATAGTCGGGCAGTTCGGCGACACAAAGCCCGGAATACTGCTGCACAGCTGCTGCGGACCGTGCTCAAGCTCGGTGCTGGAGCTGCTGTCAAAGTATTTTGATGTGACTGTCCTGTGGTATAATCCGAACCTTTACCCCGAGGCCGAGTATGACAAGCGGCTTTCAACGCAAAAGCAGCTCATTGACGCTATCGCCCAAGACGGCGTGCAGGCAAAGCTTTTGGTCGAGCCGTGGCGCAGTGAGGACTACTTTTCCCGCATAAAGGGTCTTGAAAACGAGCCCGAGGAGGGCAAAAGGTGCCTTGAGTGCTTTAAAATTCGCCTTGACGAGACGGCTCGCATTGCAAGCGAGCGTGGCTTTGAGTGGTTTTGCACGACGCTCACCGTGTCCTCCCGCAAGGATGCCGTGGCGATAAACGCCATAGGCCGTGAAGCGGAAGCAAAGTACGGCGTTAAATGGCTGCCGTCGGAGTTTAAAAAGCGTGAGGGCAACCACCGTTCGATAATCTTATCCGAAAAATAC
>DQDL01000077.1:4333-5035 GCA_003533405.1 Clostridiales bacterium | reverse complement strand
CGGGCTGTACCGTCAGGAATACTGCGGCTGCGTATTTTCGCTGGCAAACAGGGAGAAACATGATGAAAATTAACACTCGCAACTTGATAACCGCCGCCGTTGTCGGCGCACTGTACGCAGTGCTGACGATGGTGCTTGCGCCGATAAGCTACGGTGCGCTGCAATTTCGTGTGTCGGAGGTGCTGTGCATCCTACCGTTTTTCATGCCGTCCACGGCGTGGGGGCTGTTCGTCGGCTGTATTGTTGCCAATCTTATGAGCACGGCGGGCGTTCTGGATGTCGTTTTCGGCTCACTTGCAACGCTCATAACCTGCCTGTGCATAGCTTGGTGCGGCAAAATGGGCAATACATTAAAGGCACGGCTTTTAGCCTGCTTAATGCCGGTCGTCTGGAACGGCCTTATCGTCGGTGCAACGCTGACTATTGCGCTTGCGGGGCTTAACCCCCTCACGCACTTCGGCGCATTTTTGGTGTTCGCAGGCGAGGTGGCACTCGGTGAGCTCGGGGTCATGTATCTGATCGGACTGCCGCTCATGACTTATCTGCCCAAGCAGCGCTTTTTCTCGGAATTTGTCGATAAACACTCTTGACAAATTCCGTGCGATAGCATACTATTGTGCTGCAAGTAAACAGGGGTGCTGAGTTTTCTCGGCTGAGACGGAAAGAAGCGAATTTCCGAAACCCATGAACCTGATCCGGGTA
>DQDL01000077.1:0-4154 GCA_003533405.1 Clostridiales bacterium | reverse complement strand
CCGGGTAATGCCGGCGTAGGAAACGAAAATACTACACCAATCGTTTTCCTATGGCCGTGCGTAAAGCACGGCTTTTTGTTTTAGGAGGAACTGTTATGAGTCAAAACAAAACAAAGTCTCTCGTGGAATGTGCCATCATGATAGCGCTTGCCACGGTACTGAGCATGATCAAGCTTGCCGAGCTTCCCTACGGCGGCTCGATAACGATAGCGTCCATGCTTCCGATAGCCATCATCGCATACCGCAGAGGTATGGGCTGGGGTCTCGGCTCGGCATTCGTTTACGGTGTCGTTCAGCAGCTTTTGGGTCTCAACTCGCTTTCGTATGTAACCACATGGCAGAGCATCGTTGCTGTCATACTTCTTGACTACATCGTTGCATTTACTGTAATAGGTTTTGCCGGTATATTCAGAAACAAGATCGAAAATCAGGCTCTCGGACTCACCCTCGGCTGCGTTTTCGTATCCATCCTTCGCTATATCTGCCATGTCATTTCCGGCGCAACGGTATGGGCAGGACTTTCGATACCGACCCAAGCCGCACTGTCCTACTCCTTTGTCTACAATGCGACCTACATGCTGCCTGAATGCATCATTCTTGCGGTAACTGCCGCCTACATCGGCTCTGTCATAGACTTCAGAGAAGAGAAGCTCAAGAGAGTTGCAAAGGGCGACACCAAGGCAAGCTCTCCCGCAATCAGCATAGTTGCAGGACTCGTTGCCGCAGGTGCTGTCATATACGACGCTGTTGAGGTGTTCTCACACCTCCAGAACGCCGAAACCGGTGAGTTCGATATAACCGGCCTTGCAGGTGCAAACTGGACTGCATTTATTGCGGTAACTGTCTCGGCTGTAGTCGTCACGGTATTGCTGCTTATCGTAAATAAGGCTCTCAAAAAAGGCAAAACCGCCTAAAAAAAGATTGACATACAATAAGACTATCGTATATAATAAGCTTCCGATGCCTGTCGGCATCGGAAGTAATTTTTAGTCAACTACTTTGACTTCGGTCAATGTTGAGTAATAATCCCGAAAGGAGTGCAACACATTATGCTGCGTACCTACCAGCCCAAGAAGCGTCAGCGCAAAAAAGAGCACGGCTTCCGCAAGAGAATGTCCACCGCAAACGGCCGCAAGGTCCTCGCTCGCCGCAGAGCAAAGGGCAGAGCAAAGCTCAGCGCCTAAGTTGGCCTGCATGAGCAGAACGGAAATTTAAATATTTTTTAGGGCGGGTACTATCCGCCCTTAAGGTGTTTGTGCATTAATTGTTTTTGTCGTGTTTGGGGTGAATTTCGTTGGATGTCAGGGTCACACTGAAGAAAAACTATGAATTCCGGCGGCTGTACCACAAGGGCAAGACCGCCGTTACCCCGTATCTCGTCGTTTACAGCATGAAAACGGGGCGTGGCGCCAACCGTGTGGGCTATACCGTGTCGACAAAGCTCGGCAAGGCAGTCGTCCGCAACCGTGCCCGCCGCAGATTGAGAGAGGTTTACCGGTTGAATTCCGATAAGCTCATCAGCGGCGTTGACATGGTCATCGTCGCCCGCTCGGCATGTGTGACGGCAGATTTTGCAAAGATCGAGAAGGCATTTTTGCACGCCTGCGGTGAGCTCGGGCTCATTAAGGGAGAGGAAAAATGAAAAAGCTGCTCATTAAATTAGTGAGGCTTTATCAGAAGTATATCTCGCCCCTGCGACCTGCCTGCTGCCGCTATATTCCGACCTGCTCGCAGTACGCCATTGAAGCCTTGGAGAAATACGGGGCTTTGAAGGGCGGCTGGCTTGCTCTGAAACGCTTTTCGAGGTGCCATCCCTTTCACCTCGGGGAGCATGATTTCTATGATCCCGTCCCGTAAGCGGGGTCAGATTACAAGGAGAAACTTATGTCATTATGGGATTATATAGTTTGGCCGTTTGCCAGACTTATGGAGTTCCTGTACAACTGGACTCAAAACTACGGCATTGCCGTCATTCTCTTTGCTCTTGTAGTTAACCTCATTCTGCTGCCGTTCATGGCAAAGAGCAAGAAGAGCATGATGCGCACCACCCGTTTCCAGCCCAAAATGAAGGCGCTGGAGAAAAAATATGCTGATAATAAGGAAAAGTATCAGCAGGAGGTCGCCAAGCTCTACCGTGAAGAGGGCATAAATCCTATGTCCGGCTGCCTCTGGAGCCTGCTCCCGTTCCCGATCATCATCGCACTGTACAGTGTCATTCGCCAGCCTCTGGAGAAGATGATGGGCATAAGCTCGGAGGGCGTTCAGAAAATCACCGAGTGGGCGGCTCAGAACGCAGGCTTTGTCTCGACCAACAAGACATATGACGAGATCGGCGTTACCAATGCCCTTCATCAGCATTGGGATGCTGCCGTGAACGCCCTGAGCGATTGGGCGGACAAGCTCATGAATCTTGACTACAGCTTCCTCGGAATGAACCTCGGTGAGGTCCCCAACTGGAAGGTCTGGACCATTGACTTTGCAAATACCTCGACCGCACTTCCCGCACTGGGACTGTTCCTTATCCCGCTTATCGCTGCGCTCCTGTCATGGCTGTCGATGAAGATAAGCCAGGCCACTAACCCCACCGCAGGCGGTGCGCAGGCCGAGGCATCGATGAAGACCATGAATATTTTCATGCCCATCATGTCGATCTGGATCTGCTTCATCATGCCTGCCGCTCTCGGCGTATACTGGATCGCAAACAGCATTTTCGGTATAATCAGAGATGTCGTCCTCACCAAGATCTATAAGAGAAAGCTTGATATCGAGGATGCCGAGCGTATCGCAAAGGAAAAGGCAAAGGAAGATGAGATCCGCCGCCGTCACGAGGAGACCGAGCGTCTGCGTGCCGAGGGTGCGACCGTCCGCAACAACAACACCAGTAAAAAGAAGATGCAGGCTCAGTCCAAGCAGCAGTCCGATGAGCGCCGTGCCGCTAGCGAAAAGGCCGAGCGTGATGCGAAGCGTGAGCGCCTTGGCATAAAGAGCAGCGAGGGCGAGAATCCCTCGCAGGTCGGCAACCGCCGCTACGCAAGAGGCAGGGCATATGACCCGAACCGCTTTGCAAATGCGGCAGCTCCCGCCGCCGAGGCTGAGACTACCGATGAACCCGCATCCGAAGATCAGCCTGAATAATTACAGGAGAACCTAGTATGATTAAATATTTGGAAAAATCCGGCCGCACCGAGGACGAGGCAATCGCCGCCGCCCTTGCCGAGCTTGGTATGGATCGTGACGATGTGTCCGTGACCGTCGTCGAGCGTGCCAAATCCGGCTTTTTGGGCATCGGCGCTTCTCCCGCCGTCGTGCGTGTCGAGTATGAAGCACCTGATGAGCCCGCTCCCGAAGAGGAAGCAAAGCCCGCCGAGGAAGCTCCCAGTCAGGATTATCCCGAGATAAGAGCATTCCTGAGCGGCCTTCTCGAGCGCATGGGCACCAAGGCGGACATCGAGATAACCGCCCGTGACAGCAAGGGCGTTGTCGTGAATCTTTCCGGCCCCAACATGGGCGCCGTGATAGGCCGCAGAGGCGAGACGCTCGACGCTATCCAGCATCTGACCAATTATGTGGTCAACCGCGGCAGCGACAAGCATATGCACATCTCCGTCGATGCCGAGAGCTACCGTGCAAAGCGTGAGGAGTCTCTTGTCCGCCTTGCCGAAAAAATGGCCGCAAAGGTCATCAAGTACAAGCGAAGCATGGCTCTTGAGCCTATGAATTCCTACGAGCGTCACATTATCCACACCGCATTGCAGGATTACGAGGGCGTGACCACAAGCTCCACCGGCACCGAGCCTAACCGCCGTGTTGTCGTATCCTACGACAGACCTCAGCAGACAAGCAACAAACCGCAAAGCCGTGAATGGGCATAAGCCCCTGATTTTGGAGGAAAAGAAAATGACACTTGAAAAGGTCCAGAACATCCTGGCAGACCAGTTCGAAGTGGCTGCCGACAGCATTTCCGCAGATACCAATATTGTAGATGACCTTGGCGCAGACTCCCTTGATGTAGTGGAGCTCATCATGTCCGTTGAGGATGAGTTCGGCCTGTCGATCCCCGATGAGGATGCGACCGAGCTTGTCACCGTCGGCAAGATAGTCGAGTACATCGAATCTAAGCTTTAATGCGCTTTCAGCGTGTCAAAAAAGTCTTG
>DQDL01000002.1:4026-4588 GCA_003533405.1 Clostridiales bacterium | reverse complement strand
ATCCTCGGCTTCGCCTGCGGTCTGCTCCGCAGTCTCCGCCGCTTCTGCGTCGGCATCTTCGGCTTGCGCCTCAGAGTCGCTTGCCTCACTGTCGTTTTCGGCGTTTTCCTCGTCATCCGTGGCGGCTTCCTCGGCGGCATTTTCACTCGCCTCGTCAACGGGCTGCGCCGTCTCTTCGGCTGCTTCCTCGGCCGACTCCTCGACCTCAGGCTCTGCCGCCGGCTCGGGCTTGGGATCTTCCTTGAAGAAGATGGGCTTATACTCTATGCCCTCCTCGGCCGCCTTTTCACGGCGGATCTCCTCAATGATATCAACATATGCGTCCGCCGCCGGCTCGTTGGGCTTAACGATGGGCGCAGACGACTTTACCCCCTGCGTGGGGATAACAGGCTTGACCTTAACATTTTCGCCGCTTCCGCCGTCCTTTGAGTCTGCATGCACGGAGAGCTTGCGCTCGTCACGCTGATAGCTGCGGGAGATGGCAACGGCCAGCCTTGTCGGCGAGCCGAACGATTCGAGCATGGCCTGCTCGTCCTCGGCGTTGTCCAGCATCTCGTTGTAC
>DQDL01000002.1:3649-3848 GCA_003533405.1 Clostridiales bacterium | reverse complement strand
GCGTTGTCCAGCATCTCGTTGTACTGCTGGATTATCTCGCTTCTGTCCTCCTTGAACATGAAGGTGAGCAGCTTTGAAAGCTCGCTCATAAATTGCTGCCTGTTGATAAGGGTCACCTCACTTCCGACTTAAGTAGATAGTTGATGGGAGCCGACCCCCTGCCGTCTGACAGGGCGCCCTTTCGGTGCTTTTCGCCTTT
>DQDL01000002.1:0-3457 GCA_003533405.1 Clostridiales bacterium | reverse complement strand
CGGTGCTTTTCGCCTTTTTTGCCTCAACGGGCAGCCGCCCGCCCTCACCAAAGAAAGCCGAAAATCCCTCGAAAAACATCCCTGTCAGATGCTTCGCAGTTTTGCCTGATCAGATTTTCGCTCAGACTAGGCAAAGTGCAAAGGGAGTTCTTTTGTATATTCAAAGGTTTCGACACAGCGGAGCAAAAATCTGCCCGTCAAAACCGACAGGTGCTCGGCTCCCATCAACTATACTTTAACAGATATATTATAGACAATAATGTTATGTTGGTCAAGATTTTTTCAAGCTCTTGACAAGGTAATTGGAGTTATATAAAATAAAAGAGTTATATGCGTTACATGCGACAGAAAAGAGTTGGCTGCCGTTAACTCAAAAATAAAGGAGAAAAAATAGATGGCAAAAGAGAAAAAAGTTGAGCAGATAACCGATATGGAGCAGGACTTTGCTCAGTGGTTCACCGATGTCTGCACCAAGGCCGAGCTTGTTGATTACTCGGGCGTAAAGGGTCTGTTCATCATGCGCCCCTACGGCTATGCCATTTGGGAGAACATCCAGTCTGTTCTCGATAAGAAATTCAAGGAGCACGGCCACGAGAATGTCTCGATGCCCATGCTCATTCCCGAGAGCCTTCTGCAAAAGGAGAAGGATCATGTCGAGGGCTTTGCCCCCGAGTGTGCATGGGTCACCATGGGCGGCTCCGAGGAGCTCACCGAGCGCCTGTGCATCCGCCCGACCTCCGAGACCCTGTTCTGCGACCATTGGAGCCACACCGTGCATTCCTGGCGTGACCTGCCGATGCTGTACAACCAGTGGTGCTCGGTTCTGCGATGGGAAAAGACCACCCGCCCATTCCTCAGGGGCAGAGAGTTTTTGTGGCAGGAGGGTCACACCCTGCACGCCACCGAGGAGGAGGCTCGCAAGGAGACGCTGCAGCAGCTTGAGGTCTACGCCGATGTGTGCGAAAATTACCTCGCAATGCCCGTCATAAGGGGCAACAAGACCGAGAAGGAGAAGTTTGCCGGCGCCGTCAATACCTACACCATCGAGTGCATGATGCACGACCACAAGGCGCTCCAGTCCGGCACGAGCCACTACTTCGGCACCGGCTTTGCCGAGCAGTTTGGCATCACCTTCACCGATAAGGACAACAAGCTCAAGCACCCCCACCAGACCTCTTGGGGCATGTCGACCCGTGTCATCGGCGGCATCATCATGACCCACGGCGACAACAACGGCCTCGTCCTGCCGCCCGAGATTGCGCCCATTCAGGTCATCGTCGTGCCCGTTGCGCAGCATAAGCCCGGTGTCACCGAGAAGGCCACCGAGCTGTACGAGACGATCAAGGCCGCAGGTGTGCGTGTCAAGATCGATGTCAGCGACAACAGCCTCGGCTGGAAGTGCGCTCAGTACGAGATGAAGGGCGTGCCCCTGCGCATTGAGATCGGCCCCCGCGACATCGAAAACGGCATGTGCATGGCCGTGCGCCGTGACAACGGCGAGAAGATCCCCGTCTCGCTCGACGAGATAGGCGAGAAGATCCACGAGCTGCTCAAAACCGTGCAGCAGGGTCTGTTCGACAAGGCAAAGAAGAATCTCGACGAGCACATCTTCGAGGCGCATTCTCTTGAGGAGGCAAAGCGGCTTCAGGAGGAAAAGGGCGGCTTCATCAAGACCATGTGGTGCGGTGAGCTCGAGTGCGAGATGAAGATGAAGGAGCAGGCGGGCATGACCTCTCGCTGCATCCCCTTTGCGCAGGAGGATCTCGGCGACACCTGTCCCATCTGCGGCAAAAAGGCCAAGCACATGATCTACTGGGGCGTAGCGTATTAATTTATAGAGAAACGAAATCAAGCGGTCATTCCATTCGGAATGACCGCTTGATCTATGTCTGACTTAGCTTGCGCTTTCAAGCAGCAGCTTACTGACCCTTGCCTGAACATCAATGTAGTACGCAAGCTCTGCATCGTTCAGATCTTCGCTTTCCCATTTGTCAAATTTTTCGACCATATCGGCGTATTTTGTCATGTAGTCGGCATAATCGGCAAGCAGACTGGTGTCGGTGGGGTTGTCCTTGTACTTTTTCATGAACTCGGCATAATCATTCATGAAATTTTCGTAGCTGTCCATCGCCTCTTTGAAATCGCTTCGCAGCTCGCCGTCCGAGATGCCTGTGCCGGTATTCTCGGTGCTTTCCGTTACGGCGGGGGCAGGAGCAGTGCTGCCGCCGGTATGCGTTGTTTTGCCGCAGGCGGAACACAACACGATGACAAGCGTGAGCGCAATGATGCCTGCGACTAAGCGCAGACGGCTTTTGTTCGGGTGTTTGTCGTAAGTAAAATTCATTTTAATTCTCCTTTTTCTTTTTATATTGGTCAATTTCCGTTTCAAGTTCCAATATGGTTTCCTCCATGCAGCGGCTTTGACTGCGAAGCTCGCTGAGCCGCTTTTCAAGCTCAAGCTGCAGCACCTCGTCGGAGGCGCTCAACAGCAGTGCGATCTGCTTGATTTGAAATCCGTAGGTCTGATACTTGCGAATGCGGCGCACACGCTGCTGGGCACTGCTGTCGTACAGCAGATAGCCCATGCTCGTCCGTCCACTCGGTGCCACAAGTCCCTGCGCCTCGTATCCCTGAACGGTTCGCCTAGAGATGTTCAAGGCTTGGCAAAGCTCCCGCAGAGTCAGGTCTTTATTCTCGTTGTCAATAACTGAAACAATCATACATTACCCTCCATTTCACCGTAAAACTGCACGCTGCGTGCAGTCAAGTAAAAGTTATTCGGCCATATGCCGTCGTAAGAGGGCTTGTAAATTTTACGAATAAAAAAACCGTGCCGACTTGAATGTCAGCACGGTTTCGGAGTATATTCGGGAGTTTGCCGCCGTCAATAAAAAACCGACGCAGTTTAGCTGCGTCGGTGCGTATGCTCGGGTTTACTTGATGACGGCCTTGGCGTTGTCGAGGGTGATGACGATGCCGTTCTTGGCGGCGACTTCGTTCACCTGCGAAACGAGCTTCTCGGCGTTGGTGTTCAGAAACTTCACCGTCAGCGCTTCCTTCTGCTTCTGGCTCATCGCCGCAAGAATGCCCTTGACGATCTTCTTCGACAGCTCCGGCGATGCGCCGACGGCCTTGCGAATCAGGGGATTGACATCGTCGCCCTCGGACAGAATGCGGATGAGGTCGGGGAGGAAGTTGTCAAGCGTCTCTGTATAGTCAAAATCACTTACCTGCATGGTTAACTCGATCATTTTTAAGTGCCTCCTGTAATAGGTTTTTCAATCGAAGCTATTATACATAAATCAACCACGCTTGGCAACAACAAAAATGCGAAACTTAACTGTAAATTTAATATTTTTTGCGCAAAAATATTGACAAGAGGCAAAAATCTTGGTATTATCTTTAAGCTGAACATAGGAACGGCCCTGCGGGCGTAGTTCAATGGTAGAACACCAGC
>DQDL01000080.1:28039-36490 GCA_003533405.1 Clostridiales bacterium | reverse complement strand
GCGAGAAAGGTCCCGCCTCAAATTGGATTATAGCCATCAAAAACGCCTGTTAAGGCTTTTTGACGAGCATAGCGAGATTTTTCGTGAAGCAAAGCTTCACAAAAAATGTGGCGTGTTAAGCGTGAAAAAAGTCACAGGACTTTTTTCACGGTGTAATGACTTGCGTTGCCGGTGCAGGAGTCCCCTCCGGCTGAAGCGGAGTTGCGCCCGGGTGCGTGATATCGTCAGCACCGTCCTTGACTGCGTCGCCCACATCGTCAGCGCCGTCCTTTACCGCATCGCCTACATCGTCGGCAGCGTCTTTTATATCGTCGCCGATATCGCTGTCATGGGCGTTATCGGTCACAACGCCGCCTCGGTTGTCGTTCACATTGCCGCCGTCGGTGCAGGCGACCGCCGCCGTGCACAGCATGGCAAGCGCAAGTATGAGAAGAATAGCTTTTTTCATAGCAGAACCTCCAAATCATATTCGCAGGTAGTTTCTGCGCAAAAGCAAAATTATATTCACATTGAAAAATTTCACGCATCATGGTATATTGGGTGGCATGGAAGATTTGAGAAAAAACAAAATTTATGAGGCCGAGATAGTCGGCTACTCCTCCGACGGCAGCGGCGTGAGCCGCATAAACGGCCGGGCGGTGTTCGTCCCTCGCACGATAGTCGGCGAAGTGTGGCAGGTGAAGATACTCAAGGTCACAAGCTCCGCCGTGTGGGGAAAAGCAATAGAACCCGTGCACCTGTCACCCGAGCGGCGCACGCCCGACTGCGAATACTGTGTTCGCTGCGGCGGCTGTACCCTGCGGCACATGAGCTATGACGAGGAGCTGCGCTTTAAGCTCGGCAAACTGAACGATGCGCTGACGCATATCGGCCGCCAGACCGTGCAGGCCGAGGAGATCATCGGCAGCGACCGCCGTGAGCGCTACCGCAACAAGGGTATCTACACCGTGCGCAGCGTCGCAGGTGAGCTCAAAAGCGGATTTTTTGCGCCCCGCACGCATGAGCTCGTGCCGGTCGAGCGCTGCCTGCTGCAAAACGAGGCAGCCGACAGAGTGACGGCGGCAGTGCTGGAGTTTATGCGCCGTAACGGCATCGAGGCTTATGATGAAAAGTCCCGCAAGGGCAGCGTGCGCAATGTGTTCGTACGCACGGCGGTAAACACCGCCGACTGCGTCGCCTGCATCGTCACCGCCAAGGGCTTCGGCGACAGGACTGCGATGCTCGCAGACCACCTGCGCAGCGCTTGCCCCGAGCTTACGGGCATAGTTTTGAATGTCAACAAGACCTCGGGCAACACCGTGCTTGCCGGTGATTTTTACACGCTTTGGGGCAGGGACACCGTCTGCGACAGTCTCGGCGGCGTGGAGTATGAGATATCCCCGCAGGCGTTTTATCAGATAAACCCGCCGCAGGCCGAAAAGCTGTATAACAGGGCGGTCGAATACGCTGAGTGCACGCAAAATTCAACGGTGCTCGATCTGTATTGCGGCGCAGGCACGATAAGCCTGTTTCTGGCGAAAAAAGCGGGGCGTGTCATCGGTGCGGAGATAATCCCCGAGGCCATCGAGAACGCAAAGCGCAACGCTTGCCGCAACGGCATCGAAAATGCCGAGTTTATCTGCGCAGATGCGGCCGAGGCGGCGGAAATGTTCCTGAGAGACGGCATCCGCCCCGAGACCGTGGTCGTCGACCCGTCGAGAAAGGGCATGGACGAGGAAACGATACGCACTGTGTGCAAAATGCAGCCCGACAAGGTCGTGTATGTCTCCTGCAACCCCTCGACCCTCGCCCGAGATATTTTGGTGTTCAACGCCCACGGCTACACCCTCGCCGCCGCCACGGCGTTGGACATGTTCCCGAGAACGAGCCATTGCGAAGCAGTGGTTAAGCTGATTCGCAGATAAGTTTGCGGTTATAAAGATAAATGGTAGGTAGATGACGATGAATCCTATTCATGCGCTTATTTATGCGATAGTTGTTATGACTATTGTGCTTGTATACCTTGTTGTTGATTATATAGGAGACTTCAAAAAAGTAAGGGAGTCAATAGAAAAAGATAATGAGATGACAGCGGAAGTACAAAGAATTGCCGAGGAAACCGGCTATTCCGAGGTGCGAGACGAGTTTATGTTGAATGTGTTTGGGGCTTCGCAGTATAAGCAAAGAATAGATGTTTCTGCGACGATAGCAAACAATTTCAGCGGCTATAAATATCTTGATTATCTCACAAAATATTTCAACATGAAGCTGAACAACGAGACCCTAGACTATGTAAAAAGCTTGCGTGAAGCAACGGAAAAGTTGGAAAATGCCATGACAGAGGCAGACATTCCGGATAGATACATGAAAGCTGTAGCTCCATCATTCACGGCATTGTATACATCAGCCGGAAAGCGGTCCCGCAGTGCGTCGACGATCCTATTTGATTGCAGTAAGCTACAGGATATCGAAGTCAAACTTGAAGCGCTGGCACAAAAATCTAATCATGCAAAGAGACAGAGAAGCAAGATGACGCCAGCATTGAAGAAGGCTATTCTTGAAAGGGACAACTACACCTGTCAAAACTGCGGGAACAGCATACACAAAGAGCCAAACCTGCTGCTGGAAATAGATCACATCATACCGGTGAGCAAGGGCGGCGAGACTGAGCCGGACAATTTGCAGACCCTATGTTGGCGCTGCAACAGAAGTAAGTCTGACAGCTTATCGTAAAGTACATAGGGAATGAGGTCTCCCGTGGAGGTATAAAAACCGCCGAGGCGATGGTAGGCGGAATTTAAGGAACTAGGATGGAACGGAAAACCCCGCAAATTTTAATATCGGCAGGCGGAGTTGCCGTGCTGGCGGCGATATTTGCGCTGTGGTGCGGCGGAGTGCGCTATTCGGCGGCAGGCATGACGGCGGCGATTATAAGCGCCGTTTTGTTTACGCTTGTGTGCCTGCGATTTGTGCCCAAGTGGGTGGATGCATGGCGTGACGGCGAGCCGGACGCTCCGAGCCTTGACGGCGAGCCACGGCATATCTGCGTGCGGATTTTTGCGGCGGTACTGCTGTGGGATGTGCTCATCATCGTTATCGTCTACATCCTGCGCCGCATTTTCGGCTGCACGGCCGGCTTTTTTGACGCACTCGATTTCTGGACATGCACCGACAGCGGGCACTACCTCGATATCGCCCGTGACTGGTACCTGTCAGAGGGCAGCGTCGACAGGCTCGTGCAGCTTGTTTTCCTGCCGGGTTATCCCGTCGTTGTGCGGCTCGTCACGGCTGTGACCGGCGACGGGCTTATCGCCGGACTTATCGTGTCGGGGCTGTGCTTTGCCGGAGCGAATGTCATGCTTTATAAGCTCGTTTCGCTCGACTGCGGGCACGAGGCGGCGCTGAGGGCAGTCAAGTTTCTTTGCCTGTCTCCGGCAGTGTTTTTCTTTGTCGCACCCATGAGTGAGAGCCTTTTTTTGCTGTGTACGCTCGGCTGCATGTTCCTTGTGCGGCGGGGCAAAATGCTGCCTGCGTGTTTACTCGGCGCATATGCGGCGTTTACACGCTCGCTGGGCGTGGTGCTTATAGTGCCGGTGGTGTTCGAGCTCGTGCAGCGCAGGGCGAAATTGAAAGACTACCTTTGCGTGCTCATTATCCCGCTCGGCTTTGCGGCGTACTGCCTTGTAAATTACACGGTCTCGGGCGATGCGTTTAAGTTCATGCAGTATCAGCGTGAGCATTGGAATCAGCAGCTTGGCTGGTTCTTCAATACCGCTGCGTATCAGACCGAGAACGCCATATACAGCGCTTCCGGCAACAGCGTCAACTTTTTCGGGCTGTGGCTGCCGAATTCGCTTGCGCAGGCGTTGTCGCTGGTGCTCATGCTTTTTGCGGTCAAAAGACTTCGCAGCTCGTACACGGCGTATTTTCTCGCATACTTCATCGTTGCCGTCGGTGCGACTTGGCTTTTGAGCGCACCACGCTACCTTGCGGCGGCGTTCACCGTGCCGACGGCGCTTGCGGTTATAACTCACGACCGCCGAGCCGACTGGTGCCTGACAACGCTGAGTGTCCTTGCGGGGGCGGTGTATTTGTGCGAATTTGTCCTGCGCTGGCAAGTTTGGTGAAAAATGCGCCGGAAAACAGGTAAAATACTAAAAGTTTTACTTGTAAAGCGCAAAAAGCTGTGGTATAGTATTAGAGCTATTTGGTGTAATTATCGAAAGGATTGGATATAAATGAGTACTGTTAAGCTGATTCTTACTATTTTGCAGCTCCTGTCCGGCCTGGCCGTGACGGTCGTTGTTCTTATGCAGAGCGGCAAGAGCGCAGGCCTGTCCGGCGCTATCGCCGGCGGTGCCGAGACCTTCCTGTCCAAGGGTAAGGCCAAGACCCTTGATGCAAAGCTTGCAAAGTGGACAAAGTGGTTCGCACTTGCATTTGCGATCCTGACTCTCGTCCTGAATATCGTCAAATAAGAAAGAGACAGTGACGGTGCAGTTTTGTGACTGCACCGTTTTTTTATTTTGTTATGAAGAAGTTGAGCTTAAAAAAGATGCTGGGCGGGATAAAGGCAGCCTTCCCGTATACGATACCCGTTTTTCTCGGTTGGATATTCGTTGCGCTGACCTATGGCGTTCTGATGAGCGATATCGGCTACAACGCATGGTGGACGATGCTGTTTTCGACCGTATGCTTTTGCGGGAGCATGCAGATAGCGGCCATCCCCATGATGGCGGCGGGCTTTGACCCTGCGCAGATGCTGCTCATGAGCTACCTTGTCAACTTCCGCCACAGCTTCTACGGAATCCCGCTGCTGGAAAAGTACAAGGATGCAGGCGTGCTCAAGCCGTTTATGATATACACGCTTTCCGACGAGCAGTTTTCGCTCTCCGTTTCGGTGCAGAAGCCGGAGGGAGTTGAGGACAAATATTTTTACTTCGGTATAAATTTTTTGTGCTTCATCTACTGGGTCGGCCTTTGCGGCCTCGGCGGCGTTATCGGAGGACTGATAACCTTCGACACGACGGGGCTTGACTTTGCGCTGACTGCGATGTTCGTCGTCATGTTCCTGCAGCAGTGGAAGGAAAAGCGCAACCGCCCTGCCTGCGTTATCGGCATAGGCATAACGCTTTTGTGCCGTATATTCTTCGGCACGAGCGTGTTTCTCATCCCCTCGCTGCTCGGCATTCTGCTGATATTCTGGATAGGGAGGGATAAACTGTGACGCTTACCGTAACTCAGACGCTCGTGACCATTGCGGCTATCGCCCTCGGCGTGCAGATATCCCGCTGGCTGCCGTTCGCTGCGTTTTCCGGCAAAAAGGAGCTGCCGGAGTTTATAAAATACCTCGGCAGAGTGCTTCCGCCCGCGCTCATGGGGCTTTTGGTGGTATACTGCTTCAAAAACACCCCGATACTCACGGGAAGCCACGGACTGCCGGAGCTAATTGCGACTGCGGTGGTTATCGGCACCTATGCATGGAAGGAAAACTTCCTCATCTCCGTCGGCGGAGGCACGGCGGTGTATATGATTCTAGTACAATTCGTATTCTAATTTTAGGGCGAACACAGACAAGGAGAAACCGGTTTTGACCGGCTCTTTTCCGCCCATACTTCACAAAAAAATCGGGTAATACACAAAGTATTGCCCGATTTTTGTTGTTTTGTCTGAACGAAAAATAGCTCGCTCAAAACTGCTGCGCACCCTGTAAAAGTGAAGTACGCACCTCTATAAGGCGGAAAGCCTGTTTTACAGGGCGGATTATCCTCATCTGAGTCCGCCCTTGTCGGCTTCGGCCGACTTTTTTTATTGTTCAAATCCTGTTTATTGCAATCGGTGATGCGCAATGGTATAATAAGCTATCTTCAAATCCGAAAGGAAACTTAAATTATGTGCGGAATAGTTGGCTTCGTCGGAAAAGAACAGGCAGCTCCCATACTCTTGGAGGGGCTGGAAAGACTTGAGTACCGAGGCTATGACTCGGCAGGCATTGCCGTCGTTTCTCCCAAGCATGAGCTTCAGGTCAAAAAGGCAAAGGGCCGTCTGCAGGTGCTCAGCGATATAACTCAGGGCGGCAAATTTTTCGTTGACGCAGCGGAGTATGACGAGGACGGCTTCGTGCGGTTTCTCGAGAACCTCGGGCGTGAATATGTCCTGACCGAGAGCTTCTCCGACCCCGCCGACGGCACGGTGAATGTGGTCATCTTAAGCCGCTCCGAGACTGACGGCATGGTCACGGTGCCGGTTGAAGCGTTTGTCACCCGCAGCGGCGGCTGCACGCCGCTTGCGCCCGACGAGCACCCCGAGCTTATCGCCAAGGCCAAGGATGCCGCCGCATATCTTGCATTTTTTGAGCTTTTGCAGTTTAAGTTCGTCCCCTGCGGCGACGGGCATAAGCTCATCGATGTGTCCACAAAGCTCACGCTGCCCGAGGGCTATGCCCCGAGCGAGGCGCTGGCGCAGTTTATCGCCGACTGGGACGAAAAGAGCGCCCACCCCGACCCCGAGCACGCAGAGATCGAGCGCCGTGAGAGGGAATTTAGCGAAAAGTGGGCGAAGATCGCCGAAGCGCAGCACCGCAGCGGCATGCGCCCGTACATGGCGAGCCTGTGGGACGAGGAGCTGCGTGCCGACATGGCCGACACCGAGCTGACCGATGCCGAGCGTGAGTGGGCGTACGAGCGGGGCTTTTTCGGCTACCGCATCAGGGAGCTCGGCCTGACCGAGGAAAACTACCGCCGCTATGTCCCCGATTACGACTATTTTTGGGTCAATCGCATCAATCCCGAGTATCAAATGTGGATATCCGATAAGCTCGCCAGCCGCTTTGCGCTCGATGAGTTTAAAAGCGTGCTGCCGGAGTATTACTATTCCGTGGCGAGGATAAACGGCATGAGCCGCATCCTGCCGCTGCCGGAGCTGCCCGAGGGCCATAAGCTGAGCTTCGATGCGCTTTTTGCGCTTTTGGAAGAGAAAAGACTGCTTGCCGTCAAGCGCACCTACGGCTCGCACGGGCAGGGCTTTAACAAGCTCGAGTGCCGTGACGGGCGGTATATCCTAAACGGCGTACCCATGTCGGCGGATGCCATTACTGCGGAGCTTTTCTCCGCCGAGGGAGTATACCTCGTGACGGAATATGTGCTCATGCACGAGTGGTTTAAAAGCTTCTACCCCGAGGCGCTCAACACCGTGCGTGTAAACTGCTTTTGCCGCACGAACCGGCCGCCGCAGATAGGCGCATGCTTCATGAAGCTCGGCCACTCAAAGGGCGGCTTTACCGATAATATCAACACCGCCGAGGGCGGCATAATCATTAGCCTTGACAAAGAGACCGGCCACATAATCGGGCCGGAGTTCAAAAGCGGCGACCATTACACGCCCTGTCCAGTGCACCCCGACACCGGTGTCGCCATCGAGGGCAATGTGCCGCATTGGGATATGATACTCGAGGGCGTGAAGGCTGTGTGCCGCAGGTTGCCGCAGCTTCAGTATTTTGGCTTCGATGTCGCCGTCACGCCGACGGGGTATAAGATCATTGAGGTCAATGTGTTCCCCGACTACACGAAGTATCTTCTGCGTGACGGGAAAACGCAGGAGTTTCTGACCGAAAAGGTGCGGCAGAAATTCTACCGCTACCGCATCGACCTGCCAGAGCTCTACCGCACGGACGGCAAAGCGCCGAGCAAGGGATTTAAGTTCACCGTAGTTGCGCCCGATGAGACGACCGCCGGGCAGTTTGCCCGCCAGACCATGGGCTTCAAGGAAAATGTGCAGCTTGTCGTGACCGGCGAGTGCGGCGCTCTGCGTGAGCGCTATCCAAAAAATGTTGCCTGCGCCGACGACCGCAGCGCTGCACTGCAAATGGCCGAGGGCAGGTACATTCTCTTTGCCGACAGCGGCGACGCTTGGCCGCAGAACACGCTCGTCAAGGTGTGGGACTTCTTTGAGAAAAACGGCGGCAAGACCGATGTAGTCGCCTGCCGTCAGCGCTGGACGGGCGGAAAGACCGGCTGGATAAAGCTCGATTATAAGTTCGCAGGCGGCAGCGGCATTGCCGATATCAAAGAACGCCCCGACTGCATCCAAACGAGCCTGAGCTCGGCGTTCCTGCGCACGGAAAAAGCCCGGGAGCAAGGCCTTGACGCAGCCCTCCCCGTGCTAGGCGGAAGCCTGCTCATAAATTCGCTCGTGCTGCAAAAGGGCACGATAGGGCTTTTGCGTGAGCCGGTGTGTACAAAAATTTTCGCCGATGCACCCGAGCACGAAGCGGACGCTTCGGCGATGCTCGAGCACTATTGTGAAACGCTGTTTGCGTTGTCCGAGCGCCTGCACGGCAGGGTCGAGCGCTATGCGCAGTATCTTGCCGCCGACGAGCTGCGCACGCTCACCGTGTCCGACAATGCGCCGCTGTGCGATAGGGCAAGGGCGCTTTTGCAAAGGTGCGATGCGCATGTCCTGGCGACCGCCAGA
>DQDL01000080.1:27130-27840 GCA_003533405.1 Clostridiales bacterium | reverse complement strand
GTCCTGGCGACCGCCAGAAACTGCGCCCTCGGCACGAAGGCTGCGCTTCTGCGTCTGCGGGATGGCAGCGTTACCGTGCGCCTTGACGGCGAGGAAGCCTTTGCCGGAGACGAAGCTCTCGGCAAACTCAATGCTGCCGGTGCGCTGACCGTTGACGGC
Source organism: Clostridiales bacterium (assembly GCA_003533405.1). Lineage (GTDB taxonomy): Bacteria > Bacillota > Clostridia > Oscillospirales > Oscillospiraceae > F23-B02. The sequence continues at coordinate 27,681 of DQDL01000080.1, read as the reverse complement.
ATCGAGACCGGCAGCAGGTACCATATCACCGGCCATGTGCTGCTGCCCGGGTTCGTGACAAAGCCGGTGATCTATCTCGCCGATGCCGAGACCGGCAAGCGCCTTTCCGATGTGCCGCTCACGGCGGCGCCCGAGGAAAAGTACCGCTGCCTTGACGGCGGTTACAGCTATGTGCGCTATGAGTTTGCGGTCACCGTGCGTGAAGCTCGCCTTGCCGCTTTGACCCGCTTTGAGCTGCGCACCGACACCGTCCCGGTGAAGCTGAGCATCAATCTAAAGAAGGACAGTCCCCTCGCCGCCCTCCGCCGCTCCGGCGATCTGTGCGTCCCCAAACGCACGCTCCTTGAAAAGCTCAAGAGGAAATGAACCGGAATCCCCCGTGCTTTGCGCACGGGGGTCTTCTTCGCCCTTGGAGCGAATTTGCCGGAATTAAAACCGTACGGAATCGATGATTTTCTATCTAACAAGCGTTGCATTTGTGCTGCAAAATAACGGAGACGGAGTGACGGAGGAGCAATTTTTTGCTTATATATCCGACAGCGGGAAGGTGC
>DQDL01000080.1:19334-26956 GCA_003533405.1 Clostridiales bacterium | reverse complement strand
ATATATCCGACAGCGGGAAGGTGCAGTCCGCTGCCGAGCCTGCGCTTAACGAGCTGAGCATGCAGTATGCCGTCAAATGGGGCGGTCTGTATACCGAAGAGGATATGTACGGCGTAGCTTCAATGAAGGAAAAAGAGGTCTATGCCGATGCCTTGGCCGGTATCAGCCGTGCCAATACCCGGGGGACGAAGAAGATCACCTCGGCCGTTCGCAAGGTGTTCTACAAGCACACCGGCCTCGATATCGATGCATTGCTCGCCGACGAGCAGTCCACGGTAACAGAAGCAAAGCAGAACGAAGCGCAGAACACCGTCACTGAGCCCAAGGCACAAGCCCCGCCGCAGTATAGCATTGATGAAGATCTTCCGATTAACCTTCAGCTTGTTCTAAACGGTGATTTTGACTCGAAAAGAAACGAACTGCATATCGGAACAACTTCAAACTTTTTGACCGATCAGATAGGCGCAGAGGCTCTTGAGCTTTACATGCCGGCGAATAAAGCGTACAGCGCTATGGCCACGGAGGGTCAAGCGATTCGTGACGGCAAGCCTGTTGGCGGCAAAAATAATTATCATGGTCTCGGCGTTGACGGGCTTATCGAAATTCTTAACGCTTCGGAACAGCCGATAGCGGCATTTGCAGCTGCGCCAAACGAAAGCAGGAAAAGAGAAAACCGCATCGTGCTTGTCACGGATGTGAAAGTAGATGGCGGTCTCGGAGTTGTTATTGAAGAAATGGATACTAAAGCGCTTTCAAATGATGAGCTGAAAAAAGCAAATAAAGCGATTACAGTTTATTCTAAAAGAAATGCCCGGTCAGCCATACAGGAGGCAATTGCAGATGGTCGAATTCTATATTTAGACGAAAAAAGAAGTCAGGCACATCTTGCGGGAATGAAGGGTTCCAATTACCCAACAGCCGCAAGGAAAGCTGACTTCAGTGATAATATACGCACTTTCTGGGATAATGTCAAGTGGAAAAAATCCGGCAAGGCGGAAATGAACTTCGATAGCAACACAAAAACCGAGCCGGAGTGGAAGCAAAAGCTGCGTGAATATAACGCCGAAGACAACTACTCCGTAGACGATGCAATCACCACCGAAGAGGAAGCGCAGCATAGGCGGGACTTTCAGAAAATAGTCACCGGCGAGAGCTTGCGTAAGCTCAACGAGCGCAAGACTAAGCTGGGGGGCGTTATCGAGGGGTATAAGAGGACAGACGAGCTTGCCGACTATCAGGCTAAGAAGCTTGCGCGGCTTGAAGGGGACCTTGCGGTCGTAAACTCTGAAATCGAGAAGAAAACCAAGAAAGCAGAGGAACACAAGGCAGACAGAAAAACCGCAGCCGAAGCTGCAGCCGAGGCTGCTGCATCTGCCGTTGACAGTCTCCATATAAGGCAAACAACGGCTCAGAGCCGCCGAGTTCTGAGACAGCAGATCTATGATCAGTACGGCATAGTGAGCGGGAGGAAAGACATAGGAGCGATGGTGGATGCTTTTGCGGACAAGTGGATATCTCAAGGAAAGATATCCAAGGCGGACATTGACGGTTTTGAAGATGCACTTATGCAGTCCGGCGCAATTCAAGTTGAGAGTGCAAAGCTGCGCCACACAAGGGGCATCCATGCTGGGAATGTTCTGCGCAGGAGACGCAAAGCTTTTGTGCGTCATCGGCGCTTGTTGGGGACTTGAAGAATTTCTGAGCGCATTCGTTTTCACATTGATCATCGGCGGCGTATTTTCGCTGTTTTATATGATGGTTAAAAAGGAGCTGAAGTTGCGGCTGCTTAATGTATTAAATTATTTTAAGACAATGGCGCTGACCATGCAGTTCAGAAAGTATACGCCAGTCGAGGGGCTGAAAAACGACATGCCGTTCTCTGTTTTCATTCTTTTGGGAGCGGTTTCTTCACTTATTTATAAAGCTATATCTTAATTGCTTTTACGCATAAACAAAAAGGTCGAGCGCAACAGTCCGCTCGGCCTTTTTCACATACCGGACAAAATTGTGACATGTTTATGTAATTCTCAAATTTCCTATTGCATTTGCTGCATTTTTTTGTTATAAATGGTATTGAAACTGTGCGAAATCGACGGTTTTTGACCTTGCAGCAACACAATCATGTTGCAAAATGACGGAGGTGGAGCGATGGAGGAGCAATTTATTGCCCATATATCCGACAGCGGGAAGGTGCAGTCCGTTGCCGAGCATTCGCTGAACACGGCGGCGGCAGCGGCTGATTTTTCGATAGCCGAGCTCAGGCAGATAAACTACCTGTGCGGCCTGCTGCACGATATCGGCAAGTATTCAGACGAATTTCAGCGCCGCATCAGGGGCGAAAATATCAGGGTCGAGCACTCGATCTGCGGTGCGCTAGAAGCGGCGAAGCTCGAGGGCAAAGGCAAGCCGCTGACGAGACTGTTGCAGCTTTGCATCGCCGGTCACCACTCCGGCATTCCCGACTGCGGCGTCAAGAACAACACGGCGGACATGCCCACGCTTTGCGGGCGGCTGCGCCGCAAGCCCGTCGACTTCAGCGGGTATAGCTCCGAGCTCAATGTTGAGGCGATAGACCCCGAGCCGTTCACGGCACTGCTTAAAAAAGACTGCAAAAGCATTGCGGATCTGGTCGAAAAATTTGCATTTTTCGTCCGCTACTGCTTTTCCTGCCTGACGGACGCAGACTCGCTGGACACCGCCAAATTCCGCAGCGAAGCGCTGCCCGAGCCTCTCAGATGCAGCTTTGAGCAGTGCGAGGCATCGCTTGATGCAAAACTGGGCGGCTTCAAGGCCGTGACCGAGCTTCAAACCGCACGAAGCAGACTGCAGGAGCAAGCGTTTGCACGCATAGGCACGGACGCAAACATTTACCTCATGAACATGCCGACCGGCAGCGGCAAAACGCTCGCCAGCATGCGCTGCGCCCTAAAGCGTGTGCTCGCCTCAAACGGCAGGCTCCGGCGCATCATATATGTCATTCCCTACAACAGCATCATCGACCAGACCGCCCTGACCTTTGAGGGGCTTTTCTCAGAGCACACGGACATTCTGCGGCAGCAGTCGTCGTTCGTCTACGAGGAGCAGAGCGACCTTAGCGAGGACAGCAAGGCGGCTTTTTCGGCTGCGTGCGAAAACTGGGATGCGGGCATCGTCATCACCACGGCGGTGCAATTTTTTGAATCGCTTTACGGCGATAAGCGCGGCAAGCTGCGCAAGGTGCACAACATGGCAGACAGCGTCATCGTGTTTGACGAGGCGCACCTCATGCCGAGGGAATATCTCGAACCCTGCCTGCGTGGCATCGGCTACATAACGAAATATCTGAACAGCCAGGCGCTTTTCCTCACGGCGACCATGCCGGATTTCCGCACGCTGCTTGAGCGCTGCGCCGAAGAGGGCTTGAGCATCACTGACCTTATTGACGACACCTCCGACTTTGAAAAGTTCCGTAAGTGTCGTTTCTCCGACCTCGGCAAGGTGTCCGACGAGGCGCTTGTGCAGAAAGCGGCGAGCTATGCGTCGTCGCTCATCGTGGTCAACAGCAGGAGAAAGGCCGCCGAGCTTTACAGGCTGTGCACGGGAGAAAAGTACCACCTGTCGACCTACATGACCGCATTTGACCGAACGAGGGTCATTGAGAATATCAAGGCTGCGTTAAAGCGGCTGTATGACGATTATCCCGACCTTTCGGCCGTGCCGCCGGAGCGGCGGATAACGGTCGTTTCGACCTCACTGATAGAAGCTGGCGTTGACCTCGACTTCGTGGCGGCGTTCCGTGAGCTTGCGGGGCTCGACAGCGTTTTGCAGACCGGCGGCCGCTGCAACCGTGAGGGGCTGCGTGCCCCGGGCGAGGTGTTCGTGTTTGAATCGCCCGATGCCGGACGCAGGAGAGCAGAGCAGGAGCTCACAAAGGGTGTGCTGACGGAGTTCGAGGACATATCCTGCGAAGCGGCGATAAAGGCGTATTACGACCGGCTGTTTTGCATCGACGACGAGAAGATACACTCAAAAAGCGTGAGCCGAAGCTGCAAGAGCATCGACATGATACCGTTCAGGACATACAGCGAAAACTTCCGGCTCATCGATGACCGGCGGACGGTGTCGCTTGCCGTGCGCCGTGACGACTACAGCAGAAAGCTGTACGACACGCTGTGCGCCACGGGGCGTATCAGCAGCAGGAGGATAAGCAAATACTGCTGCACGGTGTACCTTGACGAGTTTGAGCGGCTGCGGCAGCAGGGCGTTGTCGCCGACCACGGCAGCGGCGTGTTTTTCCTGACGAACGAGGAGTATTACGACAGCGAGCTGGGCGTTAAATTTGAAGGAACGGACTATTTTATGTAAAAGGAGTGGAGAGCTTGTACGGATTTAAGATAATGGTCGAGGGCGACCTTGCCTGCTTCACCCGGCCGGAGATGAAGGTCGAGCGAGTGAGCTACGATGTGCCCACGCCGAGTGCGCTCGTGGGCATGCTCAAGAGCGTTTATTGGAAGCCTGCGATACGCTACGAGATAGACAAGATAGTGGTTTATAACCCCATCGACTTCATGAATGTGCGCAGAAACGAGATAAAGGACAAGGTCGCACTGCGCTCGGTCACGGCGCAGATGAAAGACCCCGAGCGGGACATTTGCATCTACGCCGACGAAAGCAGAAATCAGCGTGCTTCGCTGCTGCTTAAGAATGTGAAGTACGGCGTGGAGTTTCACTTTGAGCTCACGGGGCTGAAGTCCGAGCACGAGGACGAGTGCAAGCAGAAGCACTATAGCATCATAAAGCGCAGGCTCGAAAACGGGCAGCATTTCAGAACGCCATGCCTCGGGTGCAGCGAGTTTCCCGTTAAGAGCATAAAGCTTGTCGATGAGTTCCGTCTTGAGGACATTTCGCCCGAGATACTCGGGATGGGCGATGTCGACCTCGGCTACATGCTGTACGAAATGCGCTTTGCCGACGGCGGTAAGCCGATAAACGGCGACTGGAGCGCACCGAAGTTTTCAGACAGCGCCGAGGCCCGGTTTTACCGCCCGCACATGGTCGGCGGCGTTATCGATGTGAGAAAATTTGCGGAGGGGACAGTATGCTGATAAGTGCGCTTTGCGATTACTACGATGTGCTCGCCCAAAAGGGCTTGGTACTGCCCGACGGCTACTCCAAAGTAAAAATACAAGCGCTCATTGCGCTGAGCGCCGACGGCGAGGTCACATCCATCGTTGACATCCAAAAGAACGAAGCCTACACCACAAAGGATGAGCCCGAGGAGAAAGAGGTTCCCAAGCTCCCGAAGCGGACGGAGAAAACGGCGATAGACGCAAATATCATCGAGCACCGCCCGCTGTACATTTTCGGACTGAACTACGATGCAAAGGCTGCGGTGCTGTCTGCGTCCGACGGCAAGGACAAGGCGAAAAAGTCGCACGCTGCCTTTGTCGAGAAAAACCTTGAGTTTATAGACGGCATCGACACTCCGCTCGTTAACGCCTACCGCAGCTTCATAAAAACATGGAAGCCGGAGGAGCAGGAGCACAACGAGATCTTGTTGGGAGCGGGCAAGCTGCTCATCACTGGCAAATTCGCTTTTTGCCTTGCCGGTCGGCCGGATAAACTTCTGCATGACGAGCCGGAGATAAAGGAAAAGTGGGAGCGGATGTATGCCGCTTCCACAGAAAACAACGATGAGCCGATTGCTCAGTGCTGTATAACGGGCAAGTACCTGCCGATAAAGAATGTGCACGACAAAATAAAAGGAATTGGCGGACAGTCAATGAGCACTTTGGTCTGCTGCAACAACAAAGCCGAGGAATCCTACGGCAAAGAGCAGTCGCTCAATAGCTGCATTTCCGCCACGGCCGTGAAGAAATACACCGAAGCACTCAATTATCTGCTTGCCAAGGGAAACCACCGCACATTCATAGATAAAACGACCTATATCTATTGGGCGGCCTCCGGCGATGAAGCGTGCGATGACATCTTCAGCGCCCTATCCATCGGTGACACCATGGACAGAGAGCACACGGATAAATGGCTCGATTCGGTGTTTAAAGAAATAAAACACGGCAAGGCCACGCAGGAGATAGTCGACGGCATCGACAACATAGATAGCAATGTCAGCTTCTATGTCGTGGGTGTAAAGCCGACTAAATCCAGACTGGCGGTCAAGTGCGTTTACCGCCAAAGCTTCGGCAAGATACTGCAAAATACGATCCAGCATCACTCGGATATGCAATTGGACGGTGACGAGCGCCCCATAACGATAAATGCTATATACAAAGCGCTAATGCCCACAAAGCGAGATCCAAAACCCTCCGATGACGAAGACAAAGGAAAAGCAAAAAAACGAAAGTCCAAAGAAGAATCTTCCGACAGCAGCGACAAGGTCTCGCCTGCGCTCATGGCAAAGCTGTTTGATGCCATAATAAACGGCACGTCCTACCCAGATGCGCTTCTTGCAACGGCATTGAGGAGGGTCAAAACCAGCCCCGATGACAAAATGAACAATGTCCGAATGGGACTTATAAAGGCCTGCATAAATCGCAGTGCAAGACTGAAAGGAAAACAGGAGGAGATAAAAATGTCACTCGATTTGGAAAACAGAGATCCGGCGTACCTTTGCGGCAGACTGTTCTGCAAGCTTGAAGACATTCAGCGCCGTGCGTCGAAAGACAAGCTCAACCGCACGATAAGGGATTCGTACTTCTCGGCGGCGGCGACAAGACCGGCAAGTGTTTTTTCGAGGTTGCTCTCGCTGTCGCAGCACCACCTTGCAAAGCTCGAGGATAAAACGGCGTACTTCATGGACAGAGAGGTCACCGAGATAATCGGCATGATGGGAAGCGTGTTCCCCTCGCACCTCTCGCTTAAGGAACAGGGCGTATTCATGCTCGGGTATTATCAGCAGAAAAATCAGAGATTTGAAAAGAAAGCCGCTGCGGACGCAGCCGATGAATAATAGGAGGAACTGTCATGGCCATATCTAACCGCTACGAATTTGTAATGCTCTTTGATGTCGAAAACGGCAATCCCAACGGAGACCCCGATTTCGGGAATACGCCCCGCACGGATCCCGAGACCGACTTCGGTTATGTCACCGATGTCTGTCTAAAGCGCAAGATAAGAAACTATGTCGAGCTTGTGAAAGAGGGTGAACCTCGCTACAATATCCTCATCAAGCCTGACAAGGCGTTGAATACCAAGTTTACCGAAGCATATAAAGCCTGCGGCCTTGAGACCGGCAAAAAGAAAACAGACAAGGACGATGTGGTCACGGCAAGGCAGTATATGTGCGAAAATTACTTCGATGTCCGCACCTTCGGCGCAGTCATGTCAACCGGTGACAACTCCTGCGGCACGGTCAGAGGCCCTGTGCAGCTCAACTTTGCACGCAGCATATCGCCCATTATGTATCAGGAGGTAACCGTGACCCGTCAGGCGAGAACGACCGAGGACAGACGCTCCACCGGTGACACCGAGATGGGCAAAAAGAGCATCATCCCCTACGCCCTGTACCGTGGCGAGGGCTATATCTCCGCCGCCCTTGCGCAGAAGGTCACCGGCTTTGACGAGGACGACCTTGAGCTGCTGTGGGAGGCTATCCGCAATATGTTCGAGAACGACCACAGCGCCGC
>DQDL01000080.1:15907-19185 GCA_003533405.1 Clostridiales bacterium | reverse complement strand
AATATGTTCGAGAACGACCACAGCGCCGCAAGGGGCAAAATGTGCATGCGCAGACTGTATGTCTTTAAGCACGACAGCCTGCTCGGCAACGCACCCTCGGGCGAGCTGTTTGACAAGATAGTCGTCCGCCAGAAGGACGAGGACGCAGCTCCCAGAGCGTTCGCCGATTACGCCGTCGAGGTCGACGAGACCATGCCCGAGGGCGTTACGCTCAGCCGCTTGGTGTGATGGAGACGATATCCGTCCGCAGCCTGCAGCACTACCTGTACTGCCCGCACAGATGGGGGTTGCTCGAGATAGACAGGGCTTGGGCGGAAAACTACTTTGTCGTCAAGGCAAACGCCGTCCACGAGCGGGTGCACAGCGGCGAAAGCTTTTCCGCCCGTGGCAGAAAGCGCTACACCGATGTTGATGTCTGGGACGATGAGCTCGGGCTTATTGGCAAGCTCGACTGTCTTGAGGAGTCCGCCGCCGGGCTGTGCATCGTCGAGTACAAGCCAACGAAGCCCAAGACGGGCATAATTCGGCACGACGACGCAATGCAGCTTTATGCGCAGAAGCTCTGCGCCGACAAGCTGTTCAAAACCGACTGCACCGCCGAGATATATTATGCGGATGTCCGAAAGCGCTTTGCGGTGTCATTCGATGCATCGTTTCATGATGAGCTTCTCACGCTGCTGGCGCAAATGCGCTCGTATATCGCCGAGGGACGCATACCCGATATCAGAAAAGGGCAGAAGTGCGGCGGCTGCTCGATGAAGGATATGTGCATGCCGCTTGTCACGACCCGCCGGAAGCACGAGAGCGTTGCCGACTGCGTGCGAAGGGAGTGTGAGCTATGAGAAAGCTGCTCAACACCGTTTATGTGACAAATGAAAATGCATATCTGTCGCTTGAAAACGACAACCTCGTCTGCCGCATCGACGGCGAAACTAAGCTGCGCATCCCGTTTGCGAATGTCGAGGCCATCGTCTGCTTCGGCTATCTCGGCTGCTCTCCGGCGCTCATGGGCAAGTGCGTTGAGGAGCAGGTGGCGCTGTCATTCATTTCGCCGCAGGGTCGGTTCCTTGCAAAGGTCAGCGGCGAGACACGGGGCAATGTGTTCCTGCGGGTCGCACAGATTGATGTGATCCGTGAAAAGAGTGTTTTTCTTGCGAGGAATACCATCGCAGCGAAGCTTGCAAACTGCATAAGCGTCCTGCGCCGCTCAAGGCATGATATCCCTGCCCTGCGTGAGGACGAGGAGGTCACCGCCGCCATTGATTATCTCAAGGACGGGATAAGCAAGGTCTGCGAGGCCGACAGCCTGGAAACCGTCCTCGGCATCGAGGGCAACTGCGCAAAAGTGTATTTCGGCGTTTTCGGCAAGCTGTTCACCGGCTCGACAATCTTCGATTACCGCAGCAAGCGCCCGCCGCTCGACCCCGTGAACGCCGTGCTCTCGTTTGTGTACACGCTGTATACGAATGAGTTTGCCGCAGCGCTCGAGACCGTCGGGCTCGACAGCTACTTTGGATTTTTCCATCAGCTTCGCAGCGGCCGCAGCTCGCTTGCCTGCGACCTCGTCGAGGAGACAAGGTGTCACGCCGAACGCTTCACGCTGACGATGTTCAATCTCGGCATGCTTACCGATGCCGACTTTGAGTTCAAGCCCACCGGTGCGGTGTGGCTCAACGACGACGGCAGGAAAAAGGTGCTCACAAAGTGGCAGGAAAAAAAGCGCAGCGATATCGAGCATCCGTATCTCAAGCAGAAAATTCAGTTCGGCCTGCTGCCGTATGTGCAGAGCAATCTCTTTGCAAAGTTCATCCGTGGCGAGCTCGACGAGTACCCATGCTATATAAATAGGTGAGTGCTATGATGGTTTTGATCAGCTATGATGTCAGCACGCAGAGTGCCGCCGGTCGGAAGCGGCTGCGGCTCGTCGCAAAAAAGTGCCAAAGCCGTGCACAAAGGGTGCAGAACTCGGTTTTCGAGGCCGACCTCGATTACGGCGAGTTCATGAAGCTCAAAAACGAGCTCATGCAGATAATCGATGAGGAGCTTGACAGCCTGCGTTTTTATTACCTCGGCAACAATTGGCACAAAAAGGTCGAGCACATCGGCGCAAAGGGCGGTTATGACCCCGAGGGCGTGATAATCGTCTGAGGCGAACCGCCTGTGATGCGATTTTAGCGCCGGGTTCGCTGTGGTTTTGTACTGGAATTGCAAAATATTAGCAAAAAGCGCCCACAAAAGGCGCAAAATTATAAAGTCCGCCCCAAGATGTAGAGCGTGACCGCCATGTTACCCAAAATGTTGCGGTCACGCCCCGCAAGGGGCGTGTGAGTTGAAATATACATGCTGTCGACGAGCGTCTGAGTTTGCGTTTGTCACGCCCCGCAAGGGGCGTGTGAGTTGAAATAAAGTGCCCATGTTGGACATCTTTCCGTAGGAAAGTCACGCCCCGCAAGGGGCGTGTGAGTTGAAATCCTGATAGCCGAAAGCCTTATCGTCAGAAACAGGTCACGCCCCGCAAGGGGCGTGTGAGTTGAAATAGGCAGTTTCTTACGGCGCATAAAAACACCTCCGTCACGCCCCGCAAGGGGCGTGTGAGTTGAAATCAGCCGCATTAAAATCACGGGCAATTTCAGCCTGCGTCACGCCCCGCAAGGGGCGTGTGAGTTGAAATCCAACTCTCTGATTTCTCTTGACCTTGCTGCTGCTCGTCACGCCCCGCAAGGGGCGTGTGAGTTGAAATGACAACGGTGCGCGGGGCAGGCTATTTCTCGCTAGTCACGCCCCGCAAGGGGCGTGTGAGTTGAAATCGTCTGCGAAGGCGAAGCCGGTCGTCCCATATGGAGTCACGCCCCGCAAGGGGCGTGTGAGTTGAAATATTAATAGAAGTGGCAAAACCGCTGCCAACAGCAGTCACGCCCCGCAAGGGGCGTGTGAGTTGAAATTATCCTCGAAGATATCGCAGCGGAGGAGTTCCGTCACGCCCCGCAAGGGGCGTGTGAGTTGAAATACAATCGGACAGGGCAGCGAAGATATCCAACACCGTCACGCCCCGCAAGGGGCGTGTGAGTTGAAATTACATCGTGCTGTATGCCGTCATCTCGTTCATACCAGTCACGCCCCGCAAGGGGCGTGTGAGTTGAAATCGGAATGGTTGGGCAGACGATAGAGTTTGAGTATTGTCACGCCCCGCAAGGGGCGTGTGAGTTGAAATGCATTGATTGCACGGACGGCAGCGGTGGAGGGGGGTCACGCCCCGCAAGGGGCGTGTGAGTTGAAAT
>DQDL01000080.1:7077-15602 GCA_003533405.1 Clostridiales bacterium | reverse complement strand
TGCGGGGCGTGTGAGTTGAAATGGAACGGCCAACGGCTGCATTACACTGGGCGGTTGTCACGCCCCTTGCGGGGCGTGTGAGTTGAAATAAGAGGCTGGTCAGGAAAGTCCGTGGCGTTATCCGTCACGCCCCTTGCGGGGCGTGTGAGTTGAAATATCGGTTGAACGCTTTGTGTCAATGCTGACTGCGGTCACGCCCCTTGCGGGGCGTGTGAGTTGAAATGCAAACGGCATAAACATGAATGTAATGCAGGGAAGTCACGCCCCTTGCGGGGCGTGTGAGTTGAAATTGCCCATGCTTGCAAGCTTGAGCTGCGTTATAGCGTCACGCCCCTTGCGGGGCGTGTGAGTTGAAATGAGGGTGTCGCTGCAAACATCGAACCAGCTGCATGTCACGCCCCTTGCGGGGCGTGTGAGTTGAAATGGGATTTGCCCGATAAAAGCAATTGCGAAACGCTGCGTCACGCCCCGTAAGGGGCGTGTGAGTTGAAATCACAGAACTCCACCTCTCAATCGCACGCCGTGCGTCACGCCCCGTAAGGGGCGTGTGAGTTGAAATCACAGTAATTAACTCCTTCCGGCAATGAACTCCTGTCACGCCCCGTAAGGGGCGTGTGAGTTGAAATGACATCCCTATTGATGAAGTAAGAGCGGCAATCAGTCACGCCCCGTAAGGGGCGTGTGAGTTGAAATTGCGTGACCGCATTCATGCGCAACGGCTTCTCGTAGTCACGCCCCGCAAGGGGCGTGTGAGTTGAAATTTACCCGTTCGTTTACTGAACACGGTTTTATTATGTCACGCCCCTTGCGGGGCGTGTGAGTTGAAATCGGCAGATGTAACAGACGATTCTAAGTTTTTATCAGCGTCACGCCCCTTGCGGGGCGTGTGAGTTGAAATATCCATTCTTGTCCGGCTGATTACCAGCTATGGTGTCACGCCCCTTGCGGGGCGTGTGAGTTGAAATGTGGTTGGTCTGCTGAGCAGGCGCAGATTGCCCGTCACGCCCCTTGCGGGGCGTGTGAGTTGAAATCGTTTTAGTTGCGCTGCATACGCAAATTTAATACGGTCACGCCCCTTGCGGGGCGTGTGAGTTGAAATGTTAACGATTTTAACATACGCACGGAACGGCAGGGGTCACGCCCCTTGCGGGGCGTGTGAGTTGAAATATTGAAACATGCGATGTCCCAATCGATCAAGTGTGTCACGCCCCGCAAGGGGCGTGTGAGTTGAAATTGCAATGAGTTTATTATCGTGAAAGTCAATCTCGGTCACGCCCCGCAAGGGGCGTGTGAGTTGAAATGAAAGGCAAACTATTCTTCATGCGGTCGAATTGAGAAAGGCGGTGCTCTCGCTGAAGCGGCAGACAGACGGCGAAATGGGGGATTTTGTCCTCTCCGAGGAGCACGAACCGAAGGAATTTTCAAAGCTCGCAGCGCTTGTCACCGATCCGTTCTCTTTGGAGCTGTCGTCCAAAAAAATCAGCACGAAGCTGACTCAAGAGGCGAGCCGAACGGCGAGGGAGCTTGATGACGACCTCCGGCGCATCATGTCTGATATCAATTCGCTGGCGGCGAAGATAAGTGCGCTGATGGAGTTCGAGACCGTCTTTACCGAGCTTGAAGGTGCCGATGCGCTTATGAAAATGCTGGATTTCTGCATAGATGAGGCGGAGCTGAGCTTTCCCGAGGCGATTTTGGAATACATGAAGCTTCAGCGTGTGTTTTTCAATAAAAAACTCTTTGTGTTTTATAATCTCAAGGCCTGCCTGTCCGAGACGGAGCTGAGTTTGCTGTATAGATCGGCATGCTATGAAAAGTATGCGGTGCTGCTTGTCGAGGATCGCCAGCGCAGCGCTTTGCCCGAGGAAAAGACGGTCGTCGTCGATAACGACCTTTGCGTATTTTGAAAAGTGTGATATAATTTGCTTGGTTATACTGCTTGCCATTTTCGATCACAGCCGAATGTAGTGTCGGTCTGCTCTCACCCCGCCTCGTGCGGCTCTCTGAATTTGAGATTTGAGGTTTGAGAGTAGTGTAATCCCAAATGGTAGTCAAACTGAGCATTTAAGTTTCAAGCTCCCAGCCGTGTTTGAGAGTAGTGTAATCCCAAATGGTAGTCAAACCTTTCGTGTCGTCGGCTCGGCTTTGAACGAGTTTGAGAGTAGTGTAATCCCAAATGGTAGTCAAACTCGAACAACGCTCGGCGTGCCTTGCCCTCAGTTTGAGAGTAGTGTAATCCCAAATGGTAGTCAAACCGGATGTATCTCGATTTGCTGAGTGTCGCTGTTTGAGAGTAGTGTAATCCCAAATGGTAGTCAAACGTGTCTGCGATTATCAAAACGGCAACTCTCGTTTGAGAGTAGTGTAATCCCAAATGGTAGTCAAACAACAGCGGCAAGGGCAATTACACGAAGTACGTTTGAGAGTAGTGTAATCCCAAATGGTAGTCAAACGGTGAGTCGGATTAACAGCAAACCTAGATTGTTTGAGAGTAGTGTAATCCTAAACAATGGCGAGGACGAATATATCACCGAAGATAACGAGGAAACAGCGGCAGAGACCTGCCGCTGTTTCTTTTGCTGATGTGTTGTATATACCGGAGGTATGTGTGGGGCTGCTATGCAGGCCTCTTATATATACATGTCCGTAAGTGGACATGTGGGGACACGGTTTTTCAAAACACCCGCACAGAGGCCGCAGCGCACCGATTCAGAGCGTGCAGACTGGCGCTATACAACACTCGTTTCAACAAAAAAAGAGTGAAAGCCGACGCAACAGGAGGTGATCTGCGCTTTGGGTGGGCAAAAATTTTTCTCAAAATGCGTGTTAAGGTTTTGGGCGAGTGCGTTAAGATTGTGTTAAGACGGGCAAAATGCGTAAATTCGGCTCTGGAGCGAATTGAAATTTTGCGGACGATGCTTTGTCGAAAAATCGCATTTTCGACAAAAATAAAAGATCATTCGACAAAACACTGCCAAAAATGGTTACAAAATGCGATATTTTACGTTAAAAATGAGCCTGAAATGCATATGGTAACAAAAAAGTAACAAAAGCTCTCAGATATACCCAAAAATCAAGCGACAATGACGAATTTCTAACGCTCAAAGCTGCTCTTTTTGGGCTAATGTTTATGCGTGCACAAAAACCGCTTTTAAAACCGGCTCATCGGGCGGGAAAAACGCCGAATTTTGCGACGCAAAAGTGGAGCATTTGTTCAATCAAGAGACGTCAAGCAAACGGTGTGCCATTTTTGCACAAAAGTAGTACAAAACCTCCAAAGTGCCTGAAAATTCAAGGTTTGTTCACAATTTAAACTGCGATAAAACAGAACGCATAATCGAAAAATCGGCGGCATTTCAATGCTCCAAAATGATTTACAATGCAGCGCCCACACGGGCAACTTTTTGGCCCGCACGGAGCGCTTCGGCACGCTTTTTGCGTCCGTTTTTGGGGAACATTTTTCGTTGTGTTAAGCCGGCAAATACAGTTACAAACTTTTTTAACATTTAATGCCTTGACAAAATTCGACACAAGATGCAAAATAATAGCATCGTTCATCAAATTGTAACATTCATCCGTCGAATTATGTCAACAATTTCCCGAGGCGGTCGACAAATTTCGTGCGAAAAAAGTATCCGAATATGGTAAATTTATATCGCAAAAGCGGTAGTTTTTGCTTAAATAATACATGGATGCCGTTTCGGCTACTTAATGGAGGATAATTAATTATGGAAACCAAAACCCGTGTACTTATCGCAGACACAAACGATGACTTCAAGCGCCTCATGACCGAGGTGCTGCGCAACGAGGAGGATCTGGAGCTTGTCGGCTGCGTCGGCGACGGCGTGGATGCGCTTGCCATGGTGGCCGAGAGCAAGCCCGATGTGCTGGTGCTCGACCTTGTGTTGGCCAAGCTCGACGGCATCGAGGTGCTGCGCCGCCTGCCCGAGGCCAGCCCCGATACCAAGGGGCTCGTGGTGTCCGGCTTCTACAACGACAAGATCATCACCGAGTGCGCAGCGCTTGGTGCGGCGTATTTTGTCACCAAGCCCTGCGACATCGTGACGCTGCTCGACCGCATCCGTCAGATCAACTCGCCGAAGCTGCCGGTCGCTCAGCCGAAGAGCAACGACGCCTCGCTCGAAGCGCTCGTCACCGAGATCATCCACGAGATCGGCGTTCCGGCGCATATCAAGGGGTATCAGTATCTGCGTGAGGCGATAATTTTGACCATCAACGACATGGACATCATAAATGCCGTCACGAAGGTGCTGTATCCCGAGGTCGCCAAGAAGTTCAACACCACGCCCTCGAGGGTCGAGCGAGCCATTCGGCATGCGATCGAGGTCGCATGGGACAGGGGCGATATCGAGGTGTTGCAGAAGTTTTTCGGCTACACCGTGTCGAACATCAAGGGCAAGCCCACGAACTCCGAGTTCATCGCCATGATCGCCGACTGCCTGAGCCTGAGGCAAAAGCAAGGCGTGCGGTGAGGAAAGCGAGGTATCGCAAGGCTCTGCGGCTTTTTCTTTGCCGCAGAAAAACCGACCTATAGTTCAGTTTTTCAATGATTGCCGACTATGCAACAAAAAAGGAGTAAGAAACATACAAGTTCCTTACTCCTTTTTTTCATCTTTTATGCGTCTAAAGCGAGTAGCGTGACAAACTTGTGTTCTCGCCTTCATAATACAGAATGCAGACAGCCATGCCGGTGATGTTGGGATCGAGCAACTCAAGGATCTCCATTATTGAATCGCAATCCTCCTTATCTGAAAAACCTGCAAAGCGAGCATCGCATAACACAATGAACTCATCAAACTCCGAAATCATATCTTTGTATTTTTGCCACTTAGCAAATAGATCCTCAGAGAATTTCTGCATTTTTTGGTCTTCATCAGTTAGCCCTTTTTGAGAAACTGCGGTAACTCCTCCTATATCAAGATAATCAAACTGCTCGGCGTTTTTGCCGTGCTTTTCCCTTGCGGCTGCGTGTATTTCCTCTGCGGTTTTCCCTTTACCGAAGTTTCTGTTTGCGATGTTCTTCATTATGGCAAATTGCGAAGTTGTGAATTCGAGAACTTCAATACCGACCTTGGTGATTCCCTCAAGGACAAAGTCAGGGCGAACTTCTTTCCTTATGAGAAAATCTCTGTAAGGGTAAGAAGAAAGCTGAAGGAAGTGAAAAAGAACTTCGTACTCGCCTCTGCACTTGCGTTTTTCTGAGTCTAATTTGTTTATGTATTCGTTTCGATATTGATGTAGTTTTGACTTTTGCCGTTCATTTAATGTCGAGGAGTATTCACAAAGCGAAAGTGCATCAAAGCAATGCTCAAAGCCGCCGAAACGGACGGTTTTCTTAGCATCTGCAAGTGAAGCATAGGAAAAATTGTGCAGAGCAATCATCTTTAGCGCCAATTTTCGGATTGCATCATCGGTTTTCTTCATCAATACATCCCCCTTATCGTGTCCAAATACCGTTTAAAATCGGCGATGGTGTCTTCGTGGCCGATGAGCTTGACTTTTTCGCCGAAGCCGCAGAGCCACGCAAAGAACTGCTCGCTGATCTCCACATTTGTTGTCACCGTGAAATGGTCGTCGTCCTCTTGAAAGTAGAATGTGTCCTTACCCTTACCGAAGCGGTCGACCCTTATGTACGGATGTCCTGAGACTTGCCACCGGATGCGAGCAAGTAATAGTTGCTGTCGTTAAACAACTACATGCTTATGCTCTTTTGGGTTTGTTCTTTCTTATAAATGCTCGTTGCAATAAAGTACCCTGCTATCCCCACAATATCAAGCAAAAGTAGGGCGGCGCTCCAAAAAATATCCATCGCAGATATGTCGTTTATTCGGTCTTCGATTGAGTAATTCAATGCCTTATCTGTAATTTCATTGACTTCTAGCTCAACATAGCACTCATTGCCGTTATATTTCACATCGAAATCACACGGCAATGCTTCTTCAAGCTCACGATTTACGGTGAATCTGTTGTTGTCGAAATATGCCAGCGTTACATTGGATACCATGACATTTGTATAGTGAATTGTTTTGGCATTACCCCAAGATGCCTCGTTGGCATCTAAGAAATCAGATGTTAACGGAAATTGCTTAAACACGGCGATGCATCAATTTTTTGACGCTGCCAATCTTGAGGCTTATATTTACAATAGTATCATACATTTCTCCAAACGCAAGTGTTATTAGAGGAAAAGCTCTCCTGTTTCCAAAGCAGGAGAGTTTTTTTGCTATTTCCCGAATTCGACGGAGAAGTAGCAGACATAATCGTTGGCGGGGGCGGTGGTTTGGCCGTAGTTGTCGATGACGGAGGTGTAGACCTGCTCCTTGCCGCAGACGAGGGCGAAAAGCCCCATTTCCTTGTCGTATTCGATGGGCGTTTTGCCCGCTATCCCAAGCATCGTGCGCATGTTGAACTCGTCCTTGTCGACACCGGTGAAGATCGGGATATCCAGCGACCCGCTGCCGGCGGAGATGAACTTGACGGTGGAGTGTTCAACATCGGGCACGAAAAGCAGCTTGCCGCTTTTGGGCGAGTCGAGGTCACCGTAGCCGAACGATCCTACCGTCTCCTTGCTCACAAGCTTGCCGGAGCGGTACTCATAGCGGAAAATCGTCAGTGTCTTATATTTATCGCTCGTTTTATAATCGTAGACGAGCGCACCGTCGGGGCCGGAGAGCAGCTTGACGGTCTCCATCTCGACGCTTTTGGTGTTGTTGACGGGGTAGATGCAGTTTTGCGGCCAATACTCGTTGACGAGCATCACGCCGATGACCGACAGCGCAAGTATCGACACGGCAAGCAGGATGGCGATGACGGATTTGAGCTTTTTCTGCCGGTGCTTGCTGGCGGTGGCGACGCCGATGATGTTCTCCTCGGACTTTTGCACCACGCTCTCCTGCGGGATATCCTCACCGGCGAGAAATTCGTTGATGCCGATGCCGAGGATGCCGCACAGATCCGAGTACAGCGCCACATCCGGCAGGCACACGCCCCGCTCCCACTTGGATACCGACTTATCGCTCATGCCAAGCTTATCGGCAAGCTGCCGCTGGGTAAGCCCTAAGTCCTTGCGCTTGCCTGCTATATATTTGCCTATCTTAACTAGATCCATGTTGAAACCTCCTTTTGCTTAAGGTGAGCATATAATTTTTGCCGCAGCAAATACACCCCTCGGAAGTAGAATTGCTTCCATACTAGCATATCCGCCGCTGTTAGTGCAAGGCGGGGTCGGTGTATCTTGAAACAGCGCCGCATATATGATACAATCAAATATTAAAGAAAATGATCGGAAAGGATCTCGGCATGAAAATCGTAATTATCGGCGGCGGCAAGATAGGCTTCTCGCTCGCCGAGGAGCTTGCAAACGAAAATCACGACATTGTGCTTGTCGACAACGACAAGGAAAAGGTGAAGATGATATCCGAGACGCTCGATGTCATGACGCTTTACGGCAACGGTGCGGCGATAGCCACGCAGCGTGAGGCGAATGTCGATGAGTGCGACCTCATGGTGGCGGTCACGGCGAAGGACGAGGTGAACCTCCTCGCCTGCATCCTCGCCCGAAAGCTCGGCTGCAAGAACACGATAGCCCGTGTGCGCAACCGTGAGTATTCCGAGCAGCTTTATGTCCTCAAGGACGAGCTCGGCCTTTCCATGTCGATAAATCCCGAGCTGCTCGCCGCCAAGGAGATATACCGTCTGCTGCAAATTCCGGCGTTTATCAAGCGAGACACCTTTGCCGAGGGCAGGGCGGAGATAGTGGAGCTCGGCATCGAGCCGGAAAGCCCGCTGTGCGGCCTGCGCCTGTCGGACATGGGCAGCAAGATACGCACCCGCACGCTCGTGTGCGCCGTCGTGCGTGACGGCAAGGCGTTCATCCCCGACGGCCGCTTTGTGCTCGAAGCGGGCGACAGAATATATGTGACCGCTCCCGCATCGGCGCTCGTGGAGCTCACGCATGAGCTCAAGCTGCGCTCGAAGCGGTCTAAAAATGTGCTCATCGTGGGCGGAGGGCGCATCGCCGAGTACCTGACCCCGATGCTCGCAAAGAGCGGTGCGCATGTGAAGATAATCGAAATGGATCGCAAGCGGTGCGAGTATCTGTCCGAGGCACTGCCGGAGGCGACTGTCATTTGCTCGGACGGCTCGAAGCAGGCGGTCTTGAAAATGCACAACATCGCCCGCATGGACGCCGTGCTGCCGATGACGGATATGGACGAGGAGAACATCATAATCGGCATGTTTGCCCGCAAGGTGGGTGTGCCGCAGCTTCTGACGAAAATCAACCGCAGCGAATACGGCGAGATACTCGGCGACCGTGGAGCGGACAGTCTCATAAGCCCGAAGCAGATAAGCTCCCGAGCCATCGTGCGCTATGTCCGTGCGATGGAGAACACCGGCGGCAGTGCGGTGCTGACGATACATAAGCTTGCCGGCGGCGGTGCGGAGGCGCTTGAGTTTGCCGTGACCGAGGCGACAAAGCATCTTAACGAGCCGCTCATGGACAT
>DQDL01000080.1:0-6873 GCA_003533405.1 Clostridiales bacterium | reverse complement strand
GGCATACTGCTTGCGTGCATCAACAGCATGGGCAAGATAAAGATACCCGGCGGCCGTGACAGGCTCTCGGCGGGCGATACCGTCGTCGTCGTGACAACGGCGGGGCGTGATATTTTGGATCTGAACGATATATTTGCCAAGGAGTAAGCGGCGGCCATGAATTTTCAAACGATAAGAAAAACCGTCGGTACGATTTTGTGCATGGAGGCGGTATTTATGCTGGCACCGCTGCTGCTGGCGTTTGCCGACAGCGACCGAGCCGCAATGCACGGCTTTGCGATTGCGATCGCGGCGGTGCTCGTCGTGGGGCTCCCGCTTGCGGCGGTAAAGCGGCCGAGTGCCGGCTTGGGGTCGAGAGACGGCTGCGTGACCGTTGCACTTGCGTGGATAGTCATCTCCGTATTCGGCGCTATACCGTTTTATGTGAGCGGCGTCATCACCGCTCCGGGCGATGCGATATTCGAGACCGTGTCGGGATTTTCGACAACGGGCGCAACGATATTGGACGATGTCGAGGCAGCGCCGAGGGCAATTTTGCTCTGGCGCAGCATCACAAACTGGGTCGGCGGCATGGGTGTTCTGGTGTTCATGCTCGCAATCATGCCCACTGCCCGTGAGGGCGGCTCGATGTTCCTGCTGCGTGCGGAGTTCCCCGGCCCCATGGCGGGAAAATTAGTCCCGAGGATGCAGAAGTCGGCAAAGCTTCTGTACGAGATATACATCCTTTTGACCGCCGTGCAGGTCATCCTGCTCGTCCTCGGCGATATCCCGCTGTTTGACAGCGTGAACATTGCACTCTCCACCGTCAGCACCGGCGGCTTTTCCATTAAAAACAACAGCCTGGTGTCCTACGGCAGCTATGCTCAGACCGTGACGCTGGTGTTCATGACGCTGTGCAGCATGAGCTTCAGCATTTTCTACTGTCTCATCGCCCGTGAGTTTCTGCGTATAAGGCGCAATCACGAGCTGCGGGTGTTCGGCGTGCTCGTTCTGGGCATGGCGCTCGTCATCGGCATCTCGTCGGCTGCGCAGTTTGCGACCGTCGGCGAGGATATCCGCCATTCGCTGTTTCAGGTTATTTCAATTATCAGCACCACCTGCTATGTGTCCGTTGACGCAGGGCTGTGGTCGCCGTTTGTATGGGCGCTGCTGCTGGTGCTCATGATAACGGGACCGATGGCGGGCTCGACCGGCGGCGGCATGAAGCTTTCAAGGGTCATGATCCTTGCAAAAAGCACCTATCGAGCCATCGCCAAGACCATCACCCCGGGCTCGGTGCACCTTATAAGGGTCGATGACGAGGTCGTCGACGAGGAGACCGTGTCGTCGGTAAACAGCTTTGCCGTTGCGTATCTCATGGCGCTCGTTTTAACGGCGGTGATACTCTCGCTCGACGGGCTCGACTTCGGCAAGGGCATCGTCGTTGCCATATCCAGCATCGGCAACATCGGCTACGGCATCGATGCAAATACCTTCACCTACGGCGTGTCGGGCCTGTCGGTTCTGAGTAAGCTTGCCCTGTGCTTTGACATGTTCCTCGGCCGCCTTGAGATATTCCCCCTGCTTATTATGTTCGCCCCCGCAACATGGAGAAAGTGAGAAGCTATGGCGATTTGGCAGCTTGCAATTGGATTAAAATGCGGCAAGAAAAAGGCGGGAAGCCTTGATTTTCGGCGCTTTGCCGAGCTTTTCCCCGAGGAGAAAAGCTGGTGCAGCGGCGCACGGCAGTTCGGCAGTCTCGATTCGACCTGCTTAGAGGTGTTTGCCGGAGAAGAGCCGAGCCTGCGGCTCGACCTGAGGAGCCTCACCCGTGAGCAGCTTAACGGAATAGTCGCCTTTGCCACGGAAAACGGGCTGAAGCTCAAGCACAAGGGAAAGCTTTACGAGCCGAGCTACGAAAGCTTCACAACGCTCATCAAAGCCTCTGATGCATACCGATTCGTGAGCGATCCCGAGAAATTTTTTGAGGGTTTAAATGGATAACATGTGCCTGTTTGATTCGTACAAAATCGAGACGCAGCCTGGCCACGTGCGCTTGTCTGCCGAGATGACGGTGCAGTTTGAGGATGCAAGCGAGGAGTATATTTCCGGCACGCCCAAGTGGTGGGACGACCGCATTTTACAGGCACTGCCGATAGACCGATACCGCAGCCTGTTTATCTGTACGCAGACCGTGCCGAGCGAAAAGGTCAGCCGCATAAGCGACTATAAGCAGGTGTGGGGCTTAAAAAGCATGCCGCAGGGCAGCTTTGCCGACACCTACACGACCGATGCGGGAAAGGTGTATTTCGGCATTGTCGAGGCAGAGTTTTGCTCCGGTATGTCCGAGACGGTACTGCTCGTGGAAAAAGGACACGAGGTGGCGTACCGTGATGTTTTCGAGGTGTTCAAGCGCTGCCGATACGACTTTAAGCGGTCCGACGATCCGGCGCTGCGGCAGGTCGTGGAGCTTGCCGAGGGGCTTATCCTGCTAAAGTACGACATTCACAAGGTCAGCCTTGATATATACGGCAAGGACATCGAGCCGCTGTTTTCGGGCGTAGACCTGATGCAGTACGAAAACCGAGAGGACGAGCCGATTTTCAAAAGACAGTAAATAACGCAAAAGCCGACGGGTCAAACCGTCGGCTTTTGCGTTATTTTATCTTGCATATTTCACAATGTATCTCGCCTGTTGGGCCGAGCTCGAGCTTTGCCCATGTGCGGTCGAGGCCTTGACCGGCGGTGCCGGGGTTGAGGACGAACAGACCGCCTATGTTGTCATAACCTGCCCTGTGCGTATGGCCAAACATGACTATCTGCGCACCGCTGCACTCGGCGGCGTACAAGAGTGTGTCGAGCCTGCCGCTGCGGACGGCGTAGCGGTGGCCGTGCGTCAGAAACGCCTTCATGCCGCCGAGGTCAACGACCTTGTACTCGGGGTCATAGCTGTCATAATCGCAGTTGCCGGGCACGGTGCACACGGGGATGGTCGGAAACTCGCGGCTAAGGCGCTGGGCGTCACGCATACCGTCACCGAGGTGTATGACCTGATCGGGGCGATACTCCCGCACGGCATCTATCATGCCCTGTGCCAAACCGTGGGTGTCGGAAAAAACGGCAATTTTCATTGTAAACCTCCGCAGTATAGGTGAATATAATAGATCGGGTGATGACTTATGAAGGACTTGGAACGGCTGGGCGAGGAGCTCAGCCGCAGCGGCAAGGGCGAGCGGCTCAAGAGCCTTGCCGACACCGCCGAGGGTAAGGCGGTCAGCCGCATGGTAGATCAAGAAAAGCTCGAGCGAGCCGCAAAAAGCGGCGACACCGCAGCACTCAAGGATATCCTCTCGCAGGTTTTGAGCACCGACGAGGGCAAAAAGCTTGCCGAAAAGCTCAAAAAAGCGATGGAGTGAAAGGAGCGCTGCCTGTGAGCGAGTTTGAGGATAAGCTCAATGAGCTGCTGAATGATCCGGGACAGATGGAGCGGATAGCAGGCATTGCAAAGTCGCTCATGGGCGGCGAAGCACCGCCCGAGCCTGCGCCGGACACGGGGCTGGACGAAGGACTTTTAAAAAAGATAAGCGGGCTCATGA
Organism: Clostridiales bacterium; assembly: GCA_003533405.1. Classification (GTDB taxonomy): domain Bacteria; phylum Bacillota; class Clostridia; order Oscillospirales; family Oscillospiraceae; genus F23-B02. The sequence continues at coordinate 3,298 of DQDL01000080.1, read as the reverse complement.
AGGGCTCGGAGGCCAAGACCTCGAATGACAGGAAGCTTCTCGAAGCCATGCGCCCGTACCTGTCGGAAAAGCGGCGCAGCAAGATGGACAAAGCGATGAAAATTGCAAAGCTTGCGTCCATAGCGTCCATTGCGGCGCAGTTCGGAGGCGATGACGATGGCAATGTATAACCGCTACCGGGGAAACTCCGGCAGACCCGAAAAGGTCGCCGAGCCCAAGGAGCAAAACCGCAGACCGCCGCCCCCGCAGCCAAGGCCGCCGCAGAAAAAGCCGCCGAACCAAATGCCGCTTTTAGGCGGCTCGCTGTCACGGCTCATCCCCGAAAAGCTCGGCGAGCTTGAGACGGAGGATCTGCTTTTGATACTCATCCTCTATCTCATGTACCGTGAGAGCGGCGACAAAGATCTGCTTATTATCATGGGAGCGATGTACCTACTTTAAAAGCCGCCCAAGGGACGGCTTTCAGGTGGTTTTGAAGTGTTCGATTATCGCATCGGCGATGCGTTCGGCGGCGTGACCGTCGCCGTAGGGGTTTGCGGCGTTCGCCATGCGCTCGTAGGCGGCGGGGTCATTAAGCAGCATCTCTGCGTCACGGAGAATATCGTCACGGCGCACACCGGTGAGCTTCACCGTACCCGCCTCGACTGCTTCGGGGCGCTCTGTTTCACGGCGCAGAAGCAAAACGGGCTTGCCTAGCGCCGGAGCCTCCTCCTGCAGGCCGCCGGAGTCGGTCATGACAAAATAGCTGCGGGAAAGCAGCAGACGCATATCCAGTGCGTCCAACGGCTCGATGAGCTTCACATTTTGCGTGCTGCCGAGAATTTTTTTTGCTGCTTGGCGCACCTCGGGAGCGCTGTGCACGGGGTAGATAACGGTAATATCGCCGTGGCGCTCGGCAAGCTCCCTCACGGCGGAGAAAATGCTCTCCATCGGCTCACCGTAGTTTTCGCGGCGGTGGCAGGTGAGGGTCACGATTCTGCGTGAAAAATTGAGCTGCGCAAGCTCCGGCGAGTGAAACGCCGTGCGCTTTGACGGCATTTTCATTGCATCGATGACCGTGTTGCCGGTGACGAACAGCCCCTTGGTAATACCCTCCCGCTCCAGGTTGGCCCGGTTGTTGGCGGTGGGACAGAAATACAGGTCCGCAATGGCGGACACCAGCTTCCGGTTCATCTCCTCTGGAAAGGGAGAATACTTGTCATAGGTTCGCAATCCTGCCTCCACGTGCCCAACGGACACCTGATGGTAAAAGGCTGACAGGGCACCGGCAAAGGTGGTGGAGGTGTCCCCGTGAACCAGGATCATATCCGGCTTCAGGGCGTCGATGGCCTCGTCCATGCCGGTGAGGCACTTGCTGGTGATGGTGGACAGCGTCTGCCGGGGGGTCATGATGTCCAGATCCCAGTCCGGCTTCACCTGAAAGACCTCCAGCACGCTGTCCAGCATCTGCCGGTGCTGGGCGGTGACGCAGCAGAGGCTCTCGATCCCCTCCCGATTCGCCAGCTCCTGCACCAGGGGGCACATCTTGATGGCCTCCGGCCGGGTGCCGAAGACGCTCATGATCCGCAGCTTTTCCATTTACTTCTCCTCCGTCTTTCCATCATCCTCCGGCTTGTCCGCTGGATGATGGCCGTGGTGGCCGTGCTCCTTCAGCTCCTCCAACTCTTCGTGCAGCTCCTCCTTGACCTCCTTGGGGAACACCACCCGGGCGGCCACCACTGCCACGATGCACAGCACCAGGAACAGCAGCATGGCCCGGCCCTCCCCGCTGGTAGTCAGCACCACGGCGCTCAAGCCCAGGATGGCAGAGATCACGTACAGAGTAGCCACCGCCTGCTTCTGGTTCAGGCCCATGTCGATGAGCCGGTGGTGGATGTGGCTCCGGTCGGCGTGCATGGGGCTCTGGCCGTGGGCGATGCGGCGGATGAAGGCAAAGGCGGTGTCAAAGATGGGCAGTCCCAGAATCAGGAATGGCACCGCAAAGGAGATGATGGCATAGAACTTGAACAGGCCCTGGATGGACATGGTGGCCAAAATGTAGCCCAGGAAGGTGGCGCCGGTGTCGCCCATAAACATCTTGGCAGGGTTCATGTTGTAGGGCATGAAGCCCACGCAGGCCCCCACCAGGGCCGCCATCACCACAGCCACCTGAAACTGCCCGCCGATGAGGGCAATTACAAGCACTGTGGTGGCGGAGATGGCGGAGACACCGTTGGCCAGGCCGTCCAGGCCGTCGATCAGGTTCACCGCGTTGGTGATGGCAACAATCCAAAGCACCGTCAGGGGCACGGAGAGATTTCCCAGCACCCAATAGGGATTGTCCGAAAAGACGTTGGGGTTGGAAAACGCCTGGATCACCACGCCGTGGGTGGCGGGGATCAGGGCGGCCACGATCTGCACCACAAATTTCAGCAGCGCCGGCAGGGCCATGATGTCGTCCACCACGCCCAGCACCACGATGATGACGGCTCCCAGCAGGATGCTGCGCATCTCGGCCGTGATCTCCACAAACAGCAGGATGCTGACCATGAAGCCGATAAAGATGGCCAGTCCCCCCAGCCGGGGGATGGGAGTCTTGTGCATCCGGCGGGCGTCCTTGGGTACGTCGATGGCCCCCACCTTGTAAGCAAAAGTCTTGACGATGGGCGTCATCAGAAAGCTGACGACCAGCGCCACCAGCAGCGCCAGCAGCGTATAGGCGATCAGCCGGTTTTCGATCAACATGATGTCTCCTCCATCACCGGGGCAGGAAGCCCACCTTTTTATAGACCTTGTTCAGGGTCCGGTTGGCTACATAGGCCGCCTTCTCCGCACCGGCGCGGTAGACGCTCTCCAGATAGCTCTTGTCCGCCAGCAGGCGCTCCGTCTCCTCCCGGATGGGCCGCAGCAGCTCCACCACGGACTCACCCACCGCCTGCTTGAAGTCGCCGTAGCCATGGCCGGCGAACTCCTGCTCGATGGTCTCAAAGCTCTTGCCGGTGGCCACGGCGTAGATCTGCATCAGGTTGGACACACCGGGCTTGTCGGCCGGGTCAAAGCGGACGCAGGCCTCGGAGTCCGTCACGGCCTTCTTGAACTTGCGCAGGATGTCCTCCGGCTTTTCCAGCATGTAGACGCAGCCGTTGGGGTCCTTGTCGGATTTGCTCATCTTCTTTTCCGGGCTGGTGAGGCTCATGACCCTGGCGCCCACCTGTGGGATATAGGGATCCGGCAGCTTAAAGGTATCACCGTAGATCCCGTTGAACCGGGTGGCGATGTCCCGGCAGATCTCCACGTGCTGCTTCTGGTCGCCGCCCAC
>DQDL01000073.1:14456-14680 GCA_003533405.1 Clostridiales bacterium | reverse complement strand
ATGCCGGTCGTGCGGCTGTCACGGAAGATGAGCCGCACACGGCGCTCTGCCGCAGGGTCGGAGACCATCGTGTCAACGCCGCCGGGGAACACCAATCTGCGTCCGGCAGCGGACTTGGGAGCGGCAAAGACTGCGGCGACGAGACCTTCCTCGGCAACGCAGCCGTCGTCGAGGATGGCAACATGGCTGCACACCTCTTTGACGACGCTCATCTGGTGGGTGAT